>SKSS01000035.1 GCA_007122875.1 Salinarchaeum sp. | reverse complement strand
GAAGCAGTCCATTATATACGTTGGGGAGTTGGTCGGCTGTTGCCGCCGGTTGTGGCACGGAGCGTACGCGCTTCCTCCCACGGCTAAAGCTGTGGGCTTCCGCGCTGTACCGCTGTGAGTTGACGACCGTCGCCGGCCGACTTGCGGGAGTGTGGCACATCGGCCGGCGAATTCGAACGTGCCGCCTGTTTGCCTCCTCCGTACCGGCTCCTCCCCCGTCGAACGACCCGCGGTCCAGGGTCGCCACGTCCCGCCACCGCACCTCCGTTGAGTGCGACAGGTATATCCGGTGATTCCGCCTATCTTCACCGATCCATGAGCATCCTCATGGGCGGTTCACAATCACGTCCCCACCAGGGGTCGATCATCAATGGAAGCTACATCGAAGTACCTGATTCACGCGGACATCCGGGCGAACGGAGTGGTAGAGCGCAGTGACGTCGTTGGAGCCATCTTCGGCCAGACCGAGGGGCTGTTGGGCGAGGAACTCGACCTCCGAACCCTGCAGCGAACCTCGAAGCTGGGGCGGATCGACGTCGAGATCGAGAGCGAAGGCGGAACGTCGTTCGGACGGGTAACGATCGCCAGCGGTCTCGACCAGGTCGAGACGGCCGTGCTGGCGGCGGCCCTGGAGACGCTCACCCGGGTCGGGCCGTGCCGGGCGACCCTCGAAGTGACCGAAATCGAGGACGTGCGGGCCGCGAAGCGAAACCGGGTCGTCGATCGGGCGACCGAACTCCTCGGGACGGCGTTCGACGACGCGAGCATGACCACCGACGAGCTAATCGAGGAGGTCCGCCGGAACATCCGCGTCGCCGACGTGACCGAGTACGAGGGCTTTCCCGCCGGTCCGCGAGTGGCCGATGGGGACGCCGTCATCGTCGTCGAAGGGCGCTCCGACGTGGTGACGCTGCTTCGATACGGGATCAAAAACGCCGTCGCCGTCGAAGGGACGAACGTCCCCGACGAGATCGCCGCCCTCACCCACGAGCGGACGACGACGACGTTCCTCGACGGTGACCGTGGCGGTGACCTCATCCTCAAGGAACTGATGCAGGTCGGCGACGTCGACTACGTGGCGTTCGCACCGGCCGGCAAGTCGGTCGAGGATCTCACACGCCAGGAGGTGACGACCGCGCTCCGCGATAAGACGCCCGCCGAGCGGGTCGCCGACACGAGCGAACCACACGCCGTCGTTCACGACGAGGCCGAGAGCGTGTCCGATGACGACCCCCCGATGGCCGAAGAAGACGTCCAAGCAGCCGTTGAGGATGTCCAAGCAGCCGTCGAAGATGCCCAAGCAGCCGTCGAGGACGCGGCTGTTGACGGAGCGAGTTCCGGAACGCTCGACACCGACGAGAGCGACACCGATTCGTCGGCGGAAAACGACGCCGATCCCGAGCGATCGTCGACAGCCGACGATCGACCGACGACCCTCCGCAGCCACGTCCGCGAGGTGATCGAAGCGGAACTAGACGCCGTCAGATTGCTCGACGAGACGTACGACACCGTCTCGGAGGACGCCGCAGCGGGCGCGTTCGATGCGGTCGTCGACGCGGAGTCGGTTCCCCACGCCGTCGTGGTCGACGGTGAGGTGACTCAGCGACTACTCGACGTGGCGGCCCAGCGGGGCGTCGAACACCTCGTCGGACGATCGACGGGGGAGTTCACCAAGCAGCCGGCGTCGGTCCGCGTGCTGGTCGCCGACGAACTCGCGTCCGAAGCCTAATCCGTCATCACACCAGCGTAACGAGCCCGACGCCGAGCGCGGCCACGGCCCCGACGACGCCGCCAGCGAACGTCGCCAGGAAGTTGACGCTCCCGTTGCCGAGCACCCGCCCCTCGACGGTCGCGCCGAGCAGGCTGTCGACGGTCATCCCCGAAAACCCGGCGACGACGACGACGAGCGCGCCGACGGTATCCACCGAAGCGAACAGCGCGATCGAGAGGCCGGCGACGATGGCCGTTCCGACGAGTCCGGCGGCCGTTCCCTGAACGGTGATGGCCCCGTCGGTTCCCGGCTCAACCGGTTCGAGCGTCGTGATGAGGACGGGATCGTCGAACACCCCACCGATCTCGCTGGAGAGCGTATCGCCGAGCGCCGCGGCCAGCGATCCGGCGAAGGCGTACAGAAACAGGGTCGGTTCGATCGGGATGATCTCCGGTGCGGCCGCGAAGCCGAGCACCGAGCCGAGCGCGACCGCCGAGTTCGCCAGCACGTTGGCGCTCCCGCGCGCGCCCTCGTTGTCCTCTGCGACCCCGCGTTCGACCTTCGCGTCGTACCGGAATTTCGTCGAGAGGCCCCCGATTCCGAAGAATGCAACGAGCACCGCGAACCAGCCGACGCCACCGAGGACGATCGTCAACAGCGCCAGCAACGTCCCGGTCAGGGTTCCGGGAATCGAGGCGGTGTCGAGGGCGTAGGCGGCGTAGCCGAGCGCGGCGGTGATCCCGAGTCCGAGGACCACCCAGGAGGCGGTGAGCGCCGGCGAGACGGCCGCCAACAGCCAGAGCAGCAATCCGGTCGAGCACATCACCAGCGGATCGTCCTGGGAGTACAATACGGATCGGAGCAACGCCGCCAGCAGCGCCGCCGATGCCACGAGGAACGCCACGACCGGGAGGGCGATCGGTTCTGCCCCGAGGATGTCGAGGAGGAGCACGCCGGGAACGGTCGCGCCGATCGCGCCGCCGACGAAACCGTTGACGGCCGCCATCTCGCTTCCGATCCGCTCGCGGGCGATCGCCTCTCCAACGTTCCCGTACGAAACCACGAGGACGGCTCCGACGAACGCCACGTACGGCATCCCGAAGGCGTCCAGGCCGGCGAGAATCGCCAGGCCGGCGGCGGCGAGCGAGAATCCGGCGAGGCCATAGAGCGTTCCCTCCTGGCGATCACCCGGACGGGCGAACAGTTCGAACAGTCGCCCATCGGCGCTCGCCCTGACGGCCACGATCGCGACGACGATGAATGGAACCGTCGCCAGCGGTCCGAGCAATGGAGCGATCAGCGCCAGCGTACCGACCGCGGCGAACGCGGCCGCACGACGGGATCGTGGTGTCACGCTACCGCTCATTTTTCCCGAGAGGTATTTAATGCTCCCGAACGACCGGGACGAGAAGATGACGTGATTACGGGGCAACGTTTAGGATCGCGTACGGGCTACGGGTGACCGTGGGACTCTACGACCGTTCGCTGGCGTACCGTCTCCGACGGCGTGAGGACCGACCGGAACACGTCGCGCTCGTGATTACCGAGCGCGACCTGCTCGAACGCGGCGCATACGACACCCTGTCGGGATTTTTCGGGTGGGCGTTCGAGTACGGTGCCGAGGAGGTCACTGTCTACGTGGGCGTCCTCGACGAGGCGGCCGCTCCGACGCTCAAACGTGAACTGGCGGACATCGACGCGCCCGAACCGGTCGCCGTTCGTGGACCGGCCGACACCGATCGGGCCGACGCCCCGATTCAGGTGAGCATCGGTCTCGGCGGAAAACACGAGTTCGCGGAGGCCGTTCGCGGCATCGCTCACGAGGTGGCCGACGGAACGCTCGATCCGGAATCGATCGACGAGACGGACGTCGAAAGCCGACTGGTCTTTCCCGACGAACCGGATCTGGTGATCAAGACGGGAGCCGAACGGCTGTCGGATTTTATGATCTGGCAGTCGGTCTACTCCGAACTGTACTTCACCGACGTGAACTGGCGGGACTTCCGGAAGCGGGACTACCTCCGGGCGTTGCTCGATTACGCCGACCGGAAGCGGCGATTCGGACGCTGACCGATCGAGCCGCCTCAGGGAAACCGGCAGGGACGGTCAGTCGGCGACCGTTTCCTCTCGTTCCGGCTCCGAGGAGTCGAACCCGCCGCTCGGAAGTTCCTTTCGGGGAAGATAGCCGCGGAACCGGCGAACGGTCCGTCTGGCCTCGTCGAGTTCAGCGTCCCCGAACGCGCGCAGGAGGGCGATAGCCCGCCGCGCACGGGTTCGCCGCCAGGACTCCTCGCGGTGTTCGTAGGTGCGAATCGCCCGCAGGAAGTCGGCCTTCGAGAACTCCGGCCAGTAGGGTGCACAGAAGGCCGCTGCCGCCTCGTTGCCGTTGGCGTGCCACGGGAGGAAGTTGCTCGTCCGCTCGTCCCCACCCGTGCGGATGATGAGGTCGACCTCGCGGGTCGGCCGGTCACGAAGCTGCTCGTCGAGCGCCGTCACGTCCACGTCGGCGGGATCGAGGGTCGAGTCGGCCACTTCGTGGGCGATCGCTCTCGCCGCACCCAGGAGTTCGGCCCGTCCGCCGTAGGCGAGCGCGACGTTCAGGGTGAACTCGTCGTACCCACGGGTCCGCCGTTCGGCGTATCGGATCGCCTCGCGCACCCGGTCTGGCAGTTCGTGGGTCTCGCCGATCGCACGGATCCGAACGTGCCGGTCGTGGACCTCCTCGGCGTCCGCGAACTCGCGCAACTTCCCCTCGATGAGGTCGAACAGCGCGTCCCGTTCCGCTGGTGGCCGATCGAAGTTCTCCGTCGAGAACGCATAGAGGGTGAGTTCCTCCACGCCAACGTCCTCACACCACGACAGCATCCGCTCGGTCGTCTTCGCCCCCCGCCGATGGCCGTCGGTCGGTTCGTCGCCGCGTTTGCGAGCGTACCG
>SKSS01000002.1 GCA_007122875.1 Salinarchaeum sp. | reverse complement strand
TGACCCGTACCCTCTTTTGGTTCTTCGGCCACCCGGTCGTCTACTTCTGGCTGATGCCCGCGTACATGATGTGGTACCTCGTCCTGCCGAAGGTGGCGGGCGGACGGCTGTTCAGCGACCCGCTCGCCCGCGTCGTGTTCGTGCTGTTTCTGGTGTTGTCGGTGCCGACGGGTATCCACCACCAGTACCTCGACCCCGGCATCGCGGAGGGCTTTAAGTTCATCGCGATGACGAACACGATGTTCCTGTTGCTACCGAGCCTGCTGACGGCGTTCACCGTCGTCGCCAGCATCGAGCACGGGGCTCGCCAGCGGGGCGGGAGCGGTCGCCTCGGGTGGCTCACGGCATTGCCGTGGCGCGACCCGGTGTTCACCGGGATGGCGCTCGCGGGGCTGCTGTTCGCAGCCGGCGGCTTCTCCGGGATGGTCAACGCGGGCATGAACGTCAACTACCTGATCCACAACACGATCTGGGTCCCCGGCCACTTCCACCTCACCGTGGGATCGGCCGTCGCGCTGACGTTCATGGCGGCGGCCTACTGGTTCCTGCCTCAGCTCACCGGCAAGGAGCTGTACAGCCGTGCGATCGGACTCAATCAGGTCGTCCTGTGGTTCGTCGGCATGACGCTCATGTCGAACGCGATGCACCGCGCCGGGCTGCTCGGCGTTCCGCGCCGAACCGCAGAGCCGCAGTACGAGTCCGTCGAATTCGCCGGCGCGATCGGCACGATCGGCGAACTCGACCTACAGGTCGCGATCGGCGGGACCCTGCTGTTCGTCTCGACAGTGCTGTTTCTGGTGAACGTCGTCGGAACGGCCGTCGGACCGCGTGCGGACGCACCGACGGTCGACGGCGCGATCCCGAAGCCGCTGTCCGGGCCCGATGGATCGCCGCGGGTGATCGACGATCTCCGGCTCTGGACGATCATCGCCGTCGTGCTCGTCGTTCTCGCGTACACGCTGCCGCTGTGGAGCGTGATCGAGCGGGGCGGGCTGTTCGGACCCGGTGGAAACGCGTATCCGATGACGATCGAACTCCTGGTTCCCTTGGCGCTGGAGTTCATCGTCGGGGTGATCGCCTGATGCGAGTCTCGAAATCGGGGCTGTTGATCGTGCTCGCATTCTCGGTTCCGGTGCTGATCGAACTGCGGACCGTCCTCGGAATGGTCGGTGTGACGGTTCCGATGGACGCGTATCTGGCGGTCGTGGCACTGGTGTTCGCCGCGATCGTCGGCGGTTGGGCGATCCAGCGTCCCCAGGTCACACAGGTGGACGGGTGAGCGCCGTCCCCACGGCTCCCGTCGAATCTCCCCGACGAGGTCCGACCGCGAACGGGCGGCGATCGGATCGCATGGCTGGGAGGTCTCCGGAGTGATGCGGGTCTCCAGAGCGGGGCTCCTGATCGTACTGGCACTGTCCGTTCCAGTGTTGATCGAGCTCCGAACGATCCTCGGCATGATCGGCGTCTCCGTCTCGATGGGTGCGTACGTGGGACTCGTCGTGGTGGTGTGGGTTGTGATCGTCGTCGCCTGGTCGCTCCAGCCGCAGGAACGATCGGAGGCTCCGTGACCAGCCAGCGGAACCGAAGACTGTTTGACCCATCCCCACGATCGGTTCGACATGAGCGTGGACGACGCGGATTTCGCCGCCGAGGACGACGAGACCGTCGCCAGCGACGAGACACACGAGAACGCGCGTCAGGATGTCGTGGCCGTCGACGGCGAGGATCGTGAGCAGGGACTCGTCAACCGGCTCGAAGCACACACTGGCGATGGCGTCCGCCACCGGGCGTTCACCGCGCTGGTGTTCGATCGGGACGACAACATTCTGCTGGCCCAGCGCAGTCCCCGAAAGCGGCTGTGGGACACACACTGGGACGGAACCGTGGCGTCCCATCCCGAGGAGGGCCAGACACAGAAGGAAGCCACCCGGCAGCGACTGGAGGAGGAACTCGGCGTCACCCCCGATCAGTACGACGACCTCCGGCTGACGGACAAGTTCGAGTACAAGCGCTACTACGAGAACGAGGGCGTCGAACACGAGGTCTGTGCGGTGTTACAGCTCACCCTCGACGACACCAGCCTCGACCCCGACGAGAAGGAGGTTGCTGGACTCATGTGGGTTCCCTACGAGCGGCTTCACCAGAATCCGCAGTGGTACCGCCAACTCCGGCTCTGTCCCTGGTTCGAGATCGCCATGCGGCGGGACGTTCGGCAGTGACGCCCGCCGTACGCTGACCGTCGACTTCTCGACATCGATCGATCACACAGCCCAGAGTGAATATGCTCTCCATTGATGACCCCGACATGGCCAATGTCGAATGTTAACTCTTCCCAAAGACTCATGTGTGACGGTCCCATACGATTGCCCGAGGGCGAGTCCCCGCTCGCCGCATCAGCGATGTCAGCAACGACCGCCGCCGGACGGATGCGTGATAGTACCCACCTGCCGTTGGGCAGGGCCGAACAGTGGGTGGTCCACCATGTAGCGCTCACCCACGTCATGGAGAGTCGCGATCCCAACCGCCCGGGATCGCCGCCGCCGTGGTGGGCCGTCGAGGTCGCGACGAAACTCGAACGCGACCAGCCGTCGTTTACCTGTTATGAAGGGTGGCGGCTCATCGACGCCCTCCGATCGTACGCCGACGAACCGGAGACGCCCGCCGAAGACGTAGCGGCCGCACTGGCGATCACCGATCGACTGGAAACGGCATTCGACAGCCCCCCGATGGCAACCACAGACTAGGGTCGCGTCGTCGCCCACACCGCCACGATCGCGAGCAAGAGCGCCGGGAGCATCGGTAACACCAGATAGGCGAACCGAAAGCCCACGTCGGGCGGCCAGAGAACGATCGTCACCGGGGCGATCACGAACGCGACGACGATGGCTCCGACGAGGATCCACCCGCGCCAGTCGAACTCGCGGTCGGTCCCCTCCGGGTGTCTGTCGTGGCGCTCCGACTCATCCGCTCCGTTCCGTCCCCCGCACTCGCCGCTCCGTTCCCCTCGCTTCTCGTTCGCGTCCGATCCACCCAGTGCGTCCGACCCGTCCACCGTTCCGGGGACGTGGACGTACCCACCGCTATCGCTGCCATCCCCATCCCCGTCGGTCGAATCGGGATCGTCAGCGCTCACTGTCGGGAATTACGACCACCTTCCCAAAGCCCTGCCGATTCTCCAGCAGTTCGTGACCGCGGGCGGCCTCGCTCATCGGAAGCGTCTCCCGAATCCGCGGCTCGAACGTCCCGTCCCACACGAGTGAGAGCACGTCATCGACCTCCCCGCGGGTCGCCATCGTCGATCCCAGCACCGAGAGCTGATTCCAGAAGATTCGGTTGACGTTCGTCTCGGGAGTCCCACCGGTCGTCGCCCCGCAGGTGACCAGTCGGCCGCCCCTCGCCAAACTTCGCAACGAGTCGCGCCACGTGGTTGCACCCACGTGGTCGACGACCACGTCCACGCCGCGCTTGCCGGTTCGCTCCCGTATCCGATCGGCGAAGTCCTCGGCCTCGTAGTCGATCGCGTGATCCGCGCCGATCTCGCGGGCGTAGGCCAGTTTCTCCTCGCTTCCGGCGGTCGCGTAGACGGTCGCGCCCGCGTACGCGGCGATCTGAACGGCCGCGTGGCCGACGCCGCCGCTCGCTCCGAGTACGAGCACGTGTTCACCCGGACGGACGGCTGCCCGCGTGATCAGCATCCGCCACGCGGTTCCGAACACGAGGGGGGCCGCCGCGGCCGTCTCCCAGCCGACGCCGTCGGGGACGGCCACGAGGTTGTCCGCCGGCACGGCGGCGTACTCGGCGTGAACGCCGGGAACGTGCTCGCCGATGACGTGATAGCGGACACAGAGCGTCTCCTCGCCGTTCCGGCAGAACTCGCACTCACCACAGCTCACGCCGCCCCAGACGGCCACCCGGTCGCCCGGTTCGAACCGGGTCACGTCCTCTCCGACGCGCTCGACGATTCCCGCTCCGTCGCTACCGGGGACGTGTGGCATCTCCAGGTCCAGCCCCGGCAGTCCCCGCCGAGTCCACACGTCGAGGTGGTTGAGCGCGCCCGCCTTCACGTCGACGAGCACCTCGTCGCGGGCCGGGTCCGGATCGGGGACCTCCGTGTAGTCGATTACGTCCCTGTCGCCGTGTTCGGAGAAGGTGACGGCCTTCATGAGCGGGGGAACGCAGACGCCGACCAAAAAGGCTGGGCGCTCACGGGCGTAGGAGTGAGTTGTAAACTGTGAACAGCCCGTTCCTGACTTGTGTTGATGCCGGTCGGTAGCAATTCGTATCCCTGTCCCGTAGTGGGAGCGCCCATTCTACGATGAAAGACATATTAACTCTTATATTTCATTATTTAGGAAGGAGTAGCATGTCTGATCGATCTATCGAGGGATCAGCGGACGGTGAGTCCGTAGATAGCCACTCCCGGATACGAGGGCTGAAAGGGGCCGTCGAGCGCTCGCCAGTACTCGCGTTCGTCGTACTGACCTTCGTGTACACATGGGGCATCGATGTGATTGGTTTGCTCGTATTCGACGCACCTGGCGAACTTCACGTCCTACACCGCGTGTGGGGCCCGCTCATCGCAGGCGGTGTCATCGTGTGGGTACTTGACGAAGACGTTCGTTCGTACGTCGGCCACGTCAAAAACGTGCGCGTCGGTGCTCACTGGTATGTGATCGCGCTCGTTCTCCCACTGTTTCTCACCGATGCCGAAACGCTCGTCGCCCTAGCGCTCGGGTCCAATGTCGCCTTCGAGCCGACAGTACCACTGGTACTGTATCTCCTGAACTTCCTGGTCGTTCTCTTTGTGGCCGGTAGTCTCGAGGAGTTCGGCTGGCGAGGATTCGCCCAGTCCCGACTGCAGAAACAGTACAGTGCACTGGTCATTGCCGTCGTCGTCGGCATCCTCTGGGCGAGTTGGCACCTGCCGTTGTTCTTGTTGTTCGATCTGGCCGCCTACGATGCAGGGATTCTTCCTTCCTATTACCTGACGACGATGGCTCAGTCGGTCATTTTTGCGTGGATGTACAACAGCACTAGCGGCGGACTGCTCGTCGTCATGATCGCACATGCGGCAGGCAATCTCCCGCCGTTTCTCGCAGTCACGGGCGAGACGCCCGAACTCGTGGCGACGCTGCCGATCAGGGAACTGACCTACGTCGCCGTCGCTCTCGCGGTTGTCCTCTATGCCGGATCGCGGACACTCTCTCGTGACGGGGAGCTACCGCCGATTCCCGGCCGGTGAACCGGCTCTGGGTCACGTAGTGTACACTCGAAGCTTCTCGTCGTCACGACACTCGAAAAGTTCCGAACGAACCCGAGGATTCCTGCTTCGTCGATGCGCTTTGCGGACACTTGAGTGGCGTCCGAGAGGAGCGAGCGACGAACTCGATCACCAACAACCGCCCACCGGGAAATCTGGGGAATCAGGCTCGCTTGTAGAACGGATAGATCTGCCGGACGAGCCAGCCGCGAATCCCACTCGGTCCCTGCGTCTGTTCGGGAACTGCCGGTTCGTCTGTGGGATCGTCGTCATCCTCGCCCGCCGTTTCGTCTTCCTGTCCGTCCCCGTCGTCGGTTCCTTCGTCCGCTGTGTCCGTCCCCTCACTCTCCTCATCGTCACCGGCGGAGGTGGATTCGGGACTCGGCGATTGGCCCGTCGGCCCATCGTAGCTGAACTCGACGGTCGGATAGTGCCACCGCCGGACCCGAACGAGCACGACGATCGTCACGATCGCCAGCGGGAGCCCGATCGCGACCGGGTATAGCAGCGATGTCATCTCATTCGAGATACGGGCCAGTCCATAAAAAAGACCGCCTTTCGACACGCGCATGAGAGGTGGGGTCCGTCCGTCAGTGGCGAGCGACATCCAACAGAACCCCTCATAAGATTACTCAAAGTAATTCGAAGAGATTTCGAATAATCTCAGATAATCTCCGAGGCGATAGGAAGGTTTTCCATGGAGTGCGTCTCAGTTCAGCACGGTGTATCACCGTTCCATGGGCCGGAAGTTCGACACAGAGGCGGTCAGTTTCGGGGAGGAGGGAGCGACGGAGCGGGACGCCGGTGACGTGGTGTTACCGATCCACGTCTCCTCGACGTTCGCAACCGACGGAATCGACCCCGACGCGTCCTTAGAGGGGCTCGATCCGGGAGCCGGTGAGTTCCTCTACACGCGGCTGTCCAACCCAACGCGACACGCCGTAGAGGAACGGCTCGCGGCGCTCGAAGGCGGCGAGCACGGGTTCGCGTTCGCGTCGGGGACGTCGGCGATCGCCGCGGCCGTGCTGGCGACGGTCCGGCCGGGCGATCACGTCGTCGCGTTCGACGACCTCTACGGCGGCACGCGGGCGATGTTCACCGAGGTGCTGGCCGGACGACTGGGAATCGATGTGAGCTTCGTCGACGCCCGCAATCCGGCAGCGGTCGAGGACGCACTCCGCCCGGAGACGGCGCTGATCTGGCTGGAAACGCCGACGAACCCGTTGTTGAAGCTGTGTGACGTCGAAGCGATCGCCGCGATCGCCGACGACGCCGGCGTCACCCTCGGCGTGGACAACACGTTCGCAAGCCCGTACTTCCAGCGTCCGCTCGATCTCGGAGCGGATCTCGTCGCACAGAGCACGACGAAGTTCCTGAACGGCCACAGCGACTCGCTGGGCGGCGCGCTGATCACCGGCGACGACGACCTCGCCGAAGAGATCGAGTTCCTCCAGACCGTCGGCCTCGGAAACGTGCTGTCGCCGTTCGACGCCTTTCTCGTGTTGCGCGGAACGAAGACGCTTCCCATGCGGATGGACCGACACGAGGAGAACGCGCTCGTACTCGCCCAACGGCTCGAAGAACACGACCTGGTGACGGCAGTTCACTATCCTGGGCTTCCGTCCCACCCACAACACGACCTCGCACGGCGACAGATGTCGGGGTTCGGCGGCGTGCTGTCCTTCGAGCTGACCGGTGGCCTGGAGGCCGTCGAAGCGTTTCTCGACGGCCTCGCGGAGTTCTCGCTTGCGGTCAGCCTCGGCGGCGTCGAGAGCCTGATCGAACACCCGGCGAGCATGACGCACTCGACGGTTCCGCCCGAGGAGCGAGACGCGATCGGGATTTCCGACTCGCTGCTTCGCGTTTCCGTCGGCGTCGAACACGCAGACGACCTGCTCGCCGACGTAGAACGGGGCCTCGAACGCGTGTCGTCAACGATCGAACCACCGGCGTAGCGGGCGTTCGATCCGCCCCGCCGTCAACCCTCACAGCGTCAGAATCTTGATACTCAACGGCACGATCACGAACAGCGCGAACAGGAACAGCCACCAGGGGAACAACAGCAACAGCACGAGCGAGAGGAAACCGAGCATTCCCAGCATGACGAGCTTCTGACCGAGACTGATGTGCATGGACGTTTCTCGATGCCAAGATTGTAAAAAGGCGTGGATTGCTGGATCAGTTCGGGCTACATCGGAAAGCCGACGATAACAGGCCGCTCGACGCCAGTGACCCAATACTTCGATCGGTGAAAGTAAGTTACTTCGACCGGTGAAAGTAACATACTTCGACCGATGAAAGTAACGTACTTCGATCCGTGAACGTATCGTATTCCAGACCGGGAGACCGTCACCCGGTTCCGTTCACGAGTTCTTCGGCGACGGTGTCAGGTCCCAACAGGCCGGGATCGACGGCGAGGTCGGTCACGCGGCTGAGCACCTCCGGGAGCGAAAGACGGTCGTAGACCACCATCCGGGCGTTTTCGTTGAGTTCGGCGGCCATCGGGACGGCGGTCGGCTGTTTCACGTCCGTCAGCACGAACAGGTCGGCCTCCGCCATGCCGGCCTCGACCAGCCGCTCGCGCGTGGTGATCCCCTCGATTTCGGTCACGGTCACGCCCGCACGGTTGAGCGCGTCGGCGATTCCCTCCTCGTCAGCGCCGGCGACGATGGCCCTCATCACTCGTACTCAATGGTCGCCGGGGGCTTGTGGGTTACGTCGTAGACGACCCGCGCGACGGTCTCGTTCTCGCCGGTGATCCGCGACTGGATCCGCTGGAGCGTCTCCCAGTCGAGTTCCTGTGCCCGCGCGGTCATGCCGTCCCGACTCTCGACCGACCGGACCGCGACGACCCACCCGTGAACCCGGTTGTCGCCTTTCACGCCCGTGGCCTTCCCGATCACCGCGGCGAGCGCCTGCCACGGGTCGTGTTCTTCGAGTTCCTCCTCGACGACCGCGCTCGCCTCACGGGCGACATCGAGTTTCTCCTCGGTGACCTCGCCGATCACGCGAACCGCGAGACCGGGACCGGGAAACGGCATCCGCTCGGCGACGATCTCCTCCAGGCCAAGGTGTCGTGCGACCTCGCGGACCTCGTCCTTGTAGAGGTCGCGGACGGGTTCGACGATCCCCTCGAACTCCATCCGCTCGGGCAGTCCGCCGACGTTGTGGTGGGACTTGATGCCACCCTCGCTCTCGATCCGGTCGGGATAGATCGTCCCCTGGACGAGGTAGTCGGCGTCGGCCCCACGCGCTTCTTCCTCGAACACCCGAATGAACTCCTCGCCGATGACCGCGCGCTTCTCCTCGGGATCGGTGATCCCCGAGAGCGCATCGAGGAACCGCTCACGACCGTCGACGACCCGGAGACTCTCCATGTACGCGAACGTCTCGCGGATCTGTTCGGTCTCGCCCTTTCGCATCAACCCGGTGTCGACGTAGACGGGCGTGAGCCGATCACCGATCGCCTCGTACGCCAGCGCGGCCGTCGTCGAGGAGTCGACCCCGCCCGAGAGCGCGATGACCGCGTTCGCGTCGCCGATCGTCTCGCGGATCTCGTCGACCGCCTCGTCGACGAACGGACCCGGATCGACCATCAGATCTCCACCTCCCTTGGGGTCTCAGTGCGCGAGAGCACCGCGTCGAGAAACCCGACGAACGGCGGGCTGGCCCGGGTCGGTCGCGACCGGAACTCGGGGTGAAACTGCGTGCCGACGAAGAACGGATGGTCGTCGAGTTCGAGAATCTCCATCCGTCGGCCGGCCTGTCCCGAGAACGTCATCCCGCCCCCCTCCAGGTCATCGATGTACTCCGGGTTGACCTCGTACCGATGACGGTGACGCTCGACACACGTCGTGTCCCCGTATATCTCGGCCGCCAGCGTCTCGGGTTCGATCTCGGTTTCGTGTGCGCCGAGTCGCATCGTCCCGCCCATGTCGTCGAGACCGTCCTGTTCGGGAAGCAGGTCGATCACCGGATGGGGAGTGCTGTCGTCGACCTCGGCGGAGTGTGCCCCGTCCAGATCGAGGACGTTCCGAGCGAACTCGACGACTGCCATCTGGAACCCGAGACAGAGCCCGAGAAAGGGAATCCCGTTCAATCGGGCGTACCGGATCGCCCCGATTTTCCCCTCGGTACCGCGGCTGCCGAACCCGCCGGGAACGACGATTCCGTCCGCCCGATGGAGGCGTTCTTCGTGGTCGGTACCCATCTCGTCGGCGTCGACCCAGAGGACGTTCACGTCGACGCCGCGCTCGATGCCGGCGTGTTTGAGCGCCTCGTGAATCGAGATGTAGGCGTCCTCCAGCGCGTACTTGCCGACGAGCGCGATGTCGACCTCGCCGTCGGTGTCGCGGGTCACCCGCTCACGCCAGCCGTCGGCGCGTTCTTCGGGTGGGCAAGCCCGGTCGGAGAGTGACAGCGCCTCAAGGACGTAGTCGTCGAGTCCCTCCTCCTCGACGGTCAACGGTACGTGGTAGATGTCCTCGACGTCGGGATTCGAAAACACGGCGTCGGTCGGCACGTCACAGAACAGCGCGATCTTTCGTTTGGTCTCCGGATCCAGGTGGTTCGGACACCGTCCCACGACGACATCCGGCTGAAGCCCGATCGAGCGGAGTTCCTTCACCGAGTGCTGGGTCGGCTTGGTCTTCTGCTCGCCGTTTTTCGAGTACGGAACGAGCGTGACGTGCGTAAAGAGGATGTCGGATTCGTCCTCCTCGTGGGCGAACTGCCGGAGCGCCTCCAGAAACGGCATGCCCTCAATGTCGCCGATGGTCCCGCCCACC
The DNA here is from genome assembly GCA_007122875.1 of Salinarchaeum sp. Lineage (GTDB taxonomy): Archaea > Halobacteriota > Halobacteria > Halobacteriales > QS-1-68-20 > QS-1-68-20. The sequence continues at coordinate 5,781 of SKSS01000002.1, read as the reverse complement.
TCAACGATACAGACGTCGGTTCCCTCCGCGGCCTCGCGGACCCGTCGTTTGATGTCGTCGGTGATGTGCGGGATGATCTGGACGGTCTTTCCGAGGTAGTCGCCGGCACGTTCGCGTTCGATGACGTGCTGGTAGACCTTCCCCGTGGTCACGTTGTGATCGGCAGTCATGTCCTCGCCCAGGAAGCGCTCGTAGTTGCCCAGGTCGAGGTCGACCTCAGCACCGTCTTTGAGGACGTACACCTCGCCGTGCTGGTAGGGGTTCATCGTCCCGGCGTCGACGTTGAGATAGGGATCGATCTTGACGGCCGTCACGTCGAAGCCAGCCTCCTTCAGCAGGCGGCCGAGGCTCGCGGCGGTGATTCCCTTTCCCAGCCCGGACATCACGCCCCCGGTGACGAAAACGAACTTGTTCCCGAGTGAGGGGTCGTACCCGGTCTCGGTCGGCATACTGTTCGTGCGAAACCACGGCCCAAAACGGTTTCGGAGCGCGGCGACGAGTGCGTGCCGATGGCACGCGGGGGATACCCGAAACCGCTCACGTTACCCGACGTACTCGATCGAACCGCCGACGATCGTGTACTCGACATCGAGATCGGTCAGCGCGGCGGGATCGACCGATCGTGGATCGTCCGACAGCACCGTCACGTCCGCGAGCATGCCGGGTTCGAGCCGCCCTTTCTCGTCCTCGGAGAACTCCAGATACGCGGCATCCGGACCGTACAGGCGGAGCGCGTCCTCGATCGACACCCGCTGATCCGCCCCGACGACCTCCTCGGTGACGGTCTCTCGCGTAACCGCCGTTTTGAGGCCCACGCGGGGATCGCCGGTCGTCACCGGCCAGTCACCGTTGGCAGCGGTCGGGATGCCCGCTTCCTGTAGCGACCGGACGGCGTACGTGTGATCCATCCGCTCGTCGCCCCAGTACACCCAGTTTCGAGAGACATCCCCACCGAGAAACGAGATCGACGACGAGACGCATGCCCCGATTTCGGCGATCCGCTCTACCTGTTCGGGGTACGTCAACCCGGCGTGTTCGATCCGGAAGCGGTGGTCCTCGTCGGGATCGACGGTCGCCTCGAACGCGTCGAGAATGTGATCGATCCCCTGGTCGCCCTGTCCGTGGACGCAGATCCGAAGCCCGGCGTCGTACGCCGTCTCGACCCGCTCGGCGAAGTACTCGGGATCGAGGTGTAACAGCCCATCGTAGCGCGGGGAGTCTTCGGGAACCGCCTCGCCCTCGTACGGTTCGTACATGGCGGCCGTCCGGCCGGTGAACGCGCCGTCGATGAAGTACTTCACGCCGACGACGAACAGCCGATCGCTCCCGAACCCCGTCTCGATGCCGGCGTCGGCAAGTCGCCCGAGCAGGTCCATGCCCTCGTCGCCGAGTCCCTCGCCGGCGTCGCCCTGAAGCATCATCCCCAGCCGGATCGGAAGCCGCCCTTCGCGGGCGAGTTCCTGATAGATCCGCAGGTACTCCGGGGTCGTGCTGGCCTCGTGAGCGGTGGTGACGCCCCACGAGAGCAGTCGCTCGAACGCGCGCTCGACGTTCTCCCGGCGATCGTCGGCGGTCTCCTCCGGAATCGCCTCCTGGAGCGGGAGTTCGGCCTCTTCGCTCACGAGTCCGGAGGGACGACCGTCCTCATCACGCTCGATGACCGCCGGTGGCTCGGGATCGGGCGTGTGTCGGTCGATCCCCGCGAGGTCGCGCGCCGCCGAGTTGTAGATGCTCCCGGTGTGTCCGCCGACGCTGTTCACCTGTACCGGGTTGTCCGGCGCGGCCTCGTCGAGATCCCACCGATCGACGTGCCGTCCTTCCTCCTCCCAGATCAGTCCCAGATTGTACCCCGAACAGATGATCCACTCGCCGTCCGGCGTCTCCGCGGCGCGTTCACGAAGGCGCGCTACCACGTCCGCGATCGACTCGTTCGGCGGCGACCGACAGTTCACGTGGGCCATTCGCGCACCACCCATCGGAACGTGGACGTGCGTGTCGATGAACCCCGGAAGCGCGGTCCGGCCGTCGAGGTCGATCACCTCGGTGTCCGGTCCGACGTGCTCGCCGATTTCATCGTCCGACCCGACCGCTCGAACCCGATCGTTCACAATCGAGAGCGCCTGTCCGTCAGGAACGTCCTCTGAGAGCGTCATCACGGTTCCCCCGAGCAGAACCAGATCTGCGTGCATGCTATTCTCACTCATTCGGTCGGAGTAAACGGTTCGGGAACGGGCAACGATCGTTTCGAACGGGCGGCACACGAGTCGTTGTGAGGCGGCTCACACCAGCCGGTACGTCTCGAACGTCCCTTCGCAGGGCGGTCCCCGGGTTCCGATCAGCGTGCGGTCGTTCAGATCGATGACAAAGCTCGCGTTCGTCTGTCCGTGCTCTTCGGGTGGCAGGCTCTCGTCGACGTGTTTACAGACGCTCGCGGGGGCCGCGAAGTGATCACACAGCGCCTCCTGTACGGCCTCGACGGTGAGTCCCTCGCTCCCATCCCGTCGATCCGCCTCCTCCAGCCGTCGCCGGAGCCGCCGGGAGCGATACAGCGTACTCGGCCCGCGCCGTTCGAGCAAACTCTCTGCGGCGTCCGTCTCGAAGTGGTTCGCATGGGTGAGTACGCCGTCGTCAGGATAGAGGTAGCCGACGGTTTCGGGTGCTGTCTCCAGGTCAATTACCTCGCCGTCGGCGTGGCCCACGACAACGTTCGCTGAACAGGCGCGCTCGCCCTCGGTGAACGCCAGCAACGCCTTGTCGAAGCGGTCGGCCGACAGGAGTTCCCTGAGCCGAACGTGACAGGGCTTTCGGAACGGCTCCTCGCCATCCGAAGGCGACGCCAACCCGTTGAGTCCGACGCCGATGCCGTGTTCGTTGACGCCGATCTTCCCGCCGACGATCCCCGCCTCCGTCATCGCGAGGTGGCTCGCGCCGTCGTCGGGATGGACCTCGATCAGGAGGAGGTTCTCACAGATCGGCGCGATCCAGTCCCAGTTCTGGCCGACGTAGGTGTGGCCGTCCGCGGTGCGCTCGGGAAGGATGCCGAAGCTCGTACAGCCGTCCGTTCCCGCGGTCGCGGGCGTGTCGGCCCCTTCCGCCTCGGCGGCGTACGCGCTGTAGAGCACCTCGTAGCGGACGTTGATCGCGGTCACGTCGACGAGGGGAACGCCACTTCCCTCGGCGACCGCGCGCATCTCCGCGGCGTAGTCCGGGTTCTCGGCTTCGATCAGCGGGATGAATGCCTCGGCTTGCTCTCTCACCGTTCGTCGATCCGCGCCGTGGTAGGCGAACCGATCGAGGTAGACCTCCACCGTGTCGGCGATTTCGTCCGCGAACCGCTCGCCGTGTGTTCGCCCGCGTGCTTCGGGACCACCCGCGAGTCGTACACGCTCGAATCCGGACATGACTCGTGCCACAGTCTACGAGCGCAAAAGCGTGTGTGTGAGAGCAATCGATGGGGACCATCGGTCGTTCGACGCGGACGCAGTTCGTACATGATTTAAACTGCGAAGACAATGTATTACTCATGTCCCAGGATGCGGAGTTCGATCTCGATTTGGACGAAACGGACATCGAGATTCTCAGACGCGTCGAGGAGAACAGCGACGTCAACCTCGAAGAGCTCTCGAACGAACTTGACCTCTCGAAATCCGCGATTCACTATCGGCTCAACAAGCTCAAAGACGCCGACGTGATCACCGCGACGTCCGCCGACGTCGATCCGCTCGCGCTCGGGTTGAACATGATGATGCTCACCGAGGTGACGGTCTCTCACGACACCGGCTACGCCGAGGAGATCGGCGAGTCGCTCACGGAGGTCGACGGCGTTTGTCAGGCGTACTATACGATGGGCGACATCGACTTCGTCGTCATCTCGCGGGTTCAGGACCGCGACCAGATGAACGGGATTATCGACGCCATCATCGGGATCGACGGTGTCAACGCCACCTCGTCGCGGTTCGTCATGAAGGAACTCAAGACGGGCAGCGAAACGGTCGCGAACATGTCCGACGAGATGATCCAGAACGTCGTCTCCGAGTGAGGCGGGCGCGGGTAGCGGTCGCCATCCCATTGTTACGATTGTTCAATCGTCGATTCGACGGGGTCAGTCACCGAGCAGTTACCCCATCGATACCGCACCAGCGCATCGTTGTTGACCTACAACAGCTCGTTCAACAGAACCGAGTGGGTCTCAATCAGCCGGTTCGGGAGTTCCCTCCGGTTCGATGGCGTCTTCGGGACTCGGGGGCTCCTCGGGCGGCGACGTTGCGAGGCTCTCTCGTCGCTCGATGAGATCGTCGATCGCGTCGTGAGAGCGGAACAGGATGGCAGCGAAGCCGATATGCGACACGAGCTCGATGTAGACTCCAGCGGCCGAGCCGGTGAATCGGTCCAGAAGGCCGAGCGCCCCGTGGCCGGTGTAGCCGATCGTGGACGTGATGAGCAACGTCATGATGAAGAGGTTTCTGAGCTTCCCGAACAGGAGAGTGAGTTCCCCGGTTTGATCGGCCCCAACCTTGCTGATCGGTCCGTAGGCGAGTACGGTGAGCATTATTGTCGCGATCAGATGCAGGAGCAAGAAGACGAACGTGATCGGTGGATCCAATACCCACGCCAGTACGGTCCCAAGGACGATCGCGGAAGTACCAGCAATGATAGCCAGATAGTAGCGGTACTCGCGTACGCCGGCAAGATAAGTGATGTAACACATCATGACCGTCCACGAAAGGAGGTAGTTTATGAACGAAGGCAACCCGAGGACATCGCCGCCGTCTGATGATTCGAGGACGAATAGATCGTTTGCGCCTAAGAGGTACGATACGAAAAGCGATAGAACCACGAAAAGTCCCGGTGCATAGTAGATACGGCGATCGGCGTCGATCCGGAGGATCGCCACGATAAACCCGATCGAGGCGATCACCATAACGACAGCACCGAACGCGTTCACCGCCTGGTTCGTGAATATGTCCATCAGTCGTCACCTCCCGTCGTCGGAGCGAGCGCATCGTCGACGTCCGCAGACACCGTGAACGTTTCCACCACGTCGGTGAGATCTCTCGCCTGATCGTCGAGTTCCTGTACGATGGTCGACACCTCGTTAATGGTCGCGGTCGCCTCCTCGGCTGCGGCGGCGACCTCCTCGGCCTGCGTGGTCGTCTCCGCGGAGACGCTCGCCACCTCGTCGACGATAACCGTGATGTCCTCGGTGGAACGGGCCTGGTCGTTCGTCGCGTCGTCGATCCCGCGAACGCGTTCGTCAACCGAGTTGATCCACTGGACGATTTCGTCGAGCGTCTCAGCCAGGTCCGTGACGGAGTCTGCACCTTCGCTGAGTTGACTCTCCGTTTCCTGGGCTTCGGCGACTGTTTCGGTGATCTGTTCTTGCACCGCGTCGACCGTCGACTGGATGTCGTCGACGGCCTCCTGGGTCTCGGACGAGAGGTTCTGAATTTCCTGGGCGACCACGGCGAATCCCTCCCCGTCGGTGTCGTGTGACGCGCGAGCGGCCTCGATCGTGGCGTTGAGCGCGAGGATGTTGGTCTGCGTCGCGATGTCGTCGATGAACGAGCTGATCTCCTCGATCCGACCCGCCTGTTCGTCGAGGATTTCGATCGCCTCGACGACCTGGTTGGTCTGTTCTTCTACCTGTTCGATCTGCTCGACGACTTCGGTCGCCGAGGCTTTCCCTTCGTCTCCGAGTTCCGCCATCGTCGCGGACTGCTCGGCGACGGTTGTCGTCGTCGCGGCGACCTCCTCGACGGTCGCGGACAGATCCGAGATCTC
>SKSS01000103.1 GCA_007122875.1 Salinarchaeum sp. | reverse complement strand
CGGATACGTTGGGTGACGCGTGTGAGAACTCACCGCGACCCGACGGCTTGTTGAGCCTCCTCGACAAGCGTCCGCGCACTCTCGACGAGTTCGTCCGCCCGCCCCTCGTCTCGCGCCTCCGCCGTCAAGCGGACGAGCGGTTCGGTCCCGCTCGGACGGATCAGCAACCAGCCGTCGTCAAATCCGACCCGAACGCCATCTCGGTCGTCGACCTCCCCGTCGTATCGATCGGCCACGAGCGTCGTCACCCGCTCCATCACCGCCACCTTCCGGTCGGTGCGGACGCTCTCGCGTCGGAGCGGATACGTCTCGACGCCCGCGACGAGCTCCGAGAACGGACCCGCTCGCGCGACCATCGCCGCGAGTCGGCAGGCCGCGAGTGGGCCGTCGGGACAGGGTGTCTCGTCGGGCCAGATCCACGCGCCGCTGGGTTCGCCACCGAAGACGACGTCCGGTTCGCTCGCCCGCTCGGCGACGTAGCCATCGCCCACGCGCGTCCGGGTGACGCTCGCGCCGACGGCATCGAGCGCGTCGTCGACCGCGAGGCTGGTGTTCACCGGTGCCGCGATCCGACCCCCGTCGCTCGCGGCGTCCCGCGCGAACAGCGCGAGCAACACGTCGCCGGTGACGAACGCGCCGTCGTCGGTGACGGCCATCATCCGGTCGGCGTCGCCGTCGTGGGCGATTCCGAGGTCCGCGTCGGTCCGCTCGACCGTCCGAGCGAGCGTCCCGCAGTGCTCTGCGGTCGGCTCGCTGAGGCGGCCTGGGAACCGGCCGTCGGGCTGGGCGTTGATGGTCTCGACCGAACACCCCAGATCCGCGAGCACGTCCGCGGTGAGCCGCCCCGTTCCGTTGCCCACGTCGACGATCACCGAACAGTCGGCGAGGTCGTCGTCCACCGCCTCGACGATCGCGTCCCGGTGGTGGTCGATCGCTCGGTCCCACGTTCGTTCGTGGCCGACGGCGTCCCACGCCGCTGTCGCCGTGATGTCGTCTCGGATCAGCGCTTCGATCCGGTCGGTCGCGTCGTCACCGAAGGCCTGACCGCTCGGCGTCCAGAGTTTGATGCCGTTGTCCGGTGGCGGGTTGTGCGAGGCCGTGATCACGACGCCCGCGTCCGCGTCGCGCCAGCCGACCGACCGCGCAACCGTCGGCGTGGGAACGACCCCGAGCCGTTCGACATCGACGCCACACTCACGGGCCCCCGCCGAGAGTGCGTCGGCGAGGAACGAGCCGGTGGTTCGTGCGTCACGGCCGACGACAATCCGGTCGGCACCGTCGGCGGCAAGCGCACGCCCGATCGCGAGCGCGAGGTCCGCGGTGACGACCTCGCCGACCGGGCCGCGTACACCACTGGTTCCGAACATGACCGATGACACGACGGAGTGGACCGTAAAGGCACTTGATGGACGGCCGAACGTCGCCCCGAACCCGTTCGATCAACAAGACCGTAGCGTGTGCGGCCCGCCCAACGAATTCGCCTATCGTCGATCCTCGAGCACTGTCTCGCCGGGGCGCGTTCGGGCCTCCGTGCCGAGAACGACGCCGGCGTTGAGGCTCGTATCGATACCGGTTTTCGCGCCGTCGCCGACGACGACACCGAGCTTTCGGCGGCCCGTCGAGACGCGCTCACCCTTTACGGTCAATCGGACGGGTTCGTCGTCGTGTCTGAGGTTGGCGACGAGCGTCCCCGCCCCGAAGTTCACGTCCCGGCCGAGGACACTGTCGCCGACGTACGAGAGGTGACCGACCGTCGCGCCCGCACGGAGGACGCTGTTTTTCACCTCGACGGCGTGGCCGACGCGGGCGTCGGGACCGATCAGCGTCGCCCCGCGGACGTAGGCGTTCGGGCCGACCTCCGCACCGGACCGGACGAGTACGGGTCCCTCGATCGTCACCCCCTCCCGGACGGTTGCACCCTCCTCGACGACGACCGTTCCGTCGAGGGTCGCGTCCTCGCTCACGTCGCCCGCGAGACGTGTGTCGAGGTCCGCGAGCTTCCACTCGTTCGCGTCGAGCAGCTCCCACGGCCGCCCCACGTCGAGCCATCGGTCGACGGTGACGGCCGTCACGTCAGTCGACCGGCACGCCCGGTCGAGTACGTCCGTGAGTTCGTACTCCCCGCGTTCGCTCTCGGGCACGTCGAGCCAGTCCCGTGCGGCCGCCGGAAAGACGTAGATGCCGGCGTTCGCCAGGTTCGACGGCGGGTTCTCGGGCTTCTCGACGATCCCGGTGACGCGGGCGTGTTCGCCGGGTTCCGTTCGGAGGACGCCGTAAGCCGACGGGTTCTCGACGTGCATCGCACCCACCGCGGGTCCGGCGTCGAACAGCCGAGCGATCGTTGGGGCGTCGACGAGCACGTCGCCGTTGCAGACGGCGAACGGGGCGTCGTCGAGATGGTCGCGGGCGGACCGGACGGCGTCGGCCGTGCCACGCTGGCTCGTCTGCTCGACGTACGAGACCGGGACGCCGCGGTAGTCGTCCCCGAAGTGCTCGCGGACGGCGTCGGCGCGGTAGCCGACGACGATCACCAGTTCGGATGTGCCAGCCTCGACGGCGGCGTCCACGACGTGTTCGACCAGCGGGCGATCGGCAACCGGGAGCATCGGTTTCGGGGAGGCCGCCGTGAGCGGGCGCATGCGCGTCCCCTCGCCCGCAGCCAGGACGATCGTTTGCATGGGTCGGCCATCCGACGGGTCGACCAAATCGTTTCCGGCCTGTGGTCGCCGTCGTTGCAGACCGACACACCGCCTCCAAGATAGGTCGCCGTGCGGAACGAACCGAGACGTTAAGACGCGGGGCGTTGGCCCCGAACGTGGGGGAAACCGTGCTATCCCAAACTGAACAACCAGCGGAGCGCGAGGAGACGGCGGAATCGACGTTCGAACTCGGAGCGGACTCTCAGCTCGCGATGGCGGGACTGTCCGTGTTGCTGTCGTGGTATCTGTACCACATTCGCGGCAACCGCCAGCTCGGGCTGTTCGTTGGCCTCTGGCCGCCGACGCAACTCGCGTTCGCCTCGTATATGAAAGTAACTGCGATCAACAACAAACTCGAAGAGATGATGGAGCCGCGCCGATCGATGATGGCGTCGTTCGAGGAGATGTTCTCGAATAAGTAACCGAGTCGGTGGTCGGGGGGTGAAAATCCCGTTTTTCGCGTCCAACGGCGCGTATTCGGCGGAATTCACCGCCGGATCGGTTTCGGGCGTTGAGGACGACCGATCGGCCGCCGCTGATGCGGCGGTTGTTCGATCGTCAGCGGTCCTCGTCGACTTCCGAGTAGGTGTCGTCTCGACGGTAGCGACGGATCCGCCCGTAGCGCTGGACGGCGGCCTCCTCGTCGAGGACAACCTCGTACCGGCCGAGAATGTCCTGCGTGTCGGGGATCGAGTTCCGTTCGATGACTTCGCCCTCCGCACGCCAGCCGTCGTCGTCCGACCGCTCGACGACGATCACGCCGTCGAGTTCGCGTCCGATCAGCTCCTCCGCCGTCGCACGAACCTCGTCGCGAACGTCGACGAGCCCAACTGTTCCGTCACCCTCCGACGAGATCGTCCGTCCGTCATCCTCCTCATCGTCTGAGGTCTCCTCCCCGTCATCCTCCTCGCTCTCGGACTCCGTTTCGTCAGCACTCTCGTCGTCACCGTCGTCGAGGTCTCTGGAGTCGTCGTTCTCAGCTTCCCCATCTTCCGCGTCCTCCTCGTTTTCGGCGTCTTCCTCTTCGGCCGCTTCGGCTTGTGCTCCGCCGTCGGTTTCGATCTCGTCGATCGTCGTGTCGCTCTCGTCGTGCTGATAGCAGAACCCGTCGTCCCGGCCGGGACGAGAGCAACGGTCGCCGTTCGCCGTGATCGCACGACATCGGGTCGATTCCGTCGAGCCATCGCCGTGGTCCACGTGGGCCATGGGTTTGTACCTCCTAGCCGCTCGTCGAGCGTTCCGGCGTCGCCACTTCGAGTTCCTCTAGATCCTCCATCTCGCCCTCCGCGGCCGCCTGCTCGATCTTGGCGATCTCCTCGGCGTAGTGGAGGAACGTGTCGACCGACGCGACGACGACACGTGCTTCGACGGTCAGTAGCTCGATTCCGACGACCGACACCCGCGCCCAGACGTCGATGACGACGCCCTTGTCGAGGATGCGATCGAGTACGTCCGCGAGACTGGATACCTCGGGTCGTCGCTGTGTTGCCATGATTGTGAACCCCCCGAAGGGTGAACGGGCTACGCCACGGACGCGTGAAAAGGCTTGAGGGGGACTACTGCTATTGAATTGACCAGCTACACCCGGATACGGACCGAGTGATTCGATCTGACATCCGAGCGAGTACCCGATAGACCGATCAGGCGGCGGATACACGCGACCGTTTAAGCCGTTGGCGTCTTACCCCTACAGGGCGCACCCGCACACTACGCCGGCAGGGGGAAGGACGTGTGTGGTGCCCGGTGGGGGGACAATGAGCGATCACGTGTACGTCTATGGGATCATCGACGCGGCGAACGGCGACCTCTCGATCGACGAGGAGGGCATCAGCGGAGGTACGGTCGACACCGTCGAACGCGACGGTCTCGCGGCAGTCACCTCCCCGGTCGACACGACCAGTCCGGAGCGAACCGACGAGGCGATCGAACGCCACGACGCGGTGTTGCGTGCAGTCATGAACGGTGACGACGGGGACGGTCGAACGATCGTTCCGATGCAGTTCGGGATGGCGTTCGTCGACGAGGCCAGGCTGCAAACCGTCCTCGCGGGCGCGACGCCGGCGTTCGAGCGTGCACTTTCAGAGCTGGACGGTGCCGTCGAACTCGGGGTGAAAGTCATCCGAACGAACGGTGCGGGGTCGCCCTCGCTCGCCGAGACGGCACGGGCGATGGACGATCATCTCGATCCGATCGCCGACGAACGCGTCGACGGCGACCGCTTCAGCGAGTTGCTGCTCGCGAACCGATCGTACCTGGTTGCACGGGAGCACCGAGACGACTTCGGCGAGGCAGTCGGCGCACTCGAAGAGACGCTCGGCGGCGGCGTCGAGATACAGTACACCGGGCCGTGGCCCCCGTACAACTTCGTCGACATTCGCGTGGGGGCGGACGGCTGATGTTCGTCATCGACGACCTGCTGATCCGACCGCTGGTGGGGCTGCTCGATACGCTCCATACGCTGGCGATGGACGAACGACGCGAGGCGCTGGAGGACGCGCTGAAGGAGAACCGACTGCTGTACGAGGTTGACGAAATCGACCGCGAGGAGTACGAACAACGCCGGGACGCGCTCGAAGCGGAACTCGAACTGGCCGAGCAGGCCCACGAACGGCTCGAACGCCGAACGATCGAGGTGAGACGGTGATGACAGATCCACACAACGACGATCACGACGACCACGACGATACGAGCGATGAGCGCAATCCGGACCGAGGTGGCGTCCGACTCACCATCGGAGCGGGCCTATCGACGCTCGCGAATATTCTGGACGCGCTCGACAGCGGCGAACGGGTCGACCGGAGCGGTCAGTCGAGCGACCGCTCCGTGTCGTATCGCTACTCGATCGACACCGGGCTCGATTCCGACGACGCTTCACCGGCCACTCGACCGTCACCACGGCGGCGGAAGCGGCGAACCCGTGGATCGGGTCGATCCGACGACCACGTCACGAACGTCCGGCGGACCGACGAGGGGGTCGTACTCGTCGCCGACTTTCAGGGCCTCGACGAGGACGAACTCACCGTCGGGCTTGATCGGGATCGCGGGAACGTCGTGGTCGCGGTCGAGGAGTCCGTCGTCGAACGCGTCCCGCTGGACGTCGACGACTTCGAGATCACGGACGCCACCTACAACAACGGCGTGCTCGAGGTCCGATTCGAGGAGGGCCGGAGTACTGCTGGGGGCCGCGACGACGATGGCGAGGAGGAGCAATGAGTGAGAACGTCGACCAGGTGAGCGACCTCGCCGCGGAGGCGGAGACCGTCCTCAACCGGCTCGAAGAGCAGGTGGACCGCGAGGAACTGCTCGATGACGCCGAGGGAGCCAACGCCGATCTCGGGGAGGCCATCGACGAGTTGGATTCGTTGCTCGACCTTGCCGACGAGGCAGCGGATCTGCTGGAGGTACTCGATCTGAGCAAACTGCCGGAAGCACTCGATCCGGAGGATCTCGTGGAGGCGATCGACGTCGGATCGATACCCGACGCCATCGAGGATCGCGATCCCGGCGAGGCGATCGATTTCAGGGCGCTGGTCGCCGCCGTACAGCTTCGCGACCTGTGGGATGCGACGGAGTTTCGGGAGGTACTCACGGAAGGTGAAGAGCTTTCGGACGCCGTCGATGACGTGACCGACGACGAGGATGATGACGACGAGGAAGGGATCGGCGACGACGAGGACGAGGGAGTGGTCGACGAGGCCACCGATACGGCGAGCGAAGCGGCTGAGGAGGCCAGCGACGCAGCTAGCGAGGCTGCCGACGACGCCACCGACGCGATGAGCGATCAGCTGAAACCCGAGCTGGGCGAGGAGGGCGAAGGGCTGGTCGACTTCCCGTCGGAGGAGTACCAGATGATGATTCAAGAGCAGGCGATGGATGCGGTCGAGGAGTTCCGCGAGAAGGTGATCGACGCCCGGTCACAGCTCAAGGATGTCGTCGACGAAAACCGAGAGCGCACGAAGCAGAGCAAAGCCGAACGACAGCCGAACTCACGGAACCCGACCGCCTACTCCTCGATCCCTGCCGAGCGCGCGGACGTGGGAAGCGTCGTCAACCACTCAACGATGCCCGACCGCCCGCCACGACACTCGACGGCACCGTCGGGAAGCCGGCGACTCTACGGTGATCGATTCGAGCAGGAAGCCCAGAATCGCGAGGAGTCGGAGACCGACGCGCCGGCCGACCCCGATGAGGAGTCGAACGCAGCCGAAGACGCGGCCCAACAGGAGGCAACAGAATGAGTCAACCCCGACCCACACACCGGCAGAGCGATCTGGCGGAGATGATCGAGATGCTGCTCGATAAGGGCATTGTGATCAACGCGGACATCGTCGTCAGCGTCGGCGAGACGGAGCTGTTGGGCGTTCACATCCGCGCGGCGATCGCGTCCTTCGAGACGGCAGCCACCTACGGACTGGAGTTTCCGGAGGGGACGGACATGGAGCGCGTCGAAGCCGCGGCCGAGCAGGCCGGCGGTCGGGAGATCGAGGATGGAACGACGCAACGGCAGCTCACCGAGGAGTTGGCGCTTGGTCCGCCTGGCGGCTGGTCCTCGACGGACGATGAGGAACAGGAGGACAACGAAACGGCAGATGAAGAAGACGACGAACAGAAAGCGACAGCCGAGGCACCCACGACGGAGGACGACGGAGGTGAATGAGGGATGACCGAAGTCGCCGTCGACGGCGACGACGCCGCATCGGGGCTGGTCGCGCTGGTCGTTGCGATCGTCGAGATCCTCGTCGAGGCGCTCGAACGCGAGGCCGTCCGCCGGATGGACGGCGACGCCCTGACCGACGAGGAGGTCGAGCGACTCGGCCGTCAACTCGCCACGATCGAGGCGGAGCTCGATCGACTCGCAACACAGGAGGGCGTCGAAGACGACGTCCGACGGCTTCGACGGCAACTCGACGACGCCGTCACCGAGGGACTGTACCGGATCGCCGAAACTGACGACGTGCGATCGCGCGAGGAGGTACAGAGCGGTCGGGACGGGGTGGACTCCCGATGACCGCAGAGCGCCCGGACGAGGGGCACGAATCGGACGACTCGACGGTTCAGGGCGGACGCTACTGCTACTGTATCGTCGGCGTATCGCAGACCGGTCCCGACGAGGACCGGTCGCTCGACGTGACCGGCGTCGACGGCGAGACCCCACGGCTCCTCGTCGCCGACGGCGTCGGACTCGTCGTCCACGACTGCGAGCGCGTTCCCGAACCGGACGATCCGACGACAGTACGGCGCTGGCTGCTTTCCCACCAGTCGGTCGTCGACGCCACCGGGGAAGCGTTCGGCACGCCGCTTCCCCTTCGGTTCGGGACCGTGATCGAAGGCGGCGACGAGGCCGCGACCGACTGGCTCCGGTCGGAGACCGACCGACTGACGGCGCTGCTCGACGAGTTCGATGGACGCTGGGAGTACCGGGTACACCTCGTCTGGGACGACGATCGGCTGGCCGAGGAGATCGACGACGACCGGCTTCGGGAGCTGGACGCCGAACGCGAGGCTGCCGACGAGGGGCGCGCGTTCCTCGTCGGGAAGCGCTACGAGCAGCGGCTCACACAGGTCACACGGGCGCGAAAGGACGAGATTGCACAGCGGGTCGAACGGCGTCTCGCGGAGGTCGGCGAACGGGTCGAACGGCTCGGTCCGCCGGGGGCGGCGGCGCGGGAGGCCGTCAAGGGACCGACGGCGGACGAGCGGTTCTCGACGCTGATCGACGCCGACAGCGTCGAGTCCGTGTCGGCGTCGCTCGACGAGATGTCGGCCGTCCCTGGGCTGACGGTGCGGTACACCGGGCCGTGGCCGCCGTACACGTTCACGCCGGCACTGGGGGATCCGCCGTGACGCGGAGTGGAGGTGAGCCGCCGTGACCGGCACGGACGAGCGAGCGACCGAAATCACCCCCGACCGGGCCAGCGAACCGGCGCTCGTCGATCTCATCGACGTGCTCCTCACCGACGGCGTCGTCCTTCGCGCGGATGTCGTGATTACGGTCGCGGACGTGCCGCTCATTGGGATCGACCTCCGCGCAGCGCTGTCGGGAATGGAGACGATGACCGAGTACGGGCGAATGGTCGAGTGGGACGAGGAACTCCGTGCACGGGGCGGCGAGCCAGGACTCGGGGAGGGTTCCCGATACGGCTTCGGGATGACCCCACAGCCGGACGACCCGATGGCCGACGAGGGGCGCGGGCCACGGTACGGTGCTGGGCGGGTTCCGGATCCAACGAAGCCGGTGGGAGCGGTCGGCGGGGAGCGCGGCGAGCGTCACTACGGCGTCGGCCGGGTTCCGAACCCGGAGAACCCGATGGAGGGCGTCGGTGAGGATGGCGAAGATGAGGGCCCACGCGACGTCGTGGGTGAACGGCCGAAGCCCGCCGATCCGATCGACGACGTGCTGGGTGATGAGAATGGGTCGCTTTCGGACGTACAGGACGACGAGGACGAGAACGAACGCGATACGGAGTCAGGCCGATGACCGACGAAGACGACACAGCGCACGAAACCGACGAGGACGAACAGACTCAGTACGGGGGGCAGGACGGACCTGATCCCGAAGTGAGAGGGGACGAAGACGACGAAGACGACGAAGAGTGACCGCACCAACGAAGAGGGAGCGGCACGGTAACGAATGGGAATCACGGCGACCGAAGTGACCCGACACGACTTCCCGTTCCCGCAGGTTTAGAACGTGAACGGTCCTATCGCTCGCATGGACGACCACGAGCGAGCAGTACTCGAACACATCGAGGAGTATCGAGCCGACCTGATCGACCTGACCTGTTCCCTGGTCGAGCAGCGTTCCGATCAGGGTCAGGAAGCCGGCGCACAGGAGGTCGTGATCTCCGAGCTCGAATCGGTGGGGCTGGAACCCGACGTCTGGGAGCCTGACGTGGAGGAGCTTCGGGATCATCCCGGCTACTTCGACACCGCCACCTACGAAGAGGTCGGCTACGAGGGCCGACCGAACGTGGCGGCAGTCTCGGAAGGTACGGGAGACGGACGGTCGTTCGCGCTCTCGGGACACATCGACGTGGTCTCTGCCGACGAAGACGAGTGGGAGCGGGATCCGTGGTCGGCGAGCGTCGAGGGCGGACGAATCTACGGCCGCGGTGCGTGTGACATGAAAGGCGGGCTGGCAGCCGCACTCATTGCCGTTCGGGCGCTCGAAGAGTCCAATATCGAGCTCGCTGGCGATCTCGCCGTTCTCTCGACGGTCGACGAGGAGGCCGGCGGGACC
Organism: Salinarchaeum sp.; assembly: GCA_007122875.1. GTDB lineage: Archaea > Halobacteriota > Halobacteria > Halobacteriales > QS-1-68-20 > QS-1-68-20. Next base: position 5,913 of record SKSS01000103.1, on the reverse strand, counting down.
GGCGGGGCACTCTCGGCGCTCGAACGCGGGTACACCACCGATGCTGCGCTCGTCACCGAGCCGACCAACCTCCCGAACGTCGGCATCGCGAGCGCTGGCGTCCTCTACTTTCGGATCACCGTCCCTGGCAAATCAGCCCACGCCGCGTTCGGATTTCAGGGGGTGAACGCCGCGACGAAGGCCGCAAAGATCCACCTCGCGCTCGACGACCTCGACCGCGAACGCAAGGCCCGAATCGACTACCAGCCGTCGGTCAACCAGAAGCCCAACGCCGAGGGAAACGTGACCAATCTGAACGTCGGAATTGTCGAGGCTGGCGACTGGCCATCGACCGTCCCACCGGAGGCGGTCATGGAGTGTCGGATCGGTTGGCCACCCGGCGAGACCCGCGAGGAGGTCCGAGCCAAGGTCGAGGAGACGGTTCAGACGGTCGTCGACGAGGACGAGTGGCTCGCCGAACACCCACCGGAGGTCGAGTGGTTCGGCTGGAGCGCCGAACCGCACGAGGTCGACACCGACGAGGAGATCGTCGACATCGTCCGTGAACACACCGAGACCGTCACCGGAGAAGAGACGCAGTTCACCGGCGGGCTGGCCGGCCTCGACGAGCGCTTTCACAACAACTACTACGATGTCCCGACGCCGACGCTCGGCCCGCGCGGCGGCGGCGTCCACGGCGCGGACGAGTACGTCGAGATCGACTCGCTCGTCGAGACCGCACAGGTCGCCGCACTTACCGCGATCGACTGGTGTGGCGTCGTGGAGTGAGACTGAACCACTGAGCGCAACTCACCAACTCGGTGGCTCGACCACCCGGAACTCGGGAAGCAACTCGTCGTTCTCGACGACGACCGTGCCGTCTTTGATCACGTACCGGCGTGTCGCGCCGTCGACGATCGTCCACTGTGGCGAGGGCTGGTCGAACACGACGAGATTCGCTGGATTTCCGACCTCGATTCCGTACTCGTCTTCGATTCCCAGCACGCGGGCGCTCTGGTAGGTGATCATGTCCCAGAGCGTTTCGAGCCCCTCGTTCGACTCGAACCAGCGGTACTCCTCGACGAACGTTCGGTCGCCGTGAAGCTTGTTCAGCAGAATCAACATCGCCTCGACCGAATCCGCGTTCCCGTGGGCGAACACGAAGTCGCGATCGTTGTCCGTCCCGTGGCCCAGCGTCACCCGGTCGGTTTCGAGCATGCGACGAACCGGCATCGTCGGCCGGCAGCTCTGATAGCAGGTGACGAACTTTAGATCGACCTCGCCGGCCGCGTCGAGGAACTGTTCGACCTGCCAGTCGGGGATGTGTGCGAGCCCGTAGCTGTGACTCGCCGTCACGCGACCGGCGTAGTCGTTCGCGTCCATGTGATCGATCAACCGTTCGAGCGTGTAGACGCCGACGTTACCGCCATCCTGGATGTGCAGGTCCATGTCGAGGTCGTGCTCCCGTGCGAGTTCGAACCACGCCTCGATCGTTCCCTCGACGTTCGCCTGCTTCGACGCCGGGTCGCTCCCGCCGACGAGCACCGGATGGGGCGTCGAGTCGTCGTCAGTACCCATCTCGACGGCTTCGTGGAGCTCCTCGCGCTCCGCTTCCGAGAACTCGTCGCGTGGAGCCGGGACGAGCTGAATGTCGGCGAGTGCGTCCGTTCGTTCGCGCGCAGCCACGCTCGCTTCCATGTTGCCCGTCCCTCGAACGTCCGCATCGACGGTGACGTGACTCCGAAGGTACGTACTCCCCGCCTCAACGGCCAGCTGTACGTCACGGATCGCGTTGTCCCGGATCTCCTCGACCGTCGCGTCCGCGTAGTAGTTGTGCTCTTCTTCGGCGATTCGCTCGAACTCGAACGGCCCGTCGTTTCCGGTCGGTCGGCGCTCGCCCCACGCGGCGAACGCCTTGTCGATGTGGAGGTGACAGTCGACGAGACCGGGGGAGACGAACGCCTCGCCGACCTCGATCTCCCGGTCGGCGTCCTCGTCCAGCCGGTCGTCGATCGCGACGATTCGTCCGTCGTCGACCGCGACGTCGACGACGGCGTCCCGTTCGAGCACGTACGCGTCCCGAAGCAGCAAGTCCACGGTCATGTGTTCGACGACGGACTGAGGCTAGACAGGCCGATAACTGTTTGGCAACCGGTGACATGCCGCCTCGGCGAACGGGAGACTTCACGGACACCCCTCTGCCCGTTCCCGCACGTTTAGGGATCACAACCGCCTGTAGCGATCATGGACGATCACAAGCAAGCGGTGATGGAGTACGTCGAAACACACCGGGATGAACTCGTCAAGTTGACCTGCGCGCTGGTGGAGCAGCGGTCGGACAAGGGACAGGAAGCCGGCGCACAGGAGATCGTGACCTCCGAACTCGAATCGATGGGGCTGGACCCCGACGTATGGGAACCCGACGTCGAGGAGCTTCGGGATCACCCCGGCTACTTCGATACGAGCACCTACGAGGAGGTCGGCTACGAGGGGCGACCGAACGTAGCGGCCGTCGTCGGGGGGTCCGGCGACGGACGATCGTTCGCGCTCTCGGGTCACGTTGACGTGGTCTCGGCCGACGAGGAGGAGTGGACGTACGACCCATGGACTCCAACGGTCGAGGAGGACCGAATCTACGGTCGGGGAACGTGCGACATGAAAGGGGGCATGGCGGCCAACCTGATCGCCGCTCGCGCGCTCCGGGAAACCGGCGTCGATCTCGCGGGTGATCTCGTCGTTCTCTCGACGATCGACGAGGAGGCTGGCGGAACGGGCGGGGCGCTCTCCGCGCTCGAACGCGGCTACACGGCCGATGCTGCGCTCGTCACCGAACCCACCGGACTCCCGGACATGTGGATCGCCAGCGCCGGTGTGCTGTACTTTCGGATCACCGTGCCGGGGAAATCCGCCCACGCCGCGTTCGGGTTCGAGGGGGTGAACGCCGCGACGAAAGCCGCCAAAATTCACCTCGCACTCGACGATCTCGACCGCGAACGCAAGGCCCGAATCGAGTACGAGCCAGCGCTCGTCCAGCGTCCTGGTGCCGAGGGGGAAGTCACCAACCTGAACGTCGGGGTCGTCGAGGCGGGCGACTGGCCCTCAACGCTCCCGGCCGAAGCGACGCTGGAATGTCGGATCGGCTGGCCGCCCGGCGAGACCCGCGAGGAGGTCCGTGCGGAGGTCGAGGAGACGGTTCAGGCGGTCGTCGACGAGGATGAGTGGCTCGCCGATCACCCACCCGAGCTCGAGTGGTTCGGCTGGAGCGCCGAGCCCCACAAGGTCGACACCGACGAGGAAATCGTGCAGTTGCTCCGCGGTCACGCCGAGGCGATCACGGGCGAGACCACCCGGTACGCTGGCGGGCTGGCCGGACTCGACGAGCGCTTTCACAACAACTACTACGACGTCCCGACGCCGACGCTCGGGCCGCGTGGCGGGCCCCTCCACGGCGCGGACGAACACGTCGAGATCGACTCGCTCGTCGAAACCGCGCAGGTGGCCGCACTCACGGCGATCGACTGGTGTGGCGTCGTGGAGTAGCGACACTCAGACCTCGGCTCCGTCCGCACCGACAGACGGAATCACCAGCGGAATGTCGATGTCGATCGTATCGTACCAGACGCGCGGGCGCTTGGATTGACCCTCCTCAACGAGATCGATCAGGTGCAGTTCCTCGAGTTCAGTGAGGTTGCGATGGACGGGTCTGACATCGCGGTCGACGAGGCGGGCCGTCTCGCGGATACTCTCGGGGGCATGTTGGACAATCGCCCGGAGCAATTCGAGGTTGTTCGGCCGGGTAACACGGTGGACATCTTCGGGGTCGTGGTACACGATCTCGAAGTGTGGTTCGGGCGTCCCTCGCTCATCGATCGTTTCGAGGATCTCCGTGATCCGATCTTCGTCACCGATCTGATAGCGGACGTGTAACGTCCGCTCGTCGGTTCGTGCCGTGTCGCCGTTACCAGGAGTCTCCATGTTCGGTCACCTCGGTTTTGAACTGCTCGTAGAGCGCATGCAACCCCTCAAACCCAACATCGATTACGTCCCCATTAGGAGTGTGTTTGTGGTGGTGGGCTGCGTTGGGATGGTCTGGGAAGTTGTCATACCTGATGATCGTCTCACCGGCGACGTTGCCGTACTGCATCGAGTACTTGATCCCGTCCGGGTAGCGCTCCGACACCGGGACATCCCACACCGTGACTTCGGCGTACCGATCACCAAAATCCTTCGTCACTGCGAGCAGCTCGACCGCATCGCCGTCCCGGCCCATTCCTGTTGCTACAATAGTTAACTCCATAAGCGTTGCTATTGGTGACAACAGTGGTTCGATTCGAGTGTTAGCAGATAGATGTTGTCGGCTTAGCAATATATGATGCCCTTCGCCGAGTTCTAGCGGCCGCTCCGCTCTCCGTCGTGAAGAAATGAAAAGGGACCGGGCGTGAGCCCGGTTGGTCAGTCAGCGACGGACGTGGGTACGTCCGGCTTAGTTGTTGCGGCGGACCGCGAGCAGCGCTGCGGCGAGCAGCGCGATGATGGCGGCGGCAACACCCAGGCCGGGCGTGTCTTCGTCATCGTCGATCGGCTCGTCATCGTCGTCGTCGTCATCCTCTTCGGTCGGCGTCGGCGTCGGCTCCTCAGTCGGGGTCGGCGTCGGCTCCTCAGTCGGAGTCGGCGTCGGCTCCTCAGTCGGAGTCGGCGTCGGCGTGTCCGTCGGTGTCGGCGTCGGCGTGTCGGCGGTGGTCACGATGCCGTCGACCTCACCGGTGTCGGCACCGGTGACCGTAGCCTCAGCCGTGAACTCGGTGTCTTCCGGGACGTCCTCGAAGACGTCCTCGAAGGTCACGGTCCACGTGCGGTCGGACTCGACCTCAGTGAAGTCGCTGTCGGTGAACGGGTAGTCCTCGTCGGTGGAGTCAACGATGATGTCGACTTCCGTGCCGGGCGCGACGGTGGTGGTACCAGAGAGTTCCTGGTCAGCCTCACCGGCGACCTCGATCACGTCATCCTCGTTCGTGTCGAACTCGATTTCACGGTCGACGATTTCAGCCGTGGCATCGGCGGAGACACCGTCCTCGTCAGAGACGTACGGGTTGTCGTCACTGACGTGGAAGGTGATGTCGTAGTCCTCGTTGAGCTGAAGGTCGTCGAGGTCAGCCGTGTTGATCACTACGAAGAACTGGCCGTTCGCGGGGTCAGTCACGAAGTCCAGTGCGTCGTAGTCATCGGTTGCGTTCCAGGTGATCGGGTCAGCGTGCGCACCTGGCTCGGACTGTTCGATCTCGAACGTCGCTTCGGCGTCATCCGAGAGGTTACCGTCCTCATCGAGGAGGTAACCGTACAGGCCGGTCGACTCGATCTGGGCCACGAGGAGGTCCTCCTCGGCGACGGAGTCGCTCTCGTGGACGAGTTCGAGCAGGTCGTCGGCGTCGTCGTAGGACTCGTCAGGCGCGATGTGCGTCGACATGTCCGTGGCGATGTCCGGCTCGCTCAGCCGGAGGGTGCCGCGGTCACGGTCGTCGACGGTTTCGGCGGCGAGTGCGTAGCTACCCGATTCGAGGTGGCGGTCACCGGGCAGCGAGGTGTCGTTGCTGTAGTCGTCGTCGATCTCAGCGTTGTCGATGGTGAACGCGTCCTCAGCCAGGTCGTCGTTGTCGTCACCCTGGCCGGCGTGGAACGTGTTCATCGTGATGTTGACCGGCTCGTCGCGGTCATCGACGGTCAGCGAGAGGTTCGCCTGGTAGGCGATGTCTTCGTAGTCACCGATCGTCACGTCGACGTTGTCGGTGCCTTCGACATCGAACTGCAGGGTGACTTCGTCACCGCGGTCGACGGTCGGGTGGGTTTCGTCCCACTCGACGACGGAGTCAGGCTCTTCGTTGATCACGATCGAGGCGCTGGCCTCGGCCGTGGTGTCGTCGACTTCGGCGTCGACGG
>SKSS01000077.1 GCA_007122875.1 Salinarchaeum sp. | reverse complement strand
CGTCGTTTCTCACGAAGGATCTACTGATCGACTGGCGCGCCGGCTACGACTGGTTCCGACGACGGCTCATCGATCACGACACCGCGAACGACACCGGCGGCTGGCAGTGGGCGGCGTCGACTGGCACGGACGCCCAGCCGTACTTCCGGGTGTTCAATCCGACGACACAGTGCGAGCGATTCGACCCCGATGGCGAGTACGTCCGCGAGTACGTCCCTGAACTGCGGGACGCCCCGACCGACGTGATCCACGACTGGCCGTCACTGTCCGATGAGGAGCGCCGCGACCACGCCCCGAACTATCCGGAGCCGATCGTTGACCACGCCGAACGGCGCGAGGAGGCAATCGAGACGTTCGAGCGGGCGCGAGGGTGAGCCGTGAGAGCGAGGTTGGTGTGAGAGTGCGATCGCAATCGGTTGCGTGACCTACGTCGTGTTCTGGACGAGCCTCGTCGCGGTCGCCTTCCAGGCGAGCACGATGTCGTCTCCGGGGCGCAGTGACAGTCTGCCGATACTTTCGTCGGTGATGAGTGCACTGAAGTCGGCCCCGTCGACGTCGACGACGACGGTGCGGACGACGTTCCCGGAGTCGATCTCGAGAAGCCGACCTCGGAGCCGGTTCCTGGCACTCGTCGACCCGGATTCGAGGTCGGCCTCGCCGTCGTGAACGGTGATCGCGTCCGCGCCGATTCGGACCTGAACGACGGTCTCGGGGCGCAGCCCGTCGTGAAGTCCCCATACGGTGCCAACCTCCGTCTCTACCGCCGCCAGCTCGCCGTCGACCGCCGCCACGTCCCCGTGAAGAACGGTTTCTGGAACCCGTGCAGCCGCGGAAAGCGCCACCGACAGCCGATCGTAGCGATTGAGAAGCGCCGTTCCGTTTTCGGTAAGCTCGCTTCCGCCACCCCCGCTGCCACCCCGACGCCGCGAAACCAGCGTTCCGAAGGCCCCTTCGAGCGTCGCGATCCGGTCCAGCGCGCGGGCACGCGAGCGGCCGAGTTCCGACGAGGCCCTCGCGACCGAGCCCGTCCGATCGACCGTCCGAAGCAACGTCGCGTCACGTGCGTCGAACTCGACGTCCCCTTCGATGAGTGCCGCCCGCCCTCGTCCGCTCGTCTCCACCATTACGAGCACGGTATTTGTCGGCCTCGGTAATCACGTTTCCCACCCTGTGGAGCCGTCGTTCTCGCTCCGTGAAGCCGTCGACAGCGGTGTGGTGAGTGAGCGCCGTCGGTCGCTGTCCCCTTCGGTCAGTACACCAGTTCGCCGTCGATGAACTTCCGGGCACGTCGGTCGTTCGGATCGCTGAAAACACGGTCGACGGGACCGACTTCGATCAACCGCCCCTCGATCATCACGGCGACGCGATCGGCGACGCGTTCGGCCTGATGCATGTCGTGAGTCGCGATCACGACGCCGATCCCGCCCCTGCGCGCGGTTTCGATCGCCTCCTCGACGACGGCGGTGTTCCGTGGATCGAGATCCGAGGTCGGTTCGTCGAGCAGCAGGATCTCCGGCTCGTACGCGAGCGCACGGGCAAACGCGACTCGCTGTGCTTCGCCCCCCGAGAGCGAGGAGGCGTTTGTTCCCTCCGCGTCGGCGAGGCCGACGAGATCCAACGCGTCGGTCACCGCTGGGGTCGCGTCGGAACCGACGATCCGCGACGACCACTCAGAGAGCCGATCGCGCCAGCCTCGACGGACGCGTATCCCGTAGCTGACGTTCCGTCGGACGGTCGTATCGAAGAGGTTTGCCTCCTGAAACACCATCCCGATCCGTCTGCGAGCGGAGCGCCGCTCGCGCTCGCTCACCGACCACACGTCCGTTCCGTCGATCCGAACCGTTCCCGCGTCCGGGCGGTCGAAGAGGGCGAGAAGCCGAAGCAGCGTCGTTTTCCCGGTCCCGGACGGACCGATCACCGCGAGGGTCTCCCCACGCTCGACCGAGAGCGTCACGCCGTCGAGAACGTCGGTTCGATCGAAGCCGTAGCTCACTTCCGAGAGGGAAATGCCGTCAGTGTACGTTCTGGGATCGTCCTGAACGGACCGCTCTATCATATCCGCCCACCTCCGAGCCGAAGGAGGAGGCCGTTGATGAGCAACACGAGCGCGACGAGGATGCCACCCAGTATCAGCGCTGTCTCGAAGCGTCCCTGCCGGGCTTCGAGCTGGATTGCCGTCGTCAGCGTTCGCGTGACGGAGGTGCCGTCGGCGCTGGCGATGTTCCCGCCGACGATGAGGACTGAGCCGACTTCACTGATTGCCCGTCCCAGCCCGGCGAGGATGCCCGTGACGATTCCGTACCGGGCCTCGTTGATGGTGACGAGCGCCACGTCGAGGCGCGTCCCACCCATGGCGTAGGCGGCGTCTCTGATCCCCTCTTCGACGCTGGTGACGGCGGCGAGGCTCACGCCGGTGATGACCGGCGCGGCGAGGACGAACTGCGAGATGATCATCGCCTCCTTGGTGAAGACGAGGTCGAACGGGCCGAGCGGCCCCTGATTCGAGAGGGCGAACAACACGACGAGTCCGACGACAACGCTCGGAAACCCCATTCCGGTGTTGATGAACGCGACGACGAGCCGTTTCCCAGGGAACTCAGAGAAGCCGATCACCATCGCGACGGGAAGGCTGATCAGCGTGCTCAACACGACTGCGGTGAGGCTCACGTACAGCGAAACGTAGACGATGCTCTCGACGTAGTTGCGCTCGAACGGAACGTCGAGGAGGCCAAATCCTGATCCCAGACTGGCGTGGAGAGTGGAGACCACCGGGGCGAGGTGGCTGACCACCGAAGCGAGGAGACCGGACCCCACCCAGGTGAGGAGGGCGAACCCCTCGACGAGCGTGATCAGTGACGGTACCATTCCGGTCATACGTGCGGTCACTCCTCGTCTGTACTCCAGCCTTCCGGAACGTACTGCTGGAAGTTCGGATCCGCGGAGACGGCCTCGGGGAAGAACAGTTGTTCGCCGTCGACGGTGTACTCCGCGATGATCTCCTGGCCCTCTCTGGAGGTGATGAACCCGATGTACGCCATCGCGAGGTCGTAGTCGACGTCCTCGTGAACGCCTGGGTTGACGGCGACGATTCCGTACGGGTTCGAGAGCAACTCCGGGCCGCCTTCGATCGGCCCTTCGACTCGGATCCCGAGGTCGACTTCCGATCGCTGGGAGATGAACGTCCCGCGGTCGGACAGCGCGTACGCACCGTCGGTCTGGTCGGCCTGATTCAACACTTCGCCCATCCCGCTCCCGGCTTCCCGATACCACTCCCCACCGGGCTCGACACCGCTCGCGTCCCAGATGTCGAGTTCCTTCGCGTGCGTGCCGGAGTCGTCGCCCCGCGAAACGAAGATCGATTCCGTCTCGGCGAACGTCTCGAACGCGTCGAGTACGTCGTCCAGCCCGTCGATTCCAGCCGGATCGTCGTCCGGCCCGACGACGACGAAGTCGTTGAACATGAGGTCGCGACGGTTCACCCCGTATCCGTTCCGGATGAAGTCGTCTTCGAGCGAGCGGGCGTGAACCATCACGACGTCCGAATCGCCGTTTCGCCCCGTTTCGAGCGCGGCACCGGTCCCCTGTGCGACCGCTTCGACCCGGACGCCGTATCGGTCCTCGAAGGCGGCGTTCACATCGCCGAGCAGGCCGGTATCGTACGTGCTCGTCGTCGTCGTCAGCGTCAACGTCTCGTCGAGGATCGCCGCGTCGAGGTCGTCCTCACCGACACACCCTGCGAAGGCGGCCGTCATCCCCCCCGCGGCGGCAGCGAGGAAATCACGTCGTTGCATCGTATACGATACAACCAGTATCAGCTACTCACTTAGCTTTTCCCATCATTTAGTAACTGTATTTGGTTTCTCTCGCTCCGGATGAGCGGGTGGCCCGTCTAGCCCTTCGTCCGGAATGGCGTTCGCAACGTCCAAGTGAGTGGTTTCCCACTGTACACGCGTCGTGCTACGCCGTCGCGAACTACTGCTCGGGAGTGGCGGGGTCGCGGCCTCACTCGCCGGATGTCTCGGACCCGGTGACGGAGACGGCGACAGCCGTCAGACGCAGGGCGAACTGCTGGTTGCAGTGACGACCAGTACGTACGACGCGGGGCTCCTCGGTAAACTTCATGAGGAGTGCGAGCGGCGATTCGGTGTCACGCTTCGGACAATCTCGGGTGGCACCGGGGAGAATCTCCGACGTGGTGAAGCCGGTGATGTCGATGTGGTGATGGCGCACGCCCCCGGCCTCGAAGCCGAGTTCGTACACGACGGGTACGGCGTCGATCGGCACCGATTCGCCGATGGCGATTTCGTCGTCGCCGGTCCTCCCGATGATCCAGCCGGGATCGGGGGCGTCGAAGAGGCCGCTGTTGCGTTCGAACGGATCGCCGACGAGAACGCGCCGTTCCTCTCCCGGGGTGATGGATCGGGGACCCACATCGCGGAACGGCGAGTCTGGGAGGACGCCGGAATCGAGCCCCGGGGGGAGTGGTACCAAGAATCCGGGCAGGGAATGGGAGGGACGCTCGTACAGGCCGGACAGTACGGTGCGTACCTCCTGACCGTTCGGGCGAATCATCTCGACGTACGACCCCGCGTCGACCTCACCTCGTTCGTCGAAGGCCCGCTGACCGGCGGCGATCCGATCCTCGACAATCCGTACAGCGTGATCGCCGTCGATCCGTCCCGTCACCCCGGTGTCGAGTACGAACTCGCGATGCTCTACATCGGGTTTCTGACTGGCCCCACAGGACGGGAGCTCATCGAGGAGTTCGAAATCGACGGTGAACAGCCGTTCGTGCCCCCGTGACATCCCCGGTACTCGCGGCTTCGACGTATCCCGACGCTGTCACCCACCTTTAACTCGGGAGCCGGTGTCACCCCGTTCGGGGGAACTCAGATGACCTACGAGCTACCGGACCTGTCCTACGATTACGACGCGCTGGAACCGCACATCGACGCCCGGATCATGGAACTGCATCACTCCAAACACCACCAGGGCTACGTCGATGGGGCGAACGCCGCCACAGAGAGCCTCGAAGAGATGCGCGAGAGCGGCGACTTCGGCGATATCAAATCGGTCAAGCGCGCACTCGCGTTCCACCTCTCGGGGCACGTCAACCACACGGTGTTCTGGGAGAACATGCACCCGGATGGTGGTGGCGAGCCGGGTGGCGAACTCGCGGACGCCTTGGAGGAGGATTTCGGCTCCGTTGAGGGCTTCATGGACGACTTCACGCACGCCGCGAACAACGCCGAGGGATCGGGGTGGGGAATGCTGCTGTACGATCACGTCGGCGACTGCATGATCGTCGGGGCGGCCGAGAACCACCAGAACCAGACGCCGCAGGGCACGACCCCGCTGCTGGCGTGTGACGTGTGGGAGCACGCCTACTACCTCCAGTACGAGAACGACCGTGGGTCGTACGTCGACGCGTTCTGGGAGGTCGTCAACTGGGACGACGTCGCCGAGCGGTACGAGGCCGCACAGTCCGCCGATCTGATCTCGTAGCGACCCCGGCCGTCGATCCGAGGCGTCCGCAAATCCGCCGCCCTTTTGCTCGCGCGGCCCGAACGCTCGCCCGAGCGGATGGCCCGGTATCACATCGAGACGTACGGCTGTACGTCAAACCGCGGCGAGAGCAGACAGATCGAGCGAAAGCTCCGTGAATCCGGTCACTACCCGGTCGACGGACCGGACAAGGCCGACGTGGCCATCCTCAACACCTGTACGGTCGTCGAGAAGACCGAACGCAACATGCTCCGGCGGGCCGAGGAGCTAGCGGACGAAACCGCGGACCTGATCGTCACCGGCTGTATGGCGCTCGCGCAGGGCGAGGAGTTCGCGGAGACCGGACTCGACGCCCGCGTCCTCGGCTGGGACGAGGTTCCAGAGGCCGTCAGAAACGGCGAGTGTCCAACGCCGGGCGAGGGCGTCGACCCCGTCCTCGACGGCGTGATCGGCATCCTTCCGATCGCACGGGGCTGTATGAGCGACTGCTCGTACTGCATCACCAAGCACGCCACCGGAAAGATCGACTCCCCACCGATCGAGGAGAACGTCGAGAAGGCCCGTGAGTTGATCGACGCAGGTGCCAGGGAGCTTCGGATCACCGGCCAGGACACCGGCGTCTACGGCTGGGAGCAGGGCGAGCGTGTCCTCCACGAACTGCTCGACCAAATCTGCCGACTCGACGGGGAGTTCCGCGTCCGCGTCGGCATGGCGAACCCGAAGGGGATCCACGGCATCCGCGAGGAGCTCGCCGAGGTGTTCGCCGAACACGACGAACTGTACGACTTCATTCACGCGCCCGTCCAGTCGGGTTCGAACGATGTGCTCGCGGCCATGCGCCGCCAGCACACCGTCGAGGAGTTCCACGAGGTCGTCGACGCGTTCGACGCCCGACTCGACGAGTGGACGCTCGCGACCGACTTCATCGTCGGCTTCCCGACCGAAACCGACGAGGACCACCGCCAGAGCCTCGACCTCCTCCGGGAGGTACGGCCCGAGCGAATCAACGTCACCCGATTTTCGAAGCGGCCGGGAACCGACGCTGCGAAGATGAAGGGTCTCGGCGGGACGGTGAAGAAGGAGCGCTCCTCGGAGATGACCGACGTGAAGATGGCGGTCGTCGGCGAGGCGTACGAGTCGATGGTGGGCAGTCGGCGGCACGTGCTGGCCGTTCAGCCCGGAACGGGCGACTCGATGAAGTGCCGGGATGAGGCCTACCGGCAGGTGATCGTGAAGGAGGCGCGAGCGCGTGGGATCGAACCCGGCGACTTTCTGGACGTGGAGATCACCGGCCACAATACGGTGTACGCGTTTGGGGAACCGGTGAAGTAGCGAAGGTACGTGGTGTTGTCGGTTACGAACCGGTTGACACCGTCATTCCATAATTGACGTACTACTGATATACTGTGTCTCGAGTGTCGAGTTCCAGCACTCGAAGTTCGTGCTGTTCTCTGACCCAATCGATAATTGCTCGTCGTTTTCCAATACGGAGCGAATACTCATCTCGCCCGTTGAGCGGTTTGAGATGTCGGCTGGGATACTCCCCGGCCTCAGTCAGTTTCGATCGAACTCGGTCCTCAATATCGTTTGGAAGAGATTGCAGCTTCTTCTCCACATCAGGATGTAACAACACTGTCGCCATATATCGCTACAATTTCTTCCACTCGTCAGACTCTTTTCTCGAATCGACAGTGTGTGAAGTGCTAGAATCCAGTTCAGGGGCGACCTCTGCCCACCATCCAACAGCTCTCGCGCCAAGCTTTTTCCGGCTTACGAGGCCCTTCTCGTCCATCCGCTTGAGTCGATTTCGAACCCCTTCTGGGGTGATTTGCTTTCCAAATCGACGAAGACCGTCAGCAACTTCCGGTGCTGTGAGGACTGGGTCGTCCTCGTAGTCGAATACTTTGAGGATCTCTTGTTCGGTAACGGACTCCTCAAATCGGCCCGCGTCGTCGCGTCCTTGGCTCATAGCCCTACTGATGAGGTGATCGCATATAACCGTTTGGCTCGTACAAACCGGGTCAACTGCGCTTGATAGCTATCCAGCGGTACATTCACGTCCTTCCGTGACGGTTCAACAAGCCCCGATCGAACGTGGTATCCTACAACGAAGGTGGAGTACACCCGCGACCGGTTCTCAACGGCTCGGTGTCGGTCCACACCGTGTCAAACACGATCAGTGAGAACGCACCCAACCCCCTCAGAACAACCCAGTAATCTCCCCGTCGTCGGTGAGATCGATCTCGGCTGCGGCGGGATTGGCCGGCAGGCCAGGCATCGTCAGCACGCTGCCGGTGAGCGCGACGATAAAGCCCGCACCTGCGGATGGGTAGAGTTCGCGGACGGAGAGCGTCCATCCCTCGGGCGCGCCCGTCTTCGAGGCGTCGTCGGAGATCGAGTACGGCGTCTTCGAGAGACAGATCGGAAGGTCGTCGAGGCCCGCGTCCTCGATCCGCTCGATGTCGTCGGCCGCCGAGCCAACGAATTCGACGCCATCAGCGCCGTAGACCTCCGTGGCGACCGTCTCGAGCTTCTCTTCGATCGACGCCGAGGCGTCGTACAGCGGCCCGGCGTCTCCGCCTCGCTCGGCGGCCTCCTTGACCAGCTTTGCAAGCTCGATTCCACCCTTCCCACCCTCTCCGTGGACGTTCGAGACCGCAGCCGGAACGTCGTGCTCGTCGAGGGCGTCAAGCAGCGTCTCGATCTCCTCGTCGGTGTCGGCGGGGAAGCGGTTGATCGCCACGGTGGCCGGCGCGCCGAACCGTTCGAGGACGCCGACGTGGTGAAGCAGGTTGTCGAGTCCCGCCAGAACGGCGTCTGGATCGGGTTCGGAGAGTTCGTCGAAGTCCGCCGGCCACATCTCCTTGCCGTGACGCTTCAGCGCCCGGACCGTGGCGACGACGACCGTCGCGTCGGGCGTCAGCCCGCTCTCGCGGGCGACGATGTCGAAGAACTTCTCCGCGCCGAGATCCGCGCCGAATCCGGCCTCGGTGACGACGTAATCGGCGTGAACGAGTCCCGCTCGATCGGCGAGGACGGAGTTCGTCCCGTGGGCGATGTTCGCGAACGGGCCGCCGTGGACGAACGCTGGAACGCCCCCGATCGCCTGCACGAGGTTCGGGCGGAGTGCGTCCCGGAGGAGGGCGGCGACTGCGCCCGACACGCCGATATCGGCCGCTGTGACCGCCTCCCCGTCCTCGTTGCGAGCGACCACGATTCGGTCGATCCGTGCCTTCAGGTCGGCGTAGTCTTCGGCGAGACAGAGAATCGCCATCAGTTCGGAGGCGGCCGTGATCTGGAAGCGATCCTCGCGGGGAACGCCGTTCGTCGTTCCGCCGAGGCCGACGACCGCCTGCCGGAGCGCGCGGTCGTTCATGTCGAGTACGCGGGGCCACGAGACGTCAGCCACGTCGATTTCGAGCTCGTTGCCGTGATGGAGGTGGGCGTCGAGAGCGGCCGAGAGCAGGTTGTGTGCCGCCGTCAGCGCGTGGAGGTCGCCCGTGAAGTGGAGGTTGATGTCCTCCATCGGGAGCACCTGCGCGTAGCCGCCGCCGGCCGCGCCGCCTTTGATACCGAATACGGGCCCGAGCGACGGCTCGCGGACCGCGATGGCGGTCCGCTCGCCGAGTTCGTCGAGGGCCTGTCCGAGACCGACGGTCGTGACCGTCTTGCCCTCGCCCATCGGCGTCGGCGTCATCCCGGTGACGAGGACGAGCGTTCCGTCCGCCTCTCGATCCCGAACGTCCCGAACAGCGTCGAGCGACAGCTTCGCGACATCCGATCCCTGTGGGTCGAGGTCGTCCGGCCCGAGACCGATCGATTCGGCGACGTCCTCGATCGGCTGCCGGTCCGCACTTCGGGCGATTTCCTGATCGCTCGGGAACTCCGATTCCGACGATGGTTTGGCCATGCGGATGGGTGTGTGCCGACCTACCTAATCGTTGGGTATTCGTTCCCGCCTGCCGGAACGTCCAAACGACGACGCGGATACTCCAGCAAATTATTTTATTTTGACACGCTGTCCTCGACGATCGTGCGGAATCGATGTGCGGTCGAAGGATCGACAGCCCGTCGGGATCTCGAACCGTCGGGACCGGTGAGCTACAGTCGAACCGGAATACCCCGCTCGTCCAGGTACTCCTTGACCTCCCTGATCGAATATTCGTCGAAGTGAAAGATCGAGGCCGCGAGCGCGGCATCGGCGTTCGCCTCGGTGAACACCTCGTAGGCGTGTTCCGGGCCGCCACAGCCCGACGAGGCGATCACGGGCGTGTCGACGGCGTCACAGACGGCCCGCGTGAGCGGCACGTCGTAGCCATCCTTCGTTCCGTCGGCGTCGATCGAGTTGACGAACAGTTCGCCCGCTCCCCGTGACTCCGCCTCGGCGACCCACTCGATGGCGTCGATGCCGGTTCCCTCACGGCCACCTTTGACCGTACACTCGAACCAGCAGGACTCGCCGTCGACGCGCTCGTAGTGTTCTCCCTTCTCGTCGAACCGGCGTTTCGCGTCGATACTCACGACGATACACTGGCTTCCGAAGGCGGCTGCCCCCTCCGAGATGAGTTCGGGGCGTTCGATCGCGGCCGTGTTGATCGATACCTTGTCCGCACCCGCTCTGAGGGTTTCCTTTACGTCCTCGCGGGTGCGGATGCCTCCGCCGACGGTGAGCGGGATGAACACCTCGTCGGCGACGGCCGAGACCGTGTCAAGCATCGTCTCGCGTCCCTCCGCCGAGGCGGTGATATCGAGGAAGACGAACTCGTCGGCACCGGCGTCGTTGTACGCGCGAGCCATTTCGACCGGATCGCCGGTGTAGCGGAGGTTCTCGAAGTTGACGCCGGTGTAGACCGCGGCGGTTCCGTCGTCGTCTACGTCCACGTCGATGCAGGGAATGATGCGTTTGGTGAGCGTCATGGTGTGTCGAATCCGTCTCCGACTCGCTCGTGAGCCGGTGATCCGTATGGCCGATTGCGACCGGACGGACCTATGCCTTTCCTCCGTGGCGATCTCGACGAACCGTCCAGGTCAGCGTCCGGTCTCGCGGGGAGATACCGCCGAGAACGCCCGGTACAGCCACCGTGCGACGGCGAGTGAGATACCGGTGAGCAACAGCCCGGACGAGACGACGGTCGCCAACAGCCCCCCTCGAAGCAGCTCCATCTGGAGCCGAAACGCCGTTGTGTGCCGCATGTACTCGGGGGCCGGATCGGTGATGACCATGAGTGTACCCAGCATCGTCACCACCATCGCGAGCACGCCGACGCCGATTCCAAGAACGAAGAGCTGGACGCTGAGCCGGTCGCGGACGTACCGCAACAGCGGATACTGGACGGTGATCGGTTCCGTTACGTCCGCTTCCAGCCACCAGAGTCGGTCTCGTCCCGGTTTTCGGGTTCCGACGATCCCGCGGTCGGCGAGATCGTTGAGCCGACGGCGTACCTGCTTCTGGCTCAGATCCACGTGTTCGTGGATCTCCGCGGTCGTCACGACCTGGTGGTCGACCAGCGAGAACGCCTCGACGATGGCCGCATCCTGTACCTTCAGATTCGGGTCGACCGTTGGTTCGGATGGGGACCGGTTTCGCTTTGCGGTCATCGGTTTGCGCACACGTGGGTACCGTTCATCTTCGTAGCCAACGCTCGCCGACCGAGGTGCGTCCGTCTCGAACGCCGAAGCGATGTCGCTGTCTCAATGCTCCTTCTCCTCGTGTACACGAACTGTCGTGACCGATCATGAACCGTTCGATCCCGTCCGAACCGGAGAAAAGCGGATCGTCGATCAGTCGTCGTCCGAGGACGCGATCTCCTCGGGCGAAACCTCGTATTCGTCGATCAGCATCCGCTCTTCGAGCGACGCGAACGCCGAGATGTTGACGTACCCATCGATGCGAATCGTCTCCGGGTCCTCGTCGAGAACCTCGGCGACGGATCCGATCTCGAGGGGAAGGTCGAACGAGGAATCGCTTGGGACCGTCTCTTCGGGCAGCGTACTCCACGTCAGTCGCTCGTACTCGCCGGTCACGTGCATGACGATCGAATCGATCTGCAGATCGCCTGCCAACGCGTTCGGAACCGACAGCGTAACAGAGAGTTCGTCGCCCTGGAGTTCTCCGTCGTCGATGGTGGCGTGATATTCGCGATGTTCGAACGCCGTCGCGTAGTTATTCACGACGCTCGCTCCCAGCAGCGCCGACGAGACGGTCAGTGCGCCCGTCGACGCGATGAGCGAACGGCGATGCTGGTCCACCGTCCAATCGTCGGTCGGACCCCCGAGAACCTCGTTTCGAAGGATGGCTCCGACGATCACGCCGGCACCGAGCAGCACCCCGCCGAGCGTGAACGCGAGCGCGAACCGGGAGAACGCCTGCGTCGTGAGCATATATCGTTGCGCGTCGGGTACCGTTTCGAACACGTACAGTGGGGTGAGATACATGAGGGCGCTGATCGTCCCACCGAGGAGCGCAGTCGCCGACAGAATCGACAGGACCTCACGGAGGCTTTGCGTCCAGAAGTAGAGCATCAGCCCGAACAGCGGGACGATCACGGGAATCGCGGTCATGAACCGCACGGGAGCGTACTCGTAGTACTCCCAGACGAAGAAGACGCTCCCGGCACCGAGTCCGCACAAGAGCCCCACGATTGAGAGGACGAGCGTTCGCTTCGCGGCTGTGGGGTGGATCATGGTTTCGAATCGGGTGCTGGATGAGGGCGTTCGGTCGCAATCCACGGGCGGGTGGCAGGTCGGCCACTGTGGGCTGTTCGATGGAGATGCATACAAACGGGGATCAGGGCGGTACGGATCGTATAACCGACCCTCGATGTCCGCATGTGGACGCCGATAGCGTCCGTCCGCACGCCGACATCGCCTGCGTCCGCGTGTGGACATTGGTTTCCGACGATTCGTCCACCCGTCTTCGACACGACAAAGTACCCGGAGTTCGAACGCCCGCATATGGCCGACGATCACGACGACGAACCGGCAGGCCGACTGACCGCCCCGCAGGGCGAGTACACCACCCGCGAGGTCGGCATCGGCTTCGCCGTGCTGGCAGCCGGGCTGTTGGTCGCCTTTCTGATCCCATACCTGTTGGGTTGAGGCGGTCGATCGAACGGGTGAGAGACCAGGTAACTCTTTGTCTATCCCGTTGTATCACCTATCATGCCACACCGTGACGTGGGAGAGTCCATCGAGGTCGATCACCGACTGAGCGATGCCGACGAGAACATCCACGCGGCGTGGGACAACTCACTCGATCCGGTCTTGACGGTCGAACCCGGTGACGTGGTCCGGTTCGAGTGTCGAGACGCCGTCGATCGGCAGGTGGACGTGGAATCGACAGCGGAGGACTTCGCTTCCGTGAGCTTCGACCCCGTCCACCCGCTAACCGGACCGGTCGAGGTTGAGGGCGCAGAACCCGGTGACGTACTCGAAGTCGAGCTGCTCTCGTTTCAGCACAAAGGCTGGGGATACACCGGGTTTCTCCCCGGTGACATGGGTCTCGGACTCCTCCCGGAGGAGTTCGAGGACGCGGGACTGCACGTCTGGGATCTGGACGGTGACGTGGGGCGCTTTGTGAACGGGATCGAGGTGCCGCTCGATCCGTTCCCCGGCGTGATCGGCGTCGCCGCCGCGGAGGACGGCGAGTTCGATACGCTCCCGCCGCGATCGACCGGCGGCAACATGGACGTAAAGCACATGACCGCCGGCTCGACGGTGTCCCTCCCAATCGAAGTCGAGGGGGCGCTGTTCTCGATTGGGGACTGTCACGCCGCCCAGGGTGACGGCGAGGTCTGCGTGACCGGGATCGAAGCGCCGATGTTCGTCACCGCCCGATTCGACGTTCGCGACGATCTCGACATCGAGCAGCCACAGTTCGAGACAACGGGACCGTTCACGCCGACCGGCGTCGACGAGCCGATGTACGCCACCACGGGGATCGACGACGACTTGATGGAGGCGACGAAGAAGGCGATCCGACACATGATCGATCACCTCCACGACCACCGGGGACTCACGCGAGCGGAGGCGTACATCCTCTGTTCAGCGATCGTCGACCTGAAGATCAACGAGGTGGTCGACGCGCCGAACTGGGTCGTCTCGGCGTACCTCCCCGAGAGCATCTTCCCCGAGGAGTGACGGGACGGACCGCCAGCGCTAACCGCCAGCGGTCGCTATGCCCGTCGATGAGCGACGAGGCTGGCGAGTACCTCCCCGACGACGTTGACGCGGTGCGGACGGCGCTGACCGAGTGGTATCTGGACGATCACCGTTCGTTTCCGTGGCGCGAGACGACCGATCCCTACGCGATCCTCGTCTCGGAGGTGATGAGCCAGCAGACCCAGCTTCCGCGGGTCGTCGAGGCGTGGACGGCGTTTCTGGAGCGCTGGCCGACCGTCGACGACCTCGCGGCGGCGGATCGGGCCGATGTCGTCGCCTTCTGGAGCGATCACTCGCTGGGGTACAACAACCGGGCGACGTACCTCCACGAGTCCGCACGGCAGGTGACCGAGGAGCTGGACGGCTTCCCGGAGACCCCCGAGGAGCTACAGCAACTGCACGGCGTCGGTCCGTACACCGCGAACGCGGTCGCGAGTTTCGCGTTCAACAGCGGGGAAGCGGTCGTGGACACGAACGTAACGCGGGTGCTCTATCGCGCGTTCGACGTTCCGGACGACGACGCGGCGTTCGAAGCAGTCGCGAACAATCTCATGCCCGACGGCGAGTCGCGGGTGTGGAACAACGCGATCATGGAACTCGGAGCGGTGGCCTGCGGAACTCGCCCGCGGTGTGACGAGGCGGGCTGTCCGTGGCGGGAGCGGTGTGACGCGTACGCAGTCGGGGACTTCACCGCGCCGGACGTGCCGACGCAACCGAGCTTCGAAGGGAGCCGCCGACAGTTCCGCGGTCGCGTGGTTCGACTCCTCGGACAACACGACGAGATGGAGCTGGACACGCTCGGCCATCGAATTCGCGTGGACTACACACCCGACGGCGAACACGGACGCGAGTGGCTGCGGGGGATCCTGTCAGACCTCGCCGACGACGGTCTCGTCCGGATCGAGGAACGGGACGATCGGACAGTTGCTCGACTGCGGTAGTTCGGTTCGGTTGCTGACCGGTTCCGGTACTCCGGTTCGGTTGTCGATCGACTCCGGCGTCTCTCGGATGCGCTCCGGCGTACCGATCAGAACTACCGCGTGCAGTTCATGGGTTCGGTGGCGTTCGATCGCTGGACCGTCGCGATTCGTCCGAACCCGCTCAGTCCCCGTACTCGATCGGCTCGACTTCGATGGGTTCCCACTCGATCGGCTCCAGATTGACCTCGTCGACGTCCCGTTCGATCGTCGTCAGCTGCGTATCGATCGAGTCGATCGCCTCCGGGAGCGGACCAGTCGATTGACTCACCTCGACGAACGTATCGCCTGGGATGAACGTATCGCCGGGGAACAGCGTGTCATCGTGGATGTCCATCGTATCCCCAGGGAATCCGTCCTCCTGCATGCTCACCGCCAATCCGCGTTCGATGCCCTCGATGAACATGTCACCTGGGAAGGCTTCCTCGCCGAGTCGTCCGACGAGACCGTCCTCGCCACCCATCACGTCGACCATTGTATCGCCTGGGAACCACATGCCGCCGGGGAACTGCGTGTCGTCGTAGATGTCCATCGTATCCCCGGGGAAGCCGTTCTCTTGCATACTCACCGTCAATCCGCGTTCGATTCCCTCGATGAACGTGTCCCCCGGGAACGCCTCCTCGCCGAGCCGCCCGACGAGACCGTTCTCGCCACCCATCACGTCGACCCACGTACCGCCCGGGATGAACGTGTCGCCGGGGAACTGCGTGTCGTCATAGGGATCCCACATACCACCAGGGATCCCGTTCTCCTGCATGCTTATCGCCAACCCGCGTTCGATGGCTTCGATAAACGTGTCCCCGGGAATGGCTTCCTCGCCGAGCCGCCCGACGATGCCGTTTTCACCGACGATACCGGACAGCGTCTCGTCGTCCGGGACGATTCTGGTGTCGCCCGGCTGGACGAAGGCGTTCCCGAAGGCCGCTTCCAGCGCCTCCGAGCGAGCGTTTAGCACTTCCCTGGTCTCCTGTAGCTCGGCCTCCAACTGTTCGATGCGCTCGACCGCGTCGTCGAGGTCCTCGATCTGGTCGGCTGGCTCGTCGTCGTCGTCCGCTTCCGGCTCGTCGTCGTCCGCTGGATCGTCGTCCATGTCATCGACCGTGTCCAGTTCGTCGTTACATCCTGCAAGCGAGGCGATCGTGCCGGTTGGGATCATCGCGAGTACCCGGCGTCGGGACAGCGACAGCCGAGACCGCGCCGATCCCTTCCCATTATCATCACTCGATTCCGTCGCGTCGTTGTTCGTGTTTGTTGTCATGGCTACGTCCTCGTTCCTGTGGTGTCGATCGGTCGCTGACGGTGCGACCGATCGGCGCATTCACACGCCAGCAGAACGTTCCCCTCACCACTCGCTACGGTGACTGTCAGTCGCCGTTCTCCTGAAGCGTGAATTGCCATATCATATTGTTGGAACTGCTTAACTGTTCGGGTACATGTTATGTTGTGATCCTTTCGTACACCCCACCGACAGACACGGTCTCGGTTCTCGACGACGGCGTTCGACT
>SKSS01000068.1 GCA_007122875.1 Salinarchaeum sp. | reverse complement strand
TGTCCCTCGTCGTCGGCTATCGCGCGCGCCTCGTCAAGGAGTTTCTCCGCTCGCTCCTCACGTTCGCGCTGAATCTCGGCGTAGTTCGTCATCGCACCGCCCTCCATACCGCCATAGCTGTAGAGCTCCGATGGATCGAGCACGTGGACGAGGGCGAGCGTCGCGTCGGGAACCGACGACACGGCGTACTCCAGCGCACGGGTCGACTGCGGGGTGCCATCGAACGGGACGAGAATCGATTCGCTCATACGCCATCTACGCGGTCGCGGCGTATAACACCCATTGACGCGGACACCGCATCGTCCGATTCGAGAATTCGAGAGGACGCCGTCGCCAGGACTCGAACCTGGGACAACCACGTTAACAGCGTGGCGCTCTACCAGCTGAGCTACGACGGCTCGCGTTCTACCGTTGGTGCGGGTGATTTATTGAGGCTTTCGCTTTCCGGTTCGACACCCTTTCGGCTCGTCCCCGAGTATGGCCCCTCGATGACCGACGAGGACGCCGTCGACGCCGTGTTGGCACGGGCCCGCGAGCGCGTCACCCCCGACGACGAGGAGCGTGAGCGTCTGCGAGCCGCGGCGAGCGAGGTGATCGATCGCGCGGAAGCGGCCGCCGCCGACCTTCCAGTCGAGGCGGACGTGATCCAGGTCGGATCCACGGCCCGAGACACCTGGCTGTCCGGTGACCGCGACATCGACGTGTTCGTGCGGTTTCCTCCCGAACTCGACCGCGAACGACTGGCGTCGTACGGTCTCGAAGTCGGCCACGAGACGCTCCCTGACGGTCGCGAGGAGTTCGCCGAACATCCCTACGTCACCGGCACGGTCGACGGCTTCGACGTCGACCTCGTTCCCTGCTACCGACTGGACGACGCCACCGAGATTCGCTCGGCCGTCGACCGAACTCCCTTCCACACCGCCTACGTCGAGGACCGGCTCGATGAGACGCTGGCGGGGGAAGTTCGGATCGTGAAGGCGTTTCTGAGCGCCATCGGTGCCTACGGAAGCGACCTCCGAACTCGCGGCATCTCCGGCTATCTCGCGGAGTTGCTCACGCTCGAACACGGACGTGCCCGCGACCTCCTCGCCACCGCGGCCGACGAGTGGCAGCCGCCGATCGAGTACGATCCCGAAACCCACGCGGCCGCGACGTTCGACGACCCGCTCGTGGTGATCGATCCGACGGACCCGCACCGAAACGTCGCAGCCGTCGTCTCACCGGCCACGGTCGCCCGCATCCAGCACTACGCCCGCGAACTGCTCGACGACCCGCGCGACGAACGGCTCTCCCCCCGCAAACCCGACCCGATCGTTCCCAGCGTGGCCCGTGACGTGATCGACGAGCGTGGAACGACGCCGGTCGCGCTCCGGATCCCTCGGCCCGACGTGGTCGACGATCAACTGTACCCACAGCTCGAACGCTCCCTCGACGGGATCACGAGCGCGCTTGACGAGCACGGCTTCGAGCCGCTCCGTGGGATTGTCCTTGCCGACGACGACGTGGCCGCGCTCCTGGTCGAGTGTGCGATCGGGGAACTCTCTACGATCGAACGGCACCTCGGACCGCCGGTCCACGTCCGCGACCACGCCGAGCGCTTCGCTGCGGCCTATGACGACGACCCCACGACGTATGGTCCGTTCGTCGACGAGGGGCGATACGTCGTCGAACGTCCCCGTACACATACGACGCCGGAGGGCTTCCTCCGGGGTGACGATCTCACGAGTGTCGCGCTGGGCGTCCGGATCGAGGAGGCGATCGACCGCGGAGACCACGACCTCCTCGTCGGGGCGGACGTGTCCACGCTGGCCGACCGATTCGGACGGGACCTCGCGGCGTACTTCGATCCGGTCCCCTGATTGTCGGTCTCGTTCGTCACTGAATCCGCCTTTGCTGACCTATCAGTCTCGATCAGCCGAGGCTGTATCCCTCGATCAGTCGAGACCGTGTACCGTTCGCGCCCGATCGATGACCGCGACGACCTCGTCGTCGGGGTCGTCGTTGGGTTCGATCGGAGCCATTCCGTCGAACACCTCGTGGACGTAGCCGACCCCCTCGGCCAGCGAGTCCAGTCCGTACCCCCCTTCGAGAACGAACGCGATGGGGGCGTCGGAGCGCTCCCCGGCCGCTTGGAGGCGATCGGTGAGGAGTGCGAACCCGTCAGAGGAGACGCGCATCCGCGAGATCGGATCGTGCCGGTGGGCGTCGAAGCCAGCGCTCACCAGCAGCAGATCGGGGTCGAACGCGTCGAGGAGCGGACCGACGACCCGTTCGATCGCCGCCAGGTAGTCGGCGTCGTTTGCGCCCGCGGGCAGCGGGACGTTCGCGATCGTTCCCGCTCCGGGACCGGTTCCGGTCTCCTCGACTCGGCCGGTTCCGGGATAGAGTCCGTCTTCGTGAATCGACGCGTAGAACACGTCCGGGGCGTCGTCGAAGATTTCCTGGGTGCCGTTGCCGTGGTGAACGTCCCAGTCGACGATCGCGACCCGATCCGCCGACCCCTCCTCGATCACGTGCCGGGCGGCGACGGCGGCGTTGTTGACGAAGCAAAACCCCATCGCGTCGTCTGAGACGGCGTGATGTCCCGGCGGCCGACCGAGCGAAAACGGCGTTTCGCGGCCACGATCACCGTCGAGAGCCGCCTCCGCGGCCCAGATCGCCAGTCCGGCGCTAGCACGGATGGCGTCCCAGGTCTCCTCGACGGCGACCGTGTCATCGTCCCACTGCCCACCGCCGTCGGCGCAGAACGATCGCACCTCCTCGACGTACGCCTCGTCGTGCACGGCCGTCAGCGCCTCCATCGGTGCCGGTGGCGCTTCGACGTACTCGACGCAGTGACGATCGGCGAGTCCGCGTCGGATCGCACGCAGCCGGTCGGCAGTCTCCGGATGACGCGTCCCCGTGTCGTGGGCGAGACAACGCTCGCTGAAGCCGAATTTCATTCGAAGAGTTCGAAGTACGTTTCGACGTCCTCCGCCTTGACGGTTCGGCGGTCGGCGTGCCGAGCGAGGATGGCCGCGGAGGTCGCAACGTTGTCCGCGTAGTCTTCGAGGATGTCGGCGAGAGCGACGCGGGCATCCATCGAGACGCGGTACCGATCGTCGATCCGGAGACGGGCGATTCGATCGACGGGGGCGACCGGGAGTTCCAGGTCGTTCGCGTCGATCACCCGCTCGACGTCGAAGTCTTCGGCCATGATCGTCTTGCGGCCATCCGTGGTGGCCCGCCGAGCGGCGCCCTGTGCGAGGTCCGCCCCGTGGTTTTGAATCCGCAGCGCCAGTTCCTCGGCGGCGTCGGCGCTGACCCGGAGATTGCCGGCGTTTCGCCGGATGATCGAGTCGACCGGGGCGAACGGGAGCTCGACGCTCATACCCGAAAACGGGTTCGTGCCGTGCTTAACTGTTTCCGTCCTCGCGAAGCCGCCGGCCGGCATCCGGCTGATCGCTCAGACGCCGCCAGCTACAAACGGCTGGATGGCGAATCCCCTCCGGGGGATGGTTATGACCGACGATTCGACCGATCCACGACGGGCGCGTATCGACCAGACGGACGACGAGGAGGTTGACGAAGCGCGCGAGCAGGCCCGTAGAGCGGCCGAGGAGGAGGCCGCCAGGCAGGAAGATCGGAAGACCCGCGAACGCGAGGGCGACGCCGTAGAAGACGCCAATCCGGATGCCCACCGCGACGAGCCACCGGAGCGGAGCTAGAACACTTCGTCAGCGTCGAGTCGGCCGTCGACGAGCGACCCTCGCGCAGTCACTTCTTCTCCGAGCTGGAGTTCCGCGTCGGTCTCGACGGTCATCGTCTCGCCGTTCGAATCGAGGATGGCTGGACTGCCCGTCTGGACGACCATACCGGTGAACTCGATCGGACCGTCGTCGGAGGCGTCGACATCGCTTTCGTCGCCAGTCTCGTCTCCGTTGCCGGCTTCGTTTCCGTCGCCGGGGTCCGACCCGTCCCCGAACGCGGCGAGTCCGGCGTCGCGGCCGGTTTCCTGCTCGGACCCGTCGAGTTCCGTGTTCCGAGCCGCAGCCGATCCCTCGTCCGCCAGCACCGTGACCGTCGAGCGCCAGCCGGCGGAGGCTTCGAGATCGTCCTGCCAGCCGTCCTGGATCTCCACGTCGGCGAGTTGAATCTCGTCTCCGGGGGCGACATCCACGTCGGCCTTCTCGCCCCAGAGTGCGACCCGAATGTCGCCGCTCTCGTCCTGAACACGGACGTTCCGAACCTGGCCCTCACTGCCGTCGTCGCGGTCGAACGTCCGGACGGGGTCGGCCGAGCGGACGATGCCCGCGATGTCGACGGTTTCGCCAATTTCGAGTTCCGCGATCGGCGTCGCGTCGGGGACGTACTCGACGTCCTCGTCGATCTCTTGGACGTCGCCCCGGGAGCCGACGTGGAGTTCGAGGTCGCCGTCGCGCTCGCGGGTGTAGCCGTCGACGACCTCGACGTTCGTGCCGACGTCGACCTCCTCGGCGCGGTCGGCGCGCTCGTCCCAGAGCGTCACCCGAATTCGTCCCGTCTCGTCGCCGAGCGCGACGTTCGCCACTCGTCCCTCGCTGCCATCGTCGCGGTCGAACGTCCGGATCGGATCGGTGTCGAGGACCTTCCCCCGGAGGGTCACGTCCGAAAGTCCGAGCGAGAGGTCCGCCACCCGGTAGATGTCGTGAATCTGGACGTCGATGTCGGCGTCGTCGGGTTCGGCGCGGTCGGCGCTGACCTCGACGCCGTTGAAGCCGTCCTTCGGATAGCCCTGCACCCGGAGAACGTCTCCGACCTCCAACTGGCCGTCAGCGACAGCCTCGGCCTTCTCGTCCCAGAACGAGACCCTGACGCTGCCGGTTTCGTCGGCGACTTCGACGTTGATCACC
>SKSS01000100.1 GCA_007122875.1 Salinarchaeum sp. | reverse complement strand
CACGGGACTACGACGCCCGCGACGGCGACGTGGTCTGTGTCACGCACGACCACCACTACGATTCGGACGGAATTCGCCGGGTGGCGAGCGAGGACGCCACGCTGGTCGTCTACGAGGCCGTCGATCCGTCCGGAATCGACCGGGACGTCGAACCGATCGACGACCTTCCCTACGACGTAGTTCGGATCGGACAGCACGAGGAGTTCTCCGTCCGGGACGTCAGCGTCGAAACGGTTCCGGCACACAACGTGCCGGGCGGGCCTCGATCCGACGAGGACGGCACCCCCAACCACCCGGAGGGCTTCGGGTGCGGATTTCTGGTCACGCTTGGGGACGTGACGGCGTTCTATCCCGGTGACTCGGACGTGCTCGACGAACACGCCGACCTCGACGTGGACGTGTTCCTCCCGCCGATCAGCGGCGCGCTCACGATGGATCGCCACGAGGCTGCGGAACTGGCGGCTGCCCTCGAACCGGATCTCGTCGTGCCGATTCACTACGACACGTTCGAGACGCTCGAATCGGACGCCCTCGCCTTCGCAGCCGACGTGGCCTCTCGCGGGATTCCGGTCGCGCTCGACGCCTGAGTGCCGGACGGAAGGTCCGTTCACCTGCTATCGACGCGCGAGTTCGGCGATCGCACGATCGGTCGCCTCCTCCGGTCCCGCGTACGTCCCGATTCGCTCACGACTGTCCGCGGCGAGGTCGTGGCGATAGATCCGATAGCCCCCACCGTGGTACGTGTGATCCTCGACGACGAGTTCCTCGTCCCGCGATTCACGAACCCAGACGAGGACCTGTTTTCCTCCTTCGAGATCCCGTCGCCTGCGCCACTCGTCGGACGCCATGCGCAGGCCTACGGCAGCCGGTCGGTAAAGCGCCCTGACCGAGTGAATATCTTTTTGGAGCCGGAAACAAATCTGGATACAGTAATGATAGCATGTGACAGTCGGATCGGTCCGCCGGCGACCGCACCCGCCGTCACCACAGGACGGGTCCGAGAGGGTCGACCGTGACTGACGAGCCGGTCGGCGACGGCGGAGACGGAGTGACGCCATCGGACGGGGCAGTCGCCGACCCCGATCTCACGTATCCCGACCGCGACTGGGGCGGGTTCTTCAAGAACCACTTCGGTCCGTCGATGCTCTGGGCGTTGATCAGCATCGGCGGAAGCCACATCGTTCTCGCGCCGACGCTCGGTGCGACGTTCGGGCTGTTCGCCGTCTGGATGTTCCTGTTGATCTACGTCGCGAAGTACGGCGGCTGGGAACTCGGGATCAGATACAACTACGGCGTCGGCGGCAATCCGATCGAGGCGTACCGCGACTTACCCGGCCCGAAAAACTGGGCGCTGTGGCTTACGCTGTTCATCTTCACGGTGATGTACGCCGGCATCACCGCCGCGGTCGGGATGAGCACCGCTGCACTGTCGACCGCATTGCTCCCGTTCGGGCCAACGATCGGTCCGTTCCAGACGATCGTTGTCGTGTATGCGACCCTGATCGCGGTGGCGACGGGACTCGTCCTCTTTTCACGGTACTCGCTCCTCGAGAAGATTCTCGCGGGCTTTACGGTCGCATTGGGCATCCTGATCGTCCTCGGTGCGATCGCCGGCCCGCCGACTGGAACGATCCAGACGGCGTTCGACGTTCCCGACCTCACGGGACCGATGTTCGTCGTGCTGTTCGCCGCAGCGGCTGGATTCGCGCCCACCGGCCACAGCACCAGCATCCTCATCGGCAGTTGGAGCATGGCCAAGGGCGAGGGCGCGAGCGAACTCCGCGAGAAGGGGCTCAATCCCGAAGACGAGGCATATCACGACTACGTTCGGGCGTGGATCGAGACCGGACGGCGCGATTTCAACATCGGCTACGCGTTCAGCTTCGTGATCGCCCTGAGCATGATTCTGCTCGCGGTGAACGTCCTCTATCCCGAACCGCTCGGGGACGAGGGGTTCGAAATCGCGCTCGCCAGCCTCCTCGGCGAGTCGTTCGGCGAGTGGTCGTTCTACGCGATGGTGATCGGGGCGTTCGCGGCCCTGTACTCGACGGTCATCACTCTCCTCGATGGGGCGTCTCGCGCCGCGTCGGACATCCTGCCGCTGGCGACCGAGAACGAGGACCTCGATCGGGAACGAGTTCGGCGGATCGTCGTCGTCTGGCTCGCGCTGGCGACGGTCGTTCCCATCGCGTACATCGGTGCGCTGCCCGTCTCGTTGATCGTCTGGATCGCCGCGCTGATGGCGGTCGTCGAGGTGTTCTTCTATCCGGCGAACTGGTACGTCGTCGAAAAACATCTCCCCGAGCCGTTCCGTCCCTCGACGACGTGGAAGGTCTACTACGTGATCACGATCGGAATCGTCGTCCTGTTCGGGGCGATGGGGGCGGCCGCCGAACTCGGCATCTTCGAGGCGTGATCGCGGTCGTCTAGATGATCCCCATCTCGGTCAGCCGTTCGGGGAGGTACGTCTCCGTCACGAAGTCCAGCCCGTGAGAGGCGAGCGCCTGCTGTTCGGACTTCTTTTCGATCTCCAGTTGCAGTTCGATCTGCTCTTCCCAGTAGTCCGTCTGGAAGCGTGGATCGTCAAGTTCGCTCTCGAGGGCGTTCACGTCCGAATCGCTCAGCGGATCGGTCGGAAGTTCGTACTCGACGATATCGACGGGTTGGACGCCGATGAACTTCGCTTCCGGCGTGGCCAGATACTGAGAGAGGTGTGCCGATTTGATCGAGCCGTACGCCACCGAGCCGTAGATCCGATAGCTCCAGGGGTCGGCGTCGGTGAACACCGTCACCGGCAGATCCAGTTCGTCGTGGAGGCGCTTGGTCAGTCGCCGGGTCGCTCGCGCTGGCTGACCCTTCAGGTGGACGATCAGCGCGCCGTGCTCCTCATCAAAGCCGTTCTCGACCAGCCGGTCACGCATTCCGCCGGTCTCGACCGCGAGGACGAACTCCGCGTCGGTGTCGAGAAACTCGATCGTGTCCGGGTTGTTCGGAATCTGGTATCCGCCCTCACCAACGTTCTCCTGACAGTGGATCTCGCGCTCGCCACGGCGGGTCTGCTCGCGGATGTAAAGCGGACCCATGATCGTCGCGCCGGACTCCTCCGGGCGCATGTGCATGTCTTCACGTGTGACCTCCCCGACGATCTCTAAGTCCTCGATCAGCCCGTTGGACTCGTCCTGATCGGTGAACTGTGCCTCCTCGTTGTCCCACGACTCGGAGAGGTAGTAGAGTTCACGCAGCGTCGACGAGCGGTCCTGATCGAGCTGATCGGCGAGGAACTCGATGGTGTAGACGGCCTTCAGCAGCTTTCGTGCCCCCCTGACGGAGTTCGCGCTTCGGGTACTCGTGCGGTCGCCGTAGACCCACACGTCGGCGTCTTCGTCGTACTCGATGTTGGTCTTGGTGCGCGTCGGAACGGCCATCTGCGGGATCTCGCCCTCGTCGAGTTGGTCGTACAGGTTCGCGGCGAGGTCGATCAGCCGCTGGCGCGCTCGGTCGCTGCTCGGTCCGCTGTCGGCGTCGGGTTCGGTGCTCATGGAGAGGTCAGGCGTTGACGGTCAGCTTGGCGGTTTCGACGCCCTGGACACGGACGTCGCACGTTGCGTCCTCGGAGAGTTCGTACTCGATCGCCGCGTCCTCGCCGCTCGGAACCTCGACCTCCCAGCGGACGAACCACTCGCCGTCGACCTCGACGGCGGCCGCACCGTCCGAGAGCGCCGTCGGCTTCTCGTCGACGATGTCGGTGATCTCGACGGTCTCACCCCGGCCGGTGTGGTTCTCGACGGTGAGTCGCACCAGGCCGTCCTCGCGCTCGCGCTCGACGAGGACGTTGTTCATGATCCGGGCGAGCGCGTCATCGTAGTTCGGCGGTTCCCGTTCGGTCACCTCCGCGAGTTTGGTCGCCATCTCGGGGAGAATCGTGGCGATCGCGTTCTGTTTCCGCTGGCGTTGCTGGAGTGACTGGCGACGGTTCAGGTAGTCTTTGAGGTCTCGGGCGGCCTCTCGGACGGCCAGTTCGATCTCGTCTTCGATCTCCGGAACGCTCGCGACGGCATCCTTCGACTCGCTGGTGAACGGGACGTTCGTCGAGGCGACGTGGACGAGGATCACCGCAGGTCCGTTCGGGAGCCCCCGTCCACCCGGCTGATCGAGGTTGTAGTTTCGCCAGCCGATATCCGACATCACGTCGGTCGTCGCACAGCCGCCGCGCTTGTAGACGAGCGGCACGCGGTTGGCGAACCGAAGCAGATCGACCCCGCCGTCGTCGTCGATCTCGCCGCCGTAGGCGATCCCGGCCTCGACGACGAACGGATCGCCGCCGTGAACGCCCGCGTCACGAGTCGTCGAGGCGTAGAAGTCCGCGTCGAACTCCTTTTTCAGCCCCTCCTCGATCAGTTCCTCGCCGATCGGGGCCAGACAGTCCGTCGGCGGGGCCATGATGTCGGTCTTGCGCATCCCTTCGAGCAGGTCGCGGGCGATCGTCCGGTCGCCCGCGACCGTTCGCACCGCCGGCGGATCGTCCGGAACCGGACGCATCTCCTCCCAGAACGCCTCGATGACGTTCTCGCGGGCGGTCTCCCCGAACGTCACCTCCAGTCCGGTTTCGAGCATGTCGGCGGCCCGATCGACCAGCTTCGCCAGATCGTCGTGGGTCAGCCGATCCCGGCCGTCACCCTCGCCGAAGCGCCCAGCCAGCCGATCGGCCAGCCCCTCGACGGTCGCGTCGTCCTTCTGGACGCTGGTCGCCTCGTTGACGAGTCGGTAACAGTCGCTTCGCCGGTCGGCGGTGATCGCATTCCAGGCCGCCTCGACCGCACGTTCGCGGACGGTCGCGCCCAGTGTGGTGTCGTACTCGTCGGCGATCTCGTCGGCCGTTTCCGTGACGATCGACTCGACCTCGTG
>SKSS01000093.1 GCA_007122875.1 Salinarchaeum sp. | reverse complement strand
GGAGAAGACCGACGACCTCGACGAGGCGCTCCGGAAGGCGGAGGAGGCTGCCGAAGCCGGAGAGCCGTACAGCGTCGGGGTCCACGTGAACGCCGCGGATCTGCTGGAGGAACTGCTCGAACGGGAGTTCGTCCCGGACGTACTCACCGATCAGACGAGCGCCCACGACGCGCTTGAGGGCTACTACCCGAGCGGCTACACCGTCGAGGAGGCCGATCAGCTCCGCGAGGAGGATCCCGATCGCTACCGGAAGGAATCGCTCGACACGATGGAACGGCACGTGCAGGCGATCCTCGACTTACAGGATCGGGGGGCAATCGCCTTCGAGTACGGCAACAACATCCGTGGACAGGTCGCCGTCGAGCGGGACGTGGCCGACGCGTTCGACTTCCCTGGGTTCGTCCCGGCGTACATCCGCCCGCAGTTCTGCCGCGGGAAGGGACCGTTCCGCTGGGCCGCGCTCTCGGGCGATCCGGCGGACATTCACCGGACGGATGAAGCGGTAACGGAACTCTTTCCCGGGAAGGAACACCTCCACCGATGGATCGACCTCGCACAGGAGCAGGTGTCGTTCCAGGGGCTTCCGAGCCGGGTGTGCTGGCTGGGGTACGAAACGGATGATAACGGTACCACCGAGCGCGCCCGCTTCGCGCTTCGGATCAACGATCTCGTTCGCGAGGGCGAGATTGCTGCGCCGATCGTCGTCACCCGCGATCACCTCGACGCCGGTTCGGTAGCCTCGCCCAACCGCGAGACGGAGGCCATGCGCGACGGCACGGACGCCGTCGCGGACTGGCCGATCCTGAACGCCCTGCTCAACTGCGCGGCGGGCGCGGACATCGTTTCAGTCCACGACGGCGGCGGCGTCGGAATTGGCAATGCGCTCCACGCGAACAACCACGTCGTCCTCGACGGTTCCGATCTCGCAGCAGAGAAGGCTCGTCGCGTCTTCACGACCGATCCGGGGATGGGCGTGATCCGTCACGCCGACGCCGGCTACGAGGACGCGATCGAGGAGGCCCGCCAGTCGAACGTCCGCGTTCCGATGCGCGAGCGGGAGTAAGCAACGGATGGCTACCGATCTACGATCCTCACGAGACGCGAACGATCTCGTCGCCGTCCGGTTCGATGGCCGCGACATCGTCATCCGAAAGCGGGACCTCGACTTCGATCTCGACGAGGTACTCCTCGTGGGCCAGTTGGTGGACGCCGAGGACGGTGTGACACGGGTAAGGTTCATCGAACGTCTCCCAGTAGACCTCCTTGTACCCGTCGTAGTAGCGTTCGTGGGGGTCGACGATGTGCGTCGTGACCTTCGCGATGTCCGAAAACCCCTTGCCGATCGCGTCCAGCAGGATCCCGACGTTCTCGTAGGCCGTTCGGGCCTGCGTCTCGATGTCGTCGCCGACGATCTCGCCGTCCGAATTCATTGCGACCTGCCCGGCCATGTAGAACGTTCCGTTCGTCACGATCCCGTGGTTGTAGCCGATACTTCGGGCATCCTTCAGTTCGGACGGATTGACGTGGATCCGTTCCATGTCGAGGGAGTCACGGGATCGAACCAAAAGCGTTCGGAGAATCGACGACAAAACCATTCGGAGAATCGACGACGAGAACGTTCGAAGAACCGGCTGCGAACACGACCTGCGAGACCGATGAATCCAGAACACACAGCATGCAGAAGAACGGAGGGACAGGCATGACCGATCGAACGACCCTCGTGTACGACGCGAACGAGGTGGTGGTCGGACCCGGAGATGGCTCCCCGTTGACGATCCACGAAGACGCCGCAATCGCGATCGTCGGCGGTGATGTTGTCGCCATCGGGCCGTCCGACGAGATTACCCGTGAGTACCCACCCGAAAACGCGACGACCGCGATCGACGCGACTGGACGGGCGATCCTCCCGGGGTTCGTCGACCCGCACACGCACGCCGTCTTCGCTGGCGACCGCTCCGACGAGTTCGCGGCGAAGCTCCGTGGGAAGACCTACCAGGAGATCCACGAGGAGGGTGGAGGTATCCTCCGAACCGTGCGCGCGGTCCGCGAGGCCAGCGACGAGCGGCTCGTGGAAATCCTCACCGAACACCTCGATACGATGCTCGCGCATGGAACGACGACGGCCGAGGTAAAGTCGGGCTACGGACTCGATACCGACACCGAACTCCGCCTGCTCGCGGCGATCGACCGGGCCGCTGCCGACCACCCGATCGACATCCACCCGACGTTCATGGGCGCACACGCCGTTCCGGAGGGCCACGACGCAGACGAGTACGTCGATGAGGTGATCGACGAACAGCTTCCAGCGGTCGCCGAACAGGGAATCGCTGCGTTCTGCGACGTGTTCTGCGAGGAGGGCGTCTTCGACGTCGAACAGTCCCGTCGCGTGCTCGAAGCGGGACGGGAACAGGGTCTGACGCCGAAGGTTCACGCCGAGGAGTTTACCCGGCTTGGCGGGACCCAACTCGCCGCGGAGGTCGAAGCTGCGAGCGCCGATCATCTGCTTCACGCCACCCGCGAGGACGCCGACGCGCTCGCGGAGACCGGCGTCGTCCCCACGTTTCTGCCCGGAACGGCGTTCGCGCTCGGCGAGGAGTATGCGGATCCCGAGCCGTTTCGTGCGGCCGGAACGCCGATCGCACTTGCCACCGACTTCAACCCGAACTGCCACTCCCGGAGCGTCCCGTTCGCGGTCGCACTCGGCTGTGTCGGGATGGGGCTCACCCCCGCGGAGGCAATTCGGGCCGCGACCGCGGACGCTGCGCAGGCGCTCGATCGGAGGGACGACAGCGGTCAAGCGGATCCCAGTTCCGATGGAGCCGGAACCCTGCAGGAGGGGCGTCCGGGCGACCTCGTCGTGATCGACGCTCCGTCACACGTCCACGTTCCCTACCGATTCGGCGAGAATCCGGTTCGAACGGTCTGCAAGGAGGGTGAGATCGTCCATGAGCGATGAGGACGGTGCCACGACCGGTGCCGTACGCGTCGACGGCGACTCGCTGACCCCGACTGACGTGGTTCGGGTTGCTCGAGAAGGAGCGCGGGTCGAGATCCCCGAAATCACCCGCGAGGCCGTTCGCGCATCCCGTGAGCGGGTCGAGGACGTACTCGACGCTGGAGACGCCGTCTACGGCGTGAACACGGGGTTCGGCGAACTCGTCGACGAACGGATCGATGCGACGGATCTCGAATCCCTTCAGGAAAACCTCGTTCGGAGCCATGCGGCGGGAACGGGCCGCGAACTGTCGACCGAGGAGGTTCGCGCACTGCTCCTCACCCGGCTCAACGCCCTCGTGAAGGGCTATTCGGGTGTACGGGAGATCGTGATCGACCAGCTTGCCACCCTTCTGAACGAAGGCGTCCATCCGGTCGTCCCCTCCCGTGGGAGCCTCGGGGCGAGCGGCGACCTCGCGCCGCTCGCCCACGTGGCGCTCCTCCTGATCGGTGAGGGCGAGGCACGCGTCGGGTCTCGATCGCCCGACCGTGCGGGTGCGCCCGTCCACCGGCAGGACGCGGCGGGCGAGCGCCTCCCCGGTAGCGAGGCGCTCGCCCGCGCTGGAATCGAATCGCTCTCGCTCGCTCCGAAGGAGGGGTTGGCGCTCATCAACGGGACGCAGCTCACCGTCGGGCTGGCTGCGTTTGTCGTCCACGACGGCGAGCGGCTGCTTCGAGCCGCCGACGCGGCAGGTGCGCTCACGACCGAGGTGACCATGGGGACGACGGCGGCGTGTGATCCCGCGCTCTCCGAGATCCGTCCGCACGCCGGACAGGCCGAGAGCGCTCGGGCCGTCAAGCGCCTCGCCGCAGGCTCCGAGATCGTCGAGTCACACCGAAACTGCGACCGCGTACAGGACGCCTACTCGATCCGGTGTCTCCCGCAGGTCCACGGCGCGGCCCGTGACGCCCTCGCCCACCTCCGGGAAGCGGTCGAGATCGAACTCAACAGCGCCACCGACAACCCGCTGATCTTCGATCGCGAGCGGGTCGATCCCCGTGCGAGCGGCACGGACGAGGCAGCCGTCCTCTCGGGCGGGAACTTCCACGGTGCGCCGCTCGCCCATCGACTCGACTACGCGACCGCCGCGCTCGCGGATCTGGCCGCGATCTGCGAGCGCCGCGTCGATCGGATGGTGAACCCCAACGTACAGGAGGACCATCTGCCACCGTTTCTCGCCGACGAGAGCGGACTCCAGTCGGGTCACATGCTCGCGCAGTACGCCGCCGCGGCCGTCGGAAGCGAACTCCGCTCACTCGGCCGGCCGGGGGTTGACACGGTCTCGGTCAGTGGTGGACAGGAGGATCACGTCAGTATGAGCGCGACCTCGGCGCTGTTCGCGCGACGGGCACTCGACCTCGCGACGGACGCCGTCGCGGTCGAACTGCTCTGTGCGGCCGAAGCCGCCGAGTACGTCGACTCCGATCTCGATCACGGGGTCGGAACGGGAGCAGTCTACCGGACGGTCCGGGAGGTCGTCGAGCCGTTGACCGACGATCGACCGATCGCCCCCGACGTATCCGCGGTCGGATCGCTGATTCGGGAGGGCGTCCTTGACGACCGGGTCGAGGCAGCGATCGGCTGAGCCGGTGACGGAGCCGAAATACGGGAACGCGAAGCTCGAAACGGCCGATCGAAAGGAGAATCGAACGAGTGGGAAGGGGAATCGAACGAGTGGGAAGGGGTGGGGAGAGTGTTCGATTCGTCTACTCGTCGAGATCCTCTAAGGCGGCCACGGCAGCACGGCGGTAGTTTTCGACGGGGAGGTCGTACTGCTCGCGGGCCATCGTGGCGTACTCGTTCCCCGCGCCGTCTTCGAACGCCTCGATCCGTTCGAGGGTGCGTTCGGCGGTCTCGACGATCCACTGACGGCGCACGTCCTCGTCGACGATCGTGATCGCCTCGGGGCGGACGGAGACGTTGATCTCGCCGTCGTCCGTCTCGTAGGTTCGGGGTTTGCCGGTCACGGCCACGTACGCCGGCGGTTCGACGTCCCGGAGGACGCTCGCGGCGTCGGGCTGATACTGGCCGGCGTAGACGAAGAACGTCCCCGTCGGATCGACGATCCGACCGCGCCAGTACTCGCTCTCGTCGCCGATGTCTTCGGTTTCGGTGAGCGTTCCCACGACGAACACACGGTTCGCGTGTGCGCCGGTCGGCAACAGCAGGTAGACGGGTGCACGCTCCTCGTCGGATTCGGTGAACGTGTACCCGGCGTCGTTGAACTCGCTCGCGAACGCGCGTCGGGCCACCTCTCGGGTCGGTGCAGTGCTCATCTCAGATCGACCTCGCTTTGATCAGCAGTTCCTCGTGATCTGTCGGTCCCGACGGCTGCTCGACCTCGTTGGCGAGCACGTACCGCCCCATCGTCGGCCCGCGAATCCGATAGTAGCGCCCGAGGGTCTTCGCGCGCATCTCGTCGGCCACGATCGACGTGTCGAGGGCGTCCATCGCCATGTCCTTGGCCTCCTCCAGTTCGATGCCGGTGAGGTTCTCGGTGGACTCCTGATCGAAGATGACCTCGTGAACATCGCGTCCGTCGTCGATCACGCCCTTGATTCGAAGATCGAACTCGCCTTCGACCTCGCCGTGTTCTGAGCATCGGCCGTTCTGGAGGACGCGGGTACAGTCGTCCATCGGACACCGCTTGATCAGGCCGCTCCCGCTCTGGATGTCCACGAGCGCGCCCTCGATTTCGGACTCGTTGTCGCCGACCTCGATGTCGTCGTCTTCGAGGTGTTCGACCGTCGTCGTCCGGTTGAGTTTCACCGAGTACCGCCCCTGGTACTCGTCGGTGACGACGTTTCCGAGGTGGTAGACCTCGCCCTCGTCGAGCGTCGCGAGATCGGATTTCGCCCACTTCGTGAACTTGATCGTCCCGGTCTCGTCGCCGAGCAAGCCAACCTGTGCGACCGCGTCGCTGCGGGGCTCCCAGAGGTCGACGACCTTCGCGGTGAGGTCGACCCACTGTTCGGATTCGTCGATCGTTTCGATCGTGACCTCCTCGTTGCCGCCTCGAAGGTCGTCGCGAGCCATGCCGGCCTCCTCTAAGTAGTGGTTCACGACGCTCCGGCGGGCCTCCTCGACCGGGACGCTGTACTCCTCGACGAGCGTCTCGAATCGGCCCTCTACCTCGTCGACATCGATGTCGAGTTCGTCCGAAAACTGTTCGTACACGTCTTCCGCGTGCTGTCGCAGGTCTGCCATGGTGTTCTCCGTCTCCTCGTGGTTTCAATGGGAGACGTACGTCGGTTGGTTCGCGATGATATAAAAGGTTCCGCGAGCGGGGTGAAAGTGAAGATGGAATGCGGGCCCGGATTGAAGCTTGAGGACGAGACTGCCCCGACATTCGTGAACTGGAACCCATCACAGAGCTGCAAGGAGGAAGCCCACGGGTTTAGCCGTGGGAGGAATCCGACTCCCCTCAATTGAACCGAACTGAACTCGCCAGTACGATACACGCCGAGCCGAGAACGAGCATCGCGGCCGCCAGCACGAGCGCAACAGCGTAGGTTCCCGTGGCCGCGACGAGAACCCCGGTGGCGTACGGCCCGAGCACGCCGGCGATCCCGAAGGAGACACTGGTCACCCCGAGCATCGTCCCGACGGTTCCCAGGTCGAATATCTCAACGACGATCGGCGAGTACAGCGCCGCGACGGCCCCGTTTCCGGCTCCGAAGACGACCGCCAGGACGAGAAACCACGTCGCGGTCGTCCAGACGATTAACCCGAGCGTCGCGGTCGTCATCAGGACGAAGCCGATCAGCAACACGGGAATCCGTCCGTACAGGTCCGAGACGTGCCCCGCGAGCAAGCGCGCGGGAATGCTCGCACCGCCGATCAGGCCAAGCGCAATCGCGGCCGTTCGACGCGACACGCCGACGCTCTCAGCGTACGGCACGAAGTGGACCAAGAGCGCGTAGAAGGCGTAGAACCCGAAGACGAAGCCGGCGGTCACGAGCAGCACCCGTGGGGCGGTGAACACCGCCAGCAACGAGCGAAGACCGGGTCCGTCCGCGCTCTCCCCGGTGTTCGAGTTCGCGTCTCCGTCCTCGGTTGTGATCGTGTCTCCATCCATCCGCCGCCGATCGGTTCGAGTGATGAACACTGCCAGCGTGGTGAGCAGGACCAGCGCGGTCGTGGGGACGGCGAGGACGAGAAACGTCGTCCCCCAGTCGAACCGGGAGAGCAACGCTTCGGTGACGGGCGGGCCGACAAGCCCGCCCGTCCCGAAGCCGACAGAGAGGACACTCAAGGCTAGCCCTCGTCGGCGATCGAACCACCGGGCAACGGTCGCATAGAGCGTGATGTACGGAATGCCCATTCCGAGGGCGACGAACAGCCCGAACGCGAGGAGGACGCCGAGGTACGACCCCCATAGCGCGGTGAGGACGAGGCCGCCAGTCCAGCAGGCCATCCCGGCGAGCAACAGACGGTGAGCCGGGTGCCGATCCGCGAGGTAGCCGACGTAGATTCCGACGACGTACGTCAACAGCGTGTTGAGCGAGAAGATGAGCGAGACGCGATCCGAGGAGACGCCGAACGTCTCCTGGAGCGGGGTGAAGAACACGCCGAAGGAGTACACGACGCCGGTCAACCCCGCCAGCGTGGCTCCCGAGAGGAGACAGACGATCCAGCGGCGTGTTCCCGACGTGTCGCTCGGTTCAACCGACATTCCGAAGTATCCCGTCGGAGATCAGCGACAGCGGACCGTAGGTGTTGCCATCCAACGGTGCCCACGATTGCCGGAACCATCCGGACGGGACCGGACCGCCGATCACGCTCACCCGTGAACCGACGATCCGAGTCGACCGGTCGTACGTCTCGGTGGGCGAACGCGGAACCGGACGAACGGACATCGGGAACCGGGACGACTTCCTTTTCGTACAGCGCGTCGTCTCCCCGTCATGGAGTTCACGGTCGAAACCGAAGAACGACTGACCGTCGTGGACGTAACCGAGCGTGTCGCCGCGGCACTTCCGACGGACGCCACCGGCGCGTGCACGGTGTTCGTGCCGCACACGACGGCGGGCGTCTGTCTCCAGGAAGCCGAGCCACGGCTCCTGGGTGACCTCGAACGGTTCCTCTCGGAGGCTGTTGCTGACGACGGGTGGGCCCACGACGACCTCGATGGAAACGCGGACGCCCACCTTCGGGCGACGTTGATCGGAAGCGACGTGACGATTCCGGTCGAGGACGGCTCGCTCTCCCTCGGGATGTGGGGACGCGTGCTGTTCGTCGAGTGTGATGGTCCTCGAACGCGACGGATCCGGATCATCGTGTGACGGACGGTCTGCGCGGCGTGCTCTGTGTGGCGAAAAACGCGATCTGCTCCGTTGCGCTCATCGCGAGAAGATTTATTATGGCGGGCGTGGTATGCTGTGACGAATGGGGACCGTTAACACGGCACCAGTCGAGGAGGCGCGATCGATTTTCAGCGACCTCGGATACACGATCACCGGCGATGGCCCCGAGTTTAGCGCCCAGCGGAAGTGGCGATCGGTGACCGTGCGCGCGGTGGCCGATCCCGACGAGCACCCGACGTCCGACGACCTGTGCTGTTTCGTCACCTGGCGCGAGTATGCGCCCGATCTCCGTCGGCGGCTGCAGCGACTCGACCTCGACTACGACTGGGCGGTAATCGGCGTGGACGACGACGATTACGAGGTCGTCCATGCACCCGCTGGGGCCTGACTCCGGGGGCGGGCCGACAGCCCCTACGCGAGCCGTTCGCGAGCAGTTGCCAGTCCCGCAGCGGGATCTACGTCGGCGCCCTCGTCGTCGAGCACGGTCCCGAGCGCTCCGAGCAGTTCCATGACGTTCCCCGGCCGCGCGGAGTGGCCCATACAGCCGATCCGGAACACGTCACCCGCGAGGTCACCCAGGCCGCCGGCGATCTCGACATCGTGTTCGTCGAGCAGCCGCGAGATGACCGTGCCGTCGTCGACGCCCTCCGGAACGGCCACCGTGTTCAGCGTCGGGAGCCAGTACTCCTCGGGGGCGGCGGGTTCGAGCCCCATCGCGCCGAGTCCGGCCCGGAGCGCTCCGGCGACGTGACGGTGGCGCTCCCAGCGCGCTTCGATTCCCTCCTCGGCGACGAGTCGGAGCGCTTCGCGGATCGCGTAGACGTTCGTGATCGGTGCCGTGTGATGATATGACCGCTCGTCGCCCCAGTAGCCCTCCAGCAGCGAGAGGTCGAGGTACCACGATCTGGCCGGTTCGTCGCGGTTCAGCACGTGTTCCATCGCGCGGTCGTTGAGCGTCAGCGGGCTCGCTCCGGGCGGACACGATAGCGCCTTCTGCGGTCCCGCGTACGCCACGTCGATCCCCCAGTCGTCGACGCGGAGTTCGACGCCAGCGATCGAGGTGACGCAGTCGGCGATCACGAGCGCTCCCTGATCGTGGGCCGCCTCGGTCAACGCCGGAACGTCCGTCTGGAGCGCCCCCGTGGAGGTTTCGGCGTGGACGAACCCGAACACGTCCGGATCGTGTGCTGTGAGTGCGTCTGTTACGTCGTCCGGGTCAAGCGGCTCTCCCCACGGGGCGTCGACTTCGACGACCTCACCGCCAGCACGGCGAGCCATCTCCGCCATCCGTCCACCGAAGTAGCCGTTCGTCGGCACGAGCATCGTGTCGCCTGGACGGACCAGGTTTCCGATCGCCGCCTCCATCGAGGCCGATCCGGTTCCGCTGACCGGGATCGTCCATCGGTTGCCGGTGCGGAACGTGTACCGGAGGAGTTCTTGCACTTCGTCCATCATCTCGATGAACGAGGGGTCGAGGTGGCCCACGAGCGGGGTACTCATCGCTCGAAGCACCCGTGGGTGGACGTCGCTCGGACCCGGCCCCATCAGCGTCCGGTCCGGCGGGATGAGTTCGCCGACGGTCGGTGCAGCATCGTCGTGATCGTCCGTCATAAACACGCTTTTGATCGGTATCCTGAAAAGCCTTCTACTCCCGGTACCGTCCGGTCGGGGAGAAAGGTGTAAAGCCCTCCGTATTCTATTATCTCCGAATGGTGGCTACGGACCGTCGACAACTGCTCGCTGGACTGGCCGGAGGGGCAGCCGTAGCTGTCGCTGGCTGCTCTGAGCGAATGGCGGCGACGGTCGACCGTGATGCGCCGGAGCAGGTCAGTGTCGACATCAAGACGGTTCCCGCAGACACCGACGAAGTGGCGGTCCGGATCGCCAGACACCTCGCGGACAACTTAGAGCGTGCCGGTGTCGCAACCAGCGTCCAACCGACCGAGGAAGTGACGCTGCTTCGCGACGTGCTGATAAACGGCGATTATGACTGCTACGTTGGCCGGCATCCCGGAATGCTCGGCCCGGACACGCTCAGGGAGCTGTTGGACTCACAGTTTGTCGAGGAGCCCGGCTGGCAGAATCCGTTCTCGTACACCAGTGCGACTGTAGACGATCTCTTGGCCGAACAGCGTTCACTGGGGGGCGACTCCCGACAGGAGGTTGTCGAGGAGCTTCAGCGTGCGGTGTTGGTCGAACAACCGTTCACCGTCATCGCCTTTCCCGACGAAATTCGTACCTCCCGAGCGGGCGCGTTCGCCGGCGACGTATCGCCCATCACGCCACACGATATCGCCCGTCTCCAGCCCGACGACAGGGACGCGGACGAGGAAGACGATGAGGTGGCAACGGACGACGAGGACGACGTCGACGATACCGACGACGACAGCGGGGAGGTCCGTCTGGGCTTGATCGACGCTCGTGCGACGAGAAATCTCAACCCCGTGGCGACCGAGTTCAGGGACACAGGGCTGTTCACGGGATTGCTCTACGATTCGCTTGCCATCGCCAACGACGACGATATCGTCCCGTGGCTCGCCGACGACTGGGAGTGGGCCGGCGACCGAACCCTCAGCGTTCGGCTCCGTGAGGACCTCGTATGGCACGACGGCGAGCCGATCACGGCGGATGATGCTGTGTTCACGTATCGGTTTC
This sequence comes from Salinarchaeum sp., assembly GCA_007122875.1. GTDB lineage: Archaea > Halobacteriota > Halobacteria > Halobacteriales > QS-1-68-20 > QS-1-68-20. The sequence continues at coordinate 30,354 of SKSS01000093.1, read as the reverse complement.
TCTCCGATACGACACTCGATCGGGAGGGAAGACCGCTGCCCGCCCCACGGTATCGTGGACAGACATCGCTCGTCGCCGATGCGGACGCGCCATCCGACGACGAACTCCTGTTGGAGTTCAACGAGGGAAGCCGGGAGGTGTTACCCCAGGCACTCGTCGTTCCCATCCTCCCGCGCCACGTGTGGGAAGAGCGCACTGAGCCGGTGAGCTTCGCGGGGATCGACATCGACCACGTTCCGGAGGCGTTGGTCTGGGAAAATGACGATCCAGTCGGAAGCGGTCCCTTTCAGTTCGTCGACGCGGAGTACCAGGATTACCTGACGTTCGAGCGCTTCGACGACCACTTCCTGCGCTCGGGCACCGTCGACGACGACGAGCCTATTAGCAGATTGGACGGCGTTCCCCGCTACGAGGAGCTTCACTTCGAGGCAATCCCGTCCGGTGCCGCAGCGATCGAGTTGCTGCAGGCCGGTCAGCTCGACGCAACCGTCTCACCGCTCGAACCGGACATCGTTCGGAGCGCTGCGCGAGCCGAGGACGTCCGTGTTCACGTCGACCCGTCAGATCGGTTCTATCACGTCGGGTATAACGCCTCGCGTCCCCCACTCGACAACCACCAGTTCCGTCGGGCTATCGCCCGCCTCATCGACCGTGAGCATCTCGTCTCCGACGTGTTCGAGCGGTTTGGCACCCCCAGCGTAACGCCGTTTGGAGGTAGCAGTCTGGAGGCACCGGAACTCCGGTGGAGTGGCGAGTGTCCCGAGTTGCCGTTCGTGGGAAGTAACGGTGACGTATCCGAAGAGAGCGCCCGTCAGGTGTTCGAGGAAGCCGGTTATCGACACGAGGACGGAACGCTCGTCAGGGAGCGTTCGTAACATGGGTCTCGCCTCGGTGCTCATCGAGTTCGCGATTATCACTGGAGTGATGTTAGGGGTCGCTACCGTGCTGTTCGTCGACCTCGGGAGCGTCAGGAGCGTGATCGTCGATCGGGAGCGTGCCCGAACGCTCGCACCCTATGCCGTCGCGTTGATTATCATCCTGTTGATCAACCGGTCGGCCCGGCAGGCAGGCCCGCTTCTGTCGTGGCTGATCGGATGGGAGATCACGGCGCTGATCGAGTCGATCGAGGGGGAGTTCGTCGTCTGGGTCCAGTCGTTCGAATCCCCGATGCTGACCGAGTATCTGGCGTTCATGTACCTCTACGGCTACGCATTTCTGTTGATTTTCCCCTTCGTCCTCTACTACGTCCTCCCGAACACCAGGGCATTCCGCGAACTCGCCATCGCGTTCGGGTTGAACTACACCCTCGGGCTGCTCTGTTACATCCTGTTTATTGCCTACGGCCCACGGAATCAGCTCGCGGACGTGGTTCAGCCCTTGCTCTATCAGCATCACCCACTGTCACAGCTCGTGACTCGCGAGGTCAACGTCAATACGAACGTCTTCCCGTCGTTGCACACCTCGTTGTCGGTGACGGTAGCGTTAATGGCGTGGCGAACCCGCAAGGAGTATCCGTTGTGGGTTCCGATCGCCGCCATCTTCGCCGCTAGCGTCACCGTCGCCACCGTCTATACGGGGATTCACTGGGTCATCGACGTGATCGCTGGCATCGCCCTGGCAGCGTTCAGCGTCTACGCCGGCGCACGCTTTGCAGACTATCGACCGGATCTCCGGTCGTCAAAGTGGCTTCCGGAACGGCTCGAACGGACGCGCTGACCGCCGGTCAGAGTTGTTCTGCCCTCTTTCGGCAATCGTACCAGATGTCACTTATTCGGACGGCTCTACTGTCCGCCATGGACCACTCGAACGACTGTGGCAGGTCGTACTCGACGATGACCAGACGACGGATGATGGCTGGAACGGCGAGCGCGGGTATCTGGTTGCTTGCGGGTTGTCTCGGCGACGACGACGTTCCTGATTCCGTTGCGATCGGAGACGACGTGTTCTGTGACAACTGCGAGATGGAGATCACGGCCCATCCCGGTCCAGTCGGCCAAGCACACTACGACGCTCCCGACGAGGTCCTCGAGGAGGATCGACCGGCGTACTTCTGTAGCGGGTTGTGTACTTACACCTTCACCTTCGAACAGGAGGACGCGGGTCACGAGCCGACCGTACTCTACGTCACAGACTACTCAGTTGTCGACTATTCGGTCGATGAGGGGGACAATCCGACGATCAGTGCTCACTTCGATGCCGAGGCATTCGAAGCGGTTGGCGATGTCACGATGGTCGTCGACAGTGAGGTCGAGGGTGCGATGGGCGCATCGCTGATCGGGTTCAGCGACCAGGACGACGTAGACGACTTCCAAGACGAGTACGGTGGCGACCGATACGAACACGACGAGATTACACCTGAAGTAATCATGGCCCTGATGTAGGCCGGACACAGAAGCTCCAGTACGTATCGACTCCGAGTTTCGAATTCTATTCTTGTCGACAAGTAGTTCGTGTACTCACCGCTCGATTGCCCACGCGGCGACCGCGAGCGACCCGATGGTCCAGACGCAGAGACCGACCACGCTCGCAACCGGTGAGGCGATTCTGGGTCCAGCACCGGCGGCGACGGAGACCGTAGTTTCGAGAACGAGTCCCCGGTAGGCACTGAGCGGACTGATCGCGAGCGAGTGAATCAAGGTCGAATCACCCACCAGTCCAGCGGTGAACCCGTAGACGAGCGCAAGATCGAGCCCGACAAGCAGCACGATCAGCAACACGACTGCAAGCGCGAGTGCGCTTCGCGTGCCGCTTGCGATCGCCGAAACGGCGACCGCGACGGCGAGTATCGTTGCGGCGAAGAAGACGGTCAACACGGCAAATCGAACGAACAGGATCGGGGAATCCGCTCCCCGATGGGTCGCGTAGACGGGGATGAGATCGTCTCCGCTGGCGACGATCGCAACCATCACGATCGTCAGCGGAACGGCGAGGGCGGCGACTAACCCGATCGCTCGTCCGAGGTAGGTCCCGACGACCAGCTCTCGGCCCGTGACTGGATACGTCGCCAGAACATCCAGTTCGCCTCGACGTCTATCGCCGAGAATCGCCCGATAGCCGAACGCGACCGCGACGACGGGTACGAGCAACTCGAACGGTGTCAGTAGATCAACCGTGGTCGGGACGTATCCCGCCCTGACGCCTCCACCGAACCACGCGATTCCAACCGCGACAGCGGTGAGGATCGCGGTAAGGAGAGCGAACGTTGGGGTTCTGATGACGGTTTTTAGCTCCCGACGAATCACTGTCGCGATCATCGCACCAGTGGTCGGTGGGGCCGAACCGGATTCGTCAACGGCCGTACTCACGCGTGCTCACCCCGAACACGAACCGCGTCGGCTGATCCCGTAACGGCGCCCTCGTAGACCTCCAACAGCGATTCGACGCCGAGCTCGTCTCGAAGCTCGTCCGGGGAGCCGTGAGCGACGACCTCGCCGTCGTCGATCAGCACCACGTCGTCGGCCGTTCGTTCGACCAGTTCAAGGTGATGGGAACTCAACACGACGGTGGTTCCGTCCGCGGCAATCTCCGATATCACGTCGAAGACGTGGAGGCTCATCTGTGGATCGAGCCCGCTCACAGGCTCATCAAGGACGATCAGTGGTGGATCCCCGACGGTCGCCTGTGCGATCCCGAGAAGACGGGTCATGCCGCCGGAGAGATCGTCAACGCGTAGATTCACGGCCTGTTCGAGCCCGACTCGTTCGAGTCGGGCTATCACCTCGTCGTCGTCAGCACCGACCAGTGACGTATAAAACGAGAGCGTCTCGTGGACGGAGAATCCTGGCCGGAACGCCGGCTGTTGTGGCAGGTAACCGATCCGGCGAACGCCATCGGAAGTGTGGTCGTCGATCGACCCACCCGTCGGCTCGTGGAGGCCAGCCAACAGACGAAGCAACGTCGTTTTTCCCGATCCGTTCGGCCCAATGATCGCGGTTACCGTTTCCGAACGAACGCCGAACGAAACATCGTCCAGCACGGGAACGGTACCGTAGGAGTGTTCGATACCACGAACGTCGATGAGTGTCATTCTATCAGACATATCGTCCTGGTTTTACTGTTAGGTCGGGTACCGCTCGTCGCACGCCCACGCCTGTTCGCTCCAGTCAGTCCGTTCGAGTAGCTCCGGGTTCCGCGGTTCACACGACGGCTCGAAGTCGACGACGTGGCCCGATCGCATCCCCGGTGCAACGCCTTCGAGTCCGGACCGAACATCGAGTCCCGGTGCCTGCGCGAGCGTCGCAGTTCCGTCGGTCATATGGAGCCGTTCCTCGACCGGGTCAGTTGGCGAGTGGGGTCGATCGATCGTTTCCCCATCGGACAGGCCAACTGCCCCTTGCCAGTAGTTTCCGACCCCGTCGTGGGTCCATATTCTGATCGGGCCACCGATCGCCATCGCGTGGTCCCGATTTCCGACGAAGTCGTTTTCAGTCACCCGATTCGTCGGGAGCAACTCTCTGGATTCGATTCCGTTGCCGTTGCCGGCGATCACGTTCCGCTCGTAGATCGAGGAGGTTGCGTCCGTTCGAAGACCGACATCGTTTGCTTCGAGAACGTTCTCGGCGACGTACGAGTCGGTCCCGCCGGGGGTGAGTCCAACGGACGCGTTCCGAACTTCGTTTCCGATCAGCGCGATCCGCTCGGGACCGGTCATGACGTACACGCCTGCGTTGTCCTGTCCGTCCATCTGGTTGTCCGCGATGAGTAGGTCGGAAGTGTGCATCACGTGGACGCCGAGGCGGTTGTCTGACAGCTCGTTGTTACGGATCACGGCACCGTTCGCCCGATGGGTGTAGACCGCGTCCCGGCCATCGGTGAGCGTCGAGTTCTCGATCACTACCGGGTCGTACAGCGCGAACACGCCAGCGGCCCCACGTTGCCAGATCTCGTGGCCTTCGACGGAGACGTTCCGAACGACCGCCCCGTCGCTTCGATACAGTACGATGCCGTTCGCCGGAGTTTGAACCTCGACGTTCTCGATCAGGGCGCCGTCCGCTCCGCTGGTTGCGATGGCGGCATTACCGCCAGCGTAGTGATCGACGAACTCCTCGTCCCAGTCCTCATCGCCTTCGTCCTCGTCGTCCGGCGCGCCGTGGTCGTGTGCGACGGCGTCGTCAGTGCCGGTCGTCTCGTTTCCGACGCCCGTGATCTCGAGACCCGTAATCGCGACATCGCTCGCGGTCACGTTGACGACCGTTCCGTCCCCACCACCGTCGATCGTTGCGTCGGTCGCTCCAGCGAGCGTGATCGGACGGTCGACTTCGAGGCGTTCTGCGTACGTCCCGTTCGGCACGACGACTGTCGTCTCGGCTGGTGCATCATCTATCGCCTCCTGTACGGTGTCTGCGTTTTCACCGACGACGATCGAAACGGGACGATCGAGCAACGTGTCGGCCTCCTCCGTTCGTTCGTCGGCATCGCGGTGATCGTCGGAGACGCGCTCGCCGACGAGAGCAGCGTCATCGATGTCGAAGCGTTCGGAGAGCACTTCCTCCCAGTCGAGAACCGTTCCGCCGTGGTCGTCAGCGAACGTGTCGGCATCGGCACGCTCGGAGAACGGAACGACCGTCCCCCCACTTGGTGTCGTTGCCTGACTGCCGACGACATAGTGAGCGTCCTCCGCGTCGATCCAACCGGGATCGGCGTCAGTCGCGGGGTGTCCGTCCGAGGTCAGAGCCACGTCGACGCTGCTGTAGTCGCTGACAAGAACCGTCAGCGGATATCCGAATCGCTGATCGTGGCCCGGTTGTCGTCGGTGCTCGACAAATCGCTCGACGCCGTAGTAGCCAACGACGTAGTCGTACTGTGAGTAGAATACCTGTGCGCGCGGAAGCGCTACGTCGTCCTCGAGTTCGTACTGCTCTTCCAACGAGAGTCCCACCGACACGGTGTTGTCGAAGTCGACTTGCTCGTGCGTGCTCGACTCAATGTCGATGGCGAACACGCCAATCAGCGCTACCGAGACGACCGCAAATCCAACCGTCGTCCATCCCCACCGTAATCGCGCACTCACGTGAGTCGATAGCGAAAGAACGGAAATAGGTCATCTGGTTCGTCGGTCGAATTCCGTGGCTGACGTTTCGTCCCGATGTCCATCGACGGTTTCGAGCGACATGTGCCCGTTGACGACCCACAAGTTACATTGTTCCTAGGGTTGATCGGTCGATCACGTGGATGGGGGGATCTGACGAACCATCCGCGGGAACGACGGAGACACCAACGATGGTATTCAAAAAGATCACGCTCATCGGTGCCAGTGACGACAGTTTCGACGATGCAGTCGACGATGCGATCGATCGGGCCGAGGAAACGATCGAGAACATCCATTGGGTAGAAGTCCAGGAACTCGGCGTCGAGATCGCAACGGCCGACGACCGGGAGTATCAGGCGGAGGTGACGGTCGCGTTCGAAGTCGAAGATTGAGTTCGAGCCGACGCTACAGTCAAGTCAGGTTCGAAACGACTCGCCACAACCGCACTCGCTAACGACGTTCGGATTCTGCACATCGAAGCCGGCACCCATCAGGCCGTGTTCGTAGTCGAGGCGGCTCCCTTCGATGTAGCGCATGCTCGCGGGATCGACGAACACGCGCAGGCCGTGGAACCGGCCGATCGTGTCGTCGTCCTCGGGTTCGTGTTCGAAGCGCATCCCGTAGGAGAGCCCCGCACAGCCGCCCTGCTGGACGTAGAGTCGTAGCCCGGCCTCGTCGGTATCGAGGCCCTCCCGTTCCAGTAATTCGACCGCCTGCTCGGCGGCGTCCTCCGTCACTTCGATCGGCGGCCCTTCCTCCTGAACGGCTTCCGTACTCATGGGGAGTTCTATCCGCTCCGAAGGGTTAACTGTGACGCTGGTGCACACCTCGGTTCGTCGCCGATCACTCGCTACCGCGCCGATCGCTGCTCACTCGATTCTGAGTTCGCCCCCGTCCCCATCGTCGCCCCCGTTTTCGTCCCACTCCAACTCGAACTCGATGCTCAATTCGCCCGGCCCATCGGTTGGTCCCTCGCGCTCGGCTTTGACTTCGAAGGTGGGACGGGCGGGCGGATCCATCGTGACTGACTCGTCCCCGGCCGAGAGGGTGATGTCGTCGCCCGCTTCCAACGCGTCCGCGACAGTGTGGAGATACTTCGCGATTTCGGCGCGCGACAGCGTCGTCTCCGTCTCAAAGAGTACCTCTTCGGGCATGGCCGTCAGTACGATGGCCCGATACTAACGACTACCGATCGAGACGACGGCGCAAATTACCACCGAGTTGTTGCATGCACGAGCAAATCACTGCCGAGTTGTTGCATGAACGACAATAACCGGCCCATAATTAATTCTCCGCTACGCTAACGAGGGGCGCGACCGGACGAAACGATGACGAGCACCAATCGCTATCCCACCGCTCCGCCTGCGAGCCGCCGGGACATCTGTGAATATCTCGCTGACGACGAGTACCTCGAGTTCAGTCGAGCGGCCAAGCTGGGTCACCAAGCGATCGAGGGCGTCGTCGGCGCAACCGATCGACGGCTCGTGTTTCTCACCGCGTCGGAACGGTTTCGGGACCTTCGGTACGACGACATCCGATCGATCGAGTCGCGCACCGAGAGCCGTCTCCGGCTCGAAAACCACGACTACCGTCTGATCGTCGGCGGGGGTGCGTTCCTCGCGCTCGTCTCGTTCGTCGGCGCGATCGGCGCGTCCTCGGGGCTTATGGCACTCGCCCTCGTGGTTCTCACGGCGGCCGGATTGGGGGTGGCCGACTACGGCGTGAAGCGCCGCGAGGAGTTCGACCAGCTTCGGATCGCGGAGTATCCGGTTCAGGTCATCGTCATCACCGACGGCGACGGGGAAACACAGCACGTGGAGATACCCGGAAACCGACCGATCGATACCGACCTGAGCCGCGTGATCCGATCGGTCGGATAGTCTCCACACTTCTCCGTTGTTCACTCCCGGACCGGTTCCTGATCGTCCTCCGTCGATCGCTCGTCCCGTTCTCGAAGTCGAACGGCGACGCTCTCGGCGTGTGCTTCGAGTCCCTCCGCCCGGGCCAACGTGTCGATCGTCTCGCCGAGCGCGTCCAGCCCCGCCGCCGAACACCGCTGAACGGTCGTCGCGCGAACGAAGTCGTCGACCGAGAGGCCACCGCTGACCCGTGCCCAGCCGCCAGTCGGGAGGACGTGGTTCGTTCCGGTTGCGTAGTCGCCGGCAGCGACCGGGGTGTAGGGTCCAAGGAAGACGCTTCCGGCGCTGTCGATTCGATCGAGAATCGCCTCGTCGTCCTCGGCCTGGATCGAGAGGTGTTCCGGGGCGTAGGAGTCGGCGAACGCGATCGCTTCGCTCATCGACCGGGCGGTGAACACCCCACTGGCGTCGTGACCGAGCGCCGCCCGGATCGTCGCTTCGCGCTCACGATCGGCCGCCGCTCGATCGACCGCCGATGCAATCGCCGACGCGACTTCTTCGTCGGTGGCGACGGCCACCACGCTCGCACGCTCGTCGTGTTCGGCCTGTGCGAGGAGATCCGCCGCGACGAACGTGGGATCGGCCGTCCCGTCGGCGACGACGAGCACCTCGCTCGGTCCTGCGAGCGTATCGATGGCGACGTCGTCACGAACCGCGGCCTTCGCCGCGGTCACCCAGCGGTTGCCCGGCCCGACGACCTTGTGTACGCGGTCGACCGTCTCGGTCCCGTACGCGAGCGCAGCGATCGCCTGTGCGCCACCCGTGGCGTAGACGGCGTCCGCACCCGCTTCGTGGATCGCCGCGAGCGTCACCGGGTTCATCCGCTCGGCCGGGGGCGTCGCCACCGCGACGTGCTCGACGCCAGCCACCCGAGCGGGAACGATTCCCATTAGCGCGCTGGAGGGGTAGGCGGCCGAACCGCCGGGAACGTAGACCCCGACGCGTTCGATTGGGCGGAATCGTCGTCCGAGTTCCCGGCCGTCGACCTCGATACGCCAGTCGTCGCGCCGTTGGCGCTCGTGAAACGAGCGGACGTTGTCGGCGGCCGTTTCGATGGCTCCGCGCAGGTCGTCGTCGAGTTCGTCGTGGGCACGTTCGGCCTCGTCGGTTACGTCGATGTTCCCGACTTCGACGCCGTCGAACTCGCTTGCGTACGCTCGCAACGCTACGTCGCCCTCCTCGCGGACGCGTTCGACGATCTCGCGGACGTCCTCGCGAATCGCCCCGATCCCGGCGTCCCGCTCGAACAGCGCCGTTCGTTCGTCGGGACCGAGATCGGCCACACGCTGTACGTTCATGAGCGGCGTAGGGTCGCCCGGCGGAAAAACAGTTCCGACCGCCTGGAGTCAACGGGGGAGACGGATCGAACCGATCCGGACGGGACTCTGGGTGATCATGCTCTAGGGGGATGCTACGATGCCCCGTCCAATCCACGAGGCCGGAGCCGCACACGTTTCGTTCCGAAAGAATATCGGCGTTCGACACCGTTCGGCTCGGACGCCCTCTGCCGATTCACCCCGTTCCCAGGGCAGACCGACCCTGACAGGTCGTCTACCGTCGATAAGACCGTTATATGCGGTCGTCGTAGCCGCGGGGGTATGTCGCAACGGACCTTGACACGACGTCGATTCACGATCGGCTGTGCAACCATCGCTGGCGTCGCGTTGGCGGGTTGTGCGGATCCGGACGATGACCCACCGGACGACGATCCCGTCGACGAACCCGACGACGATCCGGAAGAGCCAGACGACGATCCCGAGGAGGACGACGAAGACGACGCGCCGTGATCGCTCGAACCGTTTTTGCCATCCTCCCATTGCGAAAGCCGTGGGGTCACTTCGAACGCCACCCCGAGTGAATGCCATTTGGTTCCGAGTGAATTCCTCCCGGGGTGGTCCGGTTACTCGGGATTTTCGACGATCGTCTAGTCTACTTCTCGTCCGGTGTCGGTTTTGTCCCGCGACATTCTCCGACGTGGATGGTCACTGAACGAAACACCAATATAGGGGATGCTACCTATTGTCACTGGTATGCAGGACAGGAAACTCACTCGACGCCGGTTCGCAGGTGGGTGTGGTGTCGTCCTTACCGCGCTCGTTGCGGGCTGTGGTGATCCGGACGACATCGAAGACGACGAGATGGAACCCGCTGATCCCTGAGAACGGTCGCATCGCCGAACCGATCCGCGAACACGGCCACGTGGCCGCCCTTCCACGAACGGCAGTCCTGTCGTCGGATCCAGTCTCGAGCAGTCGATGGGTTTTCGCCACCGTCCGCCGTGGTGCCGCCATGAACGAGACGAAAGCCGCGCTGCGCGAACGCGCCTGGGACGAACTCGAACGAAGCGGGGAGGCCCGGTTCCCGTTTCCACCGCACGGCCGCATTCCCAACTTCGCCGACGCCGGGGACGCCGCCGAACGGTTGACGACGACGGAGCAGTGGGAGGACGCGGACGTCGTCAAGGCGAACCCTGACGCGCCACAGCGTCCGGTTCGAAAGCGCGCTCTGCAGGATGGAAAGACGGTCTATATGGCCGTCCCGCGGCTCGACGACGACAAGCCGTTCCTCCGACTCGATCCCGAGACGATCGACGATCACCACCGCGCGTCGACGATCGGTGGCTCGGCCGAACTGGGCGAGCAGGTCGGTCCGGCAGCAGTCGAACCGATCGATCTCGTCGTCAGCGGAAGCGTCGCGGTCGACGAGGACGGCGGCCGTGTCGGGAAGGGCGAGGGATACAGCGACCTGGAGTTCGCGATTCTGCGTGAACTCGGACTGCTGGACGCGCCGACGGTCGTCACGACGGTTCACGAACGACAGGTCGTCGACCGGGTGCCGGTCGACGACCACGACGTACCGATCGATCTCGTGGTCACTCCGGATCGGACGATCGAGACGGCCCACGATCGGGAACGGCCGGCGGGCATCGACTGGGACCAACTTGACGACGACCGGCTCACCGAGATTCCGGTTCTCAATCGACTCGACCGGGAACGGTAGCGGCCACCTCAGATTCTGAGCAAGCCTTCCCGGCACGACGGCAGCGGAGGTGCGTCGAGTGGTCCCTCCCTGCCACTGACGACGATCGACGGCGTTCGGTCGACCCAGCCATCGCGCCGTTCGGTCCGAACATGTCCGGGAGAACCCCTTTCGACGGAAGGTACGAACCGGCGGACGTGAGCAACTCATGACCGACAGTCAACGGTCTTCGACAGGGGCGACATCCGGGACTGCGGAGCGGACCGACGACGACGTGAGCGCGGAACCGCCGATGATGCAACGGCTCTACGATCGGGTCTGGCTCGTCGCCACCATCGCGTTCGTGTTTTTCCTCCTCACGTACGTGGTCTGGGGTGTCGTCGATATCATGGCCGTTCCAGCGGGGTAATCGAGATGGGATCACCGCTCAAACCCCCGGACGGAAACTGGTGGAATCAGCCGATCAACCGTCGGGAGTCGATCTGGCTCGGTCTCGGTGCCGTCTGGTCGATGATCCTGTTCGGCTGGATGAGCATCTGGACCCGCGAGGGCGACCAGAACCCGATCGGACGGACCTATCGGGTCACGGAGGAGGAGTTCCGTGAGAAGATCGAGGCGTACAAGGAGGCTGCCGACGAGACCGACGACGGGATCGTTCCGCCTGGTGATGAGGTGTACATCGCCGGCCTCCGATACGGTTGGGACGGCCTGCCTGTCGTTCTCGAAGCCGGTCGGGAGTACGACCTCCACCTCGGGGCGTACGACGTCCAACACGGCTTTTCGGTCCGGCCGGAGGAGACGCTGAGCAAGCAGATCAACCTCCAGATTCTGCCGGGGTATGAGTGGGTCGTGCCGATGACCTTCGACGAACCCGGCACCTATCAGGTGATCTGCAACGAGTTCTGCGGCGTCGGACACCGCTCGATGCACGGCACGTTCGTCGTCGAGGAGGGAGATGGATGACCTGGCTGTTCGACAACGAGTACGACGACGAGGGCTTTCGACGCTGTGGCGTGACCGGCCTCGACGTCCATCGGTCGGTCGAAAATCACGCGAAGCTGTTCGGGCTGACGGCCGTCGTCGCGTTGCTGTTCGGCGGCATCTTCGCGTTCACGGTGGCGATGACCCGCTGGGAGGTGATCGGCTTGCTCCCGGCGGAGGACTTCTACATCCACCTGAGCCTACACGCCTGGAACCTGCTCATCTTCTGGATGATCTTCACCGAAATCGCCATCCTCTACGTCGGCGGCCCGATGGTGCTCGGCCGAAAGCTGCCGTTCACCTCGCTGGCGAAGATCGGCTGGGGAACGATGGTCGCCGGTGCGGTGGCGGTCAACTACTCGATCATCACGACGAGTGCGCCCGACGAGGCCCCGCTTTTGACCTCGTACGCCCCCCTGCCGTCCTCGCCGCTGTTCTACGCCGGCGTGATCGTCTTCCTGCTCGGAACGACGATCGCCGCGCTTCCGTTCTTCGTCACGCTCTGGCGCGAGCGCAAGCGCCGGACCGGTTCGCTCCCGCTCGTGACCTTCGGTGCGTTCGTGACCTCGATCATCGCCGTCGAGGCGATCCTCGGCGGGCTGGTGACGTTCTCCTACGCGCTGGCCTGGCGGCTCGAACTCATCGCGACGATCGACGCCGCGCTGTACCGCCAGCTCTACTGGATCGTCGGCCACGGGAGCCAGCAGATCAACCTCGTGGCGATGATCACCGTCTGGTACTTCCTCACTCACGTCGTCGGCGGGGCCGAAATCGTCAGCGAGAAGGTCTCGCGGACGGCGTTCATCCTCTATCTGTTCTTCATCAACATGGGCGCGGCCCACCACCTGCTGTCCGATCCGGCGGTCACGACCGGCTGGCGGATCTTCAACACCTCGTACGCCTTCTACGGCGCGACGTTCGCGAGCTTAATCCACGCCTTCGCCATCCCGGCGGGGATCGAGGCCGGTCGACGTAAGCGCGGGAAGGGTGGCGGACTGTTCGGCTGGCTCACCTCCGCCCCGTGGAAGAATCCCGTGTTCTCGTCGGTGGTCTTCTCGATCATCCTCTTCGGCTTCCTCGGCGGGATCACGGGCGTATTGATGGGCCAACTGCAGCTCAACATGGCCTGGCACAACACGCTCGCAACTGTTGGCCACTTCCACGCGACGGTCGTGCTCGGAACGACGGTCGCGTTCATGGGCCTGCTGTACTTCCTGATCCGGACGATGTTCATGCGTCGGCTGGCGTTCCCCCGGCTCGCTGCGGCCCAGCCGTACTTCTACGCGGGAACGATGAGCATCGCCACGCTGATGTTGATGTACGTCGGCATCCTCTACGGCGTTCCCCGCCGAACGTCGGAGGTCGTCGAGAACATCCCCGGCACGGAGTTCAGCCTCGCCGCCGCCGCACCGCTGTTTTCGGTCTTCGGAATCTTCGCGCTGCTTGCGGTCCTCGGGGGTGTCCTCTTCCTGGTGATCGCCCTCGCGTCGCTGATCGTCGGCGAGCGGATCGAGTCGCCCGAGGACAACGCCGATCTCCTCCCGGACGGCGGTGCACACGGAACGGCTATCGACGCCGTCGACGAGGACGATCCGGTCCACGCCTACGAGATGCGGGGGACGTTCGTCCTCTGTCTCGTCTTTATGGCGACGTTCGTCGTCGCTTACGTGCTGAACTGGTATCTGCTCAGTCAACTGTGGTCGATCGGCGCATAGTGCGCCTATCGGCTCCAGCCTACCGTCACGACTCGAACTGTTCGCCGATCGACCCGCCGACCACCCACACAATAGATGAGTGATTCGAACTCGCACATCGACTCCGACGAACGCACGTCGTCATCGCGTCCTCCGAAACCATCGCTCACCGAGCAACCTCTCGCGTGGCTTCGACGAACGATCCGGGGGCTGTGGAACGACGCCCTGAGCGTCTACTACGCGAACACCCCCATCTGGCGGTGGCTCAAAAGCGGGTCGCTCGTCTTCCTCGGGTTCTTCACGTGGTCAGGAGCGAGCCTGCTGCTGTCGTACCGTCCCGACTGGACGGTTCTCACCTACGTGATGGCGTACGGATTCGTCCTGATCCTGTGGGGACCGTTGACTCACTTCGTGATCCTGCCGGCCGTGATCCGACTCCGCCGGTCGGGCATCCGTCCGTCGCTCCGTCCGGTGCTTCGGCAGGCGTCGAAGCTCAACTTGACCGTCTTCTTCGTGATCGTCATCGTCCTCGGCACGGCCCCAATCGCCCCGATGACGCTCGACTTCACGGGCGCGGTCGAGGGCGACCGCGCCCCCGACGTGAACCCCGACCTCGACTGCGTACAGGTCGACGGTGTCGTCGAGTGCGAACTCTCCGATCCCACGGGCATCGACCACGTCGTCGTCACCTCCGGCGATCGTGAGATCGATCGGGCCACCGACCCGCCGTTTTCGATGGCCTTCGAGGTCGACGAACTGGAGGAGGTCGTCGGCCAACAGCAGTTCGTCGTCGAACTCCGCGACGAGGAGGGCGAGACGATCCGCCGATACACACGGAACCTGAGCGGCGTTCCGGAGGCGTAGATCGTTCCGTCGTTCTCCGATCGGCGGTCACTCCGTGGTGATACCGAACTCGTGGTACAGCACGGTGAGCGCACTTCGTCCGTCGCGCAGTTCGCCCGCTCGAACGGTTTCGAGGAGTTCGCCGTACGGAACGGTCTTCACCCGAATCGATTCGTCGTGATCGAGTTCCTGCTCCGCTGTCGGTCGGCAGCCGCGGGCGACGAAGTGGTGGTGAACCGAATCGAGCAGGCCGTTTGCGGGTTCGAGCGTGGCAAGCGGTTCGATCCGGTCGGCCTCGTAGCCGGTCTCCTCGGCGAGTTCCCGCCGGGCGGTCTCGCTCAGATCGTCGTCGTCAGCCTCGACGGTCCCCGCCGGCAATCCGCGGTTGACCCGCTCGACGGCCTGCCGCCACTCCTCGATCACGACCGCGTCACCGTCGGCTGTCAGCGGGAGGATCACGACCGCCGCCGGCTCGGTCAGGTGGTCGAAGTCGGTTTCGGTGCCGTCAGGGAGGCGCACGCGCTGTGAGAGCACCTCGAACGCCTCGCACTCGTAGGCCGTCTCCTCGTGGGTCGTCTCCCAGGCGAGCGAATCGTCGGCGTCGGAGCCGTCGGTCATCGTCGGGGAGGTTCTCGGGGCTGAGTAAAAAGGTGCGACAAACCGGTCCACCTTACACCCGGCTTCGTCACCCCCGTCACGAACTGTTCCGAAGTCGATACACACCCCGCCGGTAGGGTGAGGTTCTACTTCCCCGAACGCGACGTGGTGGTATGGCACTGCCTCACGTCACGGCGCTCGAATGTACGCTCTGTGGGGAGACGTACGATCCCGAACGCGAGCTGTACACCTGCCCCGAACACGAGGGTGTTCGCGGGATTCTCACGGTCCAGTACGACTACGACGAGGTGGTCGATCGGTTCGACGCCGACCTCGACGGTCGGATCGAGAGCCAGTGGAAGTATCGTGCGTTTCTTCCGGTCGATCCCGACGCCGATCCGGTCACCCTCGGCGAGGGTGGAACGCCGCTGCTCGACGCCCCGGCACTCGGCGAGAAACTGGGCGTCGAACTCGGCGTGAAAGACGACGCGCGCAACCCGACCGGGGTGTTGAAAGATCGCGCATCGAGCGTCGGCGTGACGAAGGCCCAAGCGACCGGTCGGGATGTCGTGACCTGTGCGTCGACCGGTAACGCCGCCGCGTCGTTGGCGGGCTACGCGGCGCGAGCGGGTCTCGACTGCCGGCTGTTCGTCCCCGCCGACGCCCCCGAGGGAAAGCTCGCCCAGCCGCTCGTCTACGGCGCGGACGTACTCGCAGTCGAGGGAACCTACGACGAAGCGTACGACCTCAGCATGACGGTCACCGACCGCTACGGGTGGTACAACCGCAACGCCGCGATCAACCCGTTTCTCGTCGAGGGGAAACGAACCGTCGGTCACGAACTCGCCGAACAGTGTCGAGCGGGCGGCCCGAACTGGAGCGGACCGGACGTGCCGGACTGGGTCGTCTTCTCGATGGGCGACGGCTGTACGATCTACGGCGGTTGGAAGGGCTTTCAAGAGTTCTATGACCTCGGGTTCGCCGACGACGTTCCCCGCTTTCTGGGGGTCCAAGCCGACGGTGCGAGTGCCATCCACGACGCCTTCTACGACCACGACGATGTCGCCGAGGTCGCGGACACCGTCGCCGACAGCATCGCCGTTGGCCGGCCCAGAAACACGGTAAAGGCGTGTACCGCGCTCGAAGCGAGCGACGGCGCGGCCGTGACCGTGAGCGACGACGAGATCCTCGCCGCGGAGGCGACGCTCGGGCGGACGGAGGGGATATACGCGGAACCGGCCGGGGCGGCTCCGGTCGCGGGCGTCGAGAAGGCCCGCGAGCAGGGGATTATCGACGCGGGCGACGCCGTCGTCATCGTCACGACCGGCCACGGGTTGAAAGACACTGCGTCCGCGCTGGCCGCCGGGGGTGAGGTCGATCGAATCGCCCCCGAGATCGCAGCGATCGACGCCCGGTACGACTCGGATCGCTAGAAGTACGTCTCGATCTGTCGGTACGTCTCGTCGAGTCCGTCGGAGTTGTCGACCGTCACGTGATCGCGATCGATTGGCTCGAATCGGTCGCGGTACATGAGGTGGACGTCGAAGTCGGCGTCGCTCACGTCGTTCTCCCGGCACTCGATTCGGCGCTCGACGACCGTCGTGTCACACTGTACGTTGACGAGGGTCCAGTCTACACCCACCTCGTCCGCGACGGCGAGGGCGTTCTCCCGGCGGGACCGATCCGTGAACGTCCCGTCGAACACCGCAGCCGACCCGCGGGCGAGCGCTTCGGTCCCCCGTCGGAACAGCTCCTCGTAGACGACCTGACTCTCCTCGGCGGTGTATTCCGGCTCCGGGAAGAGCTCCTTTCTCACCACGTCGGTTCGGAACAACTCGCCGTCGGTCCGATCCGTGATCGTCTCCGCGACGGTCGTCTTTCCCACGCCGGGCAGGCCGCACACGACGACCAGTTCGGGAGCCGAGCCGGTCGCCCCCATCGAGCGGCTCGACGATTGGTCGTCGCCGTTGACGACGCCGACATCGTCGCCCTTCCGTTCCGTACGCGCGCCAGCGTGCAGCGATCCGTCGCGGTCAGCCATCGATACCACCGGATCCACCCCGAACGAACGAACGTGCCCGTATCAGCATCCGACGGAATCCACGAACGTAGCCTACATTAAAGTGTACGTCTCGACCGCGAGACGAACCGCACTATACCTTACCCACAGGTAACTAAGAAGGATACCTCACGCTCAATTATACTTAAGGTCATGTAAATAGTCGTTTTTACCTGCCGGTTAGCGGCCGGGGGGTTTCGGGGTCGACCGATTCGGAACACCACCATGACACGAGAAACCACCGATGGCGGATCTGTAGAAGAGGCAGATGTATCGACCGAAACTGATGTCGAGCAAGACCAACCGACGGTCGATGACCACATACCCGACGACGAAACCGAGAGTGAAACCCAACTCGGGGTGAGCGAAAACATCCTCGGCGCACTGGCGTACTTCTGGGGCTTCGTCTCCGGCGGTGCCCTGTACATCGTCGAGCAGAAGAACCCATTCGTCCGCTTTCACGCAGCGCAGAGCCTGGTACTTTCCGCGGGACTGTTTGCCGCCGTGATCGGGTTGATGATCTTTCAACTCATCGTCGGGTTCTTACTCGGGGATATCCCATACCTTGGCTTCCTGATCTCGCTTGGATTCGGGTTGCTCTGGTTAGCGTTCGGGTTCGCGATGTTCCTCCTGTACGTCTACATGATGTTCTCCGCGTTCCAGGGGAACGAAAAACGGCTCCCGGTCATCGCTTCGATCGTCGACGAGTACATGACGTAGACGGTAGGGCATCGTCACCCCCGATACGCGCGTTCGCCGTACAGTCCGGGCGGTCGAGGCGATTCGACCGCGTCCGGTCCGACTAGCTTGCCGTGTGCTCGAAATCCGAGCTTCACGGGCATGTAGTGGTGATCCGATCGGTGGTCACGGTACTTCGATCGGTGATCACGATCTCATCGACCGGTTCCGAGCGGTCGCTCGGCCGTGTCGTTCTCGGATCAGCGGCGGAGCCTGAGTCGACGGAGGAGAATGTCCAGATAGACCACCCAGAGCCGGACGTCGTAGCGATCATCTCCGATTCGTCTGAGAACGAACCGCTTGGCTAGCCGTTCGCACTCCTCTCGAACGACCTCCTCGTCCGCGTCCGCCGTCTCGGCAATCCATTCGACCGAGCGTGACCGTGAGACTCGCTTGGCGACCAGTCGAACCCGCTCTCGCTCCGAGTCGACCTCGGCGAGCGACTCCTCGTCGGGCGCGTACTCCACCATACAGTGGAGATTCGACCCCGAGACCAAGATTGGTGCGGTTCGGCACGATTCGATTTGAGTCGGTTCGCCGGAATCGATCACCCGATCCGGAGCGGCCGCATGGCGTCGTTGATGATGCCGACCCCGCCGTCGTCGATGAGCGTCCCGATCGAGACTGGCTTCGTATCAGCGAGCCACGTCTCGAACTCGGAGCACGCGTCGTAGTAGTCGAGCATGTTCGGGTGGAACAGCAACGCGGCTCCCGGGCGGGTCTGCTCGCGGATCCGATCGAACGCCTCCGGTGGCTCTGCTCCCTCGTTGAGGACGATCAGGTCGTAGGGGTGTTCCGGCTCCAGAAAGTCGATGCCGGCCGGGATCTCTGCATCGGTTCGTCCGAGTACCCACGTCAGGCCCAGTTCGTCGACGACCCGAAGCGTTGCGGCGTTAACCTCCTGTCGAGGAGCGATGACCCCCTGCGGCGTCACGCCGCCGGCGTCCTCGATTGCGGCCAGCCCACGCGTCAGATTCTCGTGGGCGAGGTCGTACCCGATGTCGTCGCAGGCGACGTGACGGTGGCCGTGGAGGACGATTTCGTGTCCGGCGTCGTCGAGCAGGGCGATCGTGTCGGCGAAGCGCTCGGCGTCCCGGCCGAGAAACGAGACGCTGCTGGTCGAATCCATCTCACGAAGCGTCTCGGAGAGCGCTTCGTAGTCCGCGTGCTCCCATTCACCGAGGTTGTGGAACGACCGGGCGCTGAGCAGTCGTTCGGAGCCGCCGCGTGCGATCACCTCGAAGTACGTCTCCACCTCGCGCTGTCTGAGTTCGGAAACCGCGTCCATTGGCGTCGTCTCTTTCCGCGGTGGCAAAGCCGTTTTGGGTGTGACAGCCCATGACTTTCGCCGTGCTTCACCCCCACAAGGAGTCGTCTGAAGCGCCTCCTCACAGAGCACGAGGTGACTCATAGCAGTAGATCCATACGGCATTCGTCTTCTGACCGGTCAAAGCAAGTGTAGAACACCGCTTCGACCGGTCTCACTGCCGCTACCGACGTACGGTGACGACGTACGACTCCATTGGGGAGACGACCCCCTCGTCGTCGGTGTACTCTCCGAGCTCGTTCTCGACGGCTCGAACGAGCGCCGTTTGAACCGCTTCGTCGTCGAGTCGTTCCGCCAGCGGCGAACTGGCGACCTCCCGGCGAACGAACTCCTCGATCGACGGGTACCGAACCGAGCCGATCTCGACGACGACCGTTCGCTCGCCGAACGCCGCCTCGTCGACGAGGGCGCGGAGATCGGCGATCTTCCACTCGGGAAACGGCGACCGCATCATCGCTCCGGCGTCGTCTCCGAGGTGACGTTCCATTGCGTCAGCCAGAACGACGTAGCCGGGGTGGTACCGGAGTGGCCGCCAGACGCTGAGGACTGCGCGTCCGTTCGGGACGAGTACGCGACGTATCTCGGCGAGCGCCGCGTCAGCGTCGTCGAAGAACTGGAGGGCCTGCTGACAACAGACGACGTCGAAGCGTTCGTCGGCGAACGGCAGATCGGTCGCATCCCCCTGCCGCCACTCGATTCTGGGCTGCACTGACTCGGCGGTCGCCTCCGCCACCGCCAGCATCCCGTCGTTCAGGTCAACCCCGACGACGGTTCCCTCCTCACCCACCCGCGAAGCGGCGTTCCGTGCCACGATGCCGGTCCCACAGGCGAGGTCGAGTACTCGTTCTCCATCCCGGATGTCGGCCGTCTCGACGAGCCGTTCCGACCACGGCGCGAACATCGGTGGCACGAGGTACTCCTCGTAGGCCCTGGGCGCGCTCCGATCGAGCTGCCAGCCAGTTGGTTCTGATTGGTGGTCGCTCATGGTACACTCCGCGAAAGCAGCCACGACGAGCGCAAAAGTATAACTGTCTAGTGAAATATTTCACGCCTTGAACGCAACAGTCAGCGGACGACCGGTGATCCGGAGTCCAACGTTTCCCGGACTGACTCCATCGAGGCGTGGGAACCAGCCGTGTCGAGCGGTCGAGCCTCCGTTCGAAATCGTTCGTAGTACGACTCCGCCCACGACCGCATCGCGCTCGACTCGGAGTCGATGAGTGCCTGCAGTCCTCCCGTCTCGTGATCGTAACAGCAGAGGCTGACCCGGTCGTCGAAGAGGCAGATCCCGCACCGATCGTCGATCGGTAACTCGTCGTGCAGCAAGACGGCGTAGTTGTCCCGTGCGGCCGCCTCGACGACGGTTTCCTCGTCCCACGACAGGAGCGCTTCGAAGACGGTGGGCGGGTAGATGTACTCACACTCCAGGTCGGACAGCGCCCGATCGAAGAAGACTTCCAGATTGCCCGACTTCAGGATCGCCATTCCGAAGCCGCGCATCGTCGTCGTCTCCCGAAGGAGGTGGGTGAGGCGTTCGATCGGTTGGTACGGGTATCCGGGACCGGGGCGTGAGACAACCGCATCGGCGAACAACTCGACGTGAAATCCGTCGATCTCGTGGGGAAGCCACGGCCACACGTCGCGAAGCTGCCGTTCGACCGTCATCGCATCCCGAAACTCCCCGAACCGATCGGCGACGAACTCCCCCAACCCGGTCAACCGATACGTTCGCCCCTCTCTGACGATCCAGTGACGGTCCTCGAAATCGGCGAGAATCCGGCCCATGGTCGGTGAGGAAGCCCCAGTCGCGGCCCGCAGGTCGGATCGGTCGGCTGCATGCTCGGTCAGCGTTTCGAGGACCCCGACACGGTGTTCCGAGCGGACGAGAAACGTGATGTCGTCGAGTGTCTCGTTCATGAGTGCGGTACGAGGTAGCACGCCATAGTCGTTCACGTGTTCGGGGTGTTTTTCTCCCCGCGAGCCAGCAGCCAGAACATCAGGATGACGCACCCCGCGATCAGGCTCCCGACGTTCCGGGCGGTGACCTCCGGATACCACACCAGCGCGAAGACGCTCGCGATCCCTACCAGAACCACGATCGGGAAGAGGATCTTCTCACCGATCGTCAGTCCGTGCCAGAACGATGGTTTCGCTGCCGGTCGCGCTGCGGGTGGTGCGTTCTCTCGGTGTGATGGTCTCGACTGACCGCAATCCGTACAGATCACCGGATCGCCCCCGAGTTCCCCATACCGGGACGGCTGGAGTCGAAGTCCACGTCCGCAGTCGTGGCACTCGGTGTGGATCAGACAGTCCGGACAGAACGGGTCGGTGCCGTACGTCTGAAAGTAGGTCGTGTCCACCTCGAAGCCGCGCCCACATTGGGTACATTCCACCTCCGCGACACTCATCGAATTCACTTCCGATGGCTTCCGCTTAAGTGTGCTGTCCGCTGACGGTTGGGAATCGAATCCGGTGGAAACTGGGGAATCGAAACGGATCCGACCACGGCCCGGTACGTACGCCTACGACCCTCCCGGTTGCCGACCCAGCTATGGGAAGCGACTACGACACCGACGTGCTCGTCTCGGCCGACTGGGTGGAGAAACGACTCGACGAGTTTGAGGACGACGATCCCGACCTGATGCTCGTCGAGGTCAACAGCCCCGAATCGCCCGACTCCGACTTCCCCTCGCGGTACGACGACGGCCACATCCGCGGTGCGATTGGGATGCAGTGGGACGAGGACCTCTCCGATCCGGTTCAGCGGGACATCCTCAAGAAGGACGATTTCGAGGAGACGATCGGGGCCGCAGGAATCACCGAGGATTCGACGGTCGTCTGCTACGGGAACGGCTGAATCTCCAACTGGTTCGCGCTCTTCGCCTACTGGCAGTTCAAATACTACGGCCACGACGACACTCGTGTCCTTGACGGCGGGAAGGACTACTGGATCGAGAACGACTACCCGCTGACCGAACTGCTGGGATACGACGGCGTCGAGAACTACGACGGTTCGTGGACCGAGTGGGGAAATATCGTGAGACCGCCGGTCGAGACGGGAGAGAGGGAGTAGCCGAAACCGCTCAGACCACCCTGCCGCCTGACGAACGCTTAACCCGCTCCCGCGCCAGTTTCCTCGCCTATGAAGGATCTGGTGTTCGAGACGATCGAGAACGACCGCGAGCGGCTGATCGAGACGTGCGATGCAATCTGGGAGACGCCCGAACTCGGCCTCCACGAGGAGGAGTCCGCACAGACGCTGATCGAGGTGCTGGAAGCGGAGGGCTTCGACGTGGAGACGGGCGTCGGCGATATGCCCACGGCGTTCGTTGCGGAGTACGGTGACGGGCGGCCGGTCGTTGGCATCCTCGGCGAGTACGACGCGCTTCCAGGCCTCTCACAGACGGTGAGCGCGGAGCGCGATCCGATCGAGGAGGGCGGGCCGGGGCACGGCTGCGGCCACAACCTGTTCGGCACCGCGGGCGTCTGGGGTGCGATCGGCGTCAAGGAGGCCATCGACGCGGGTGAGCTGGACGGGACGGTCCGATTCTACGGCTGTCCGGCCGAGGAGACGCTGGTCGGGAAGGTGTTCATGGCCCGTGACGGCGCGTTCGACGACCTCGACGCCTCCGTGACGTGGCACCCGAGCGACCTCAGCCGGCCCCAACTCGGCTCGTCGCTCGCACTCGACTCCATGCAGTTTCGCTTCGAGGGGACGGCGGCTCACGCGGGCGGATCGCCGGAATCCGGTCGGAGCGCGCTCGACGGCGTCGAGCTGCTGAACGCGGGCGTCGAGCGGATGCGCGAACACATTCCCGAGGAGGCGCGCGTTCACTACTCGATCACCGACGGTGGCGGGGCTCCGAACGTCGTCCCGCCGGAGGCTGAAGTCTGGTACTTCGTCCGCGCGCCGGACCGCGACGAGGTCGACCGGATTTCGGCGTGGGTCACGGATATCGCGGAGGCGGCCGCGACGATGACCCAGACCGACGTCGAGCGGCGGTACATCACGGGGTGTTACGACTTCCTACCGAACGAGACCGTGACGGACGTGATCTGGGAGAACATGCAGGAGGCGGGTACGATCGAGTACGACGACGACGACCGCGAGTTCGCGGCCGACCTCCGGGAGACGGTCGCCGACGACCGACTCGCGAGCCGGTTCGACGATGCCCCCGACGAGGTCGAGGCGGCCGTCGGTGACGCCCCGCTCTACGGTGAGCCGGTCGAGGCCTACGACGAGGGCGAGGTCGGTGGCGGTTCGACTGACGTGGGTGACGTGAGCTGGATTGCGCCGACGGGCCAGTTCCGTGCCGCGACGTGGCCGATCGGGGCTCCGGGTCACGGCTGGCAGGTCGTCGCCGCGAACGGTGACTTCGCATCGAAGGGTGCGGTCTTCGCGGCGAAGGTGCTCGGCGGGACCGTCGCCGACCTGCTAGCTGACGAGGAGACCGTCGAACGCGCGAACGAGGAGTTCGCCGAGGCAACCGCTGACGGCGGCTACGACTGCCCGCTTCCCGAGGACGTAGAGCCGCCGTTCGACGTGACGGCTGACGACTGATCCAGACGGCCGACCGTTGCAGACTCGACCGTGAAGGTGTCTGGGTTGGGATCCGAAAATCCGTTTGTCGACCTCCACAACTCACCAGGATCGGGACGGGAAGACGGATATCCGGTCGGCCGTTCGATGACTCAGGGCCACAGCCCGCGGTACTCGATCGCTTCGGCCACCCGAGAGAGTCCGACGACGTACGCCGCAGTGCGCCAGCTAACGTCGCGGCGCTCGTACTCCTCGCGGACGTCGTTCCAGGCCCGGACCATCTCGGTTTCGAGTTCCTCGTTGACCCGTTCGAGCGACCACTTCCGCCGATTGATGTCCTGCAGCCACTCGAAGTACGAGACCGTGACGCCGCCCGCGTTGGCCAGGATGTCGGGAATCACGGCCACGTCACGTCGTTCGAGGATCGCGTCCGCAGCGAACGTCGTCGGTCCGTTCGCTCCTTCAATGACGAGGTCGGCACGGATGTCGCTGGCGTTCGCACCGGTGATCACGTTCCCGATCGCCGCTGGAATCAGCACGTCGACGTCGAGTGCCAACAGCTCGTCGTTCGTCAGGAGATCGTCGGCGTCGCGCGTGACGGCCTCCGGCTCCTCGTCGTGTGACGGGATCTCCTGAACCGGCAGCCCATCGGGATCGTAGACCGCCCCGTTCACGTCGCTGATCGCGACGATGGTCGCTCCCCACTCGTCGAGCAAGCGAGCCGCGTTCGCTCCGACGCTTCCGAATCCCTGGACGGCAACCGTCGTGTCGTCGAGATCGAAATCGTAGTAGTCACACGCTTCACGGGTGATGATCGCGACGCTTCGTCCGGGGGCCTCCTCGCGCCCGTAGCTTCCTCCGATCTCGGGTGGCTTTCCGGTGACGACGCCGGGTGTCGTCTCGCCTTCCTGAACGCTGTATGCGTCCATGAACCAGGCCATCGTCTGGGGATCAGTCCCCATGTCGGGGGCCGGGATGTCACGATTGGGTCCGACGATGTCGCGGAGTTCCTTCGAGAACCGACGGGTTAGCCGTTCCTTTTCGGCAATGCTGAGGTCCTTCGGATTCACGACGATGCCGCCCTTCGCGCCACCGAGCGGGAGATCCATCACGGCACACTTCCAGGTCATCCACATCGCGAGTCCGATACACTCCTCTTCGGTGACCTCGGGATGATATCGCATCCCACCCTTGTAGGGGCCGAGAACGCTGTTGTGCTGTGCCCGATACCCGGTCAACACCTCGACGGTGCCGTCGTCTCGTTCGAGCGGAACGGAGACTCGCTGGACGCGAGTGGGGTGTTTCAACCGCTCGACCGTGTTCGAGTCCAGGTCGAGTTCCGCAGCCGCTCGTTCGAGCTGGTGTCGGGCTGTATCGAGGGCCGACTCGGGGTTCGGTTCCGCCGCATCTACCTCCTCGTGAGTCCCGCTGTTAGCGTTCGAAGCCATGATTACTCCATCGGCATCTCGCAATTACGCAGCTGTCCGTCGCACTCCGGACAGACGATCGGTGACCCCTCGACCGAGAGACGATGACCGCATCCGTAGCACTCGTACTGCGACTTCTCGTTCGTCTCGTACGCGGTGTCCCAGACGTTTCTGGTGGCCACCCGCTGCAATCGTTTTCCCATGAACGTGCCGGGGGTAGTTACTGCTTGGGCAAGAATTGCGTCACACTATATCTAGGTGTAGTGTTCGGATGGCTCGATTATCTAGGTAGTCCGGTGAGCACTGTTAGCGTGGTATGGTGAGTACCGTTATCGTAAGATGGCGAGCGCGAGTACTAGAACGTGATGGGCCACACAGCGGATCACTCGCCGTCGAACAGCAGTGAAAACACTTTTTCATGAATGCGACGGTTCGTCTGATAGAACGTCGCTGGTGAGATATCTAGGATAGTAGCCACCTCCTCGCCGGTGTTCTCGCGCGGGGATTCGTAGTACCCGCTGTGATACGCAGTCCTCGCGACTTCGAGCTGTCGATCGGTCAGTTTATCAACGAGTTCCGACTGCACCCGATCGGTGACAAATCGTCGGTCGCGATCCCGCTGGGCGACCAGCGCCCAGTCGTTGTAGACCGTTCCGACGACCTCTTCGACGGTTCGCGTGGACACCGATCCTGGGACGTCGATCGTCAGGCGAGCGGTGTCGGCGTCGGCTGTGAGGTGACGGAGGACAGCCCCGTGGTCTGCCAAAACGGTCGCGATAAACGGGCTCGATAGCTTGAGTCTGAGCGTCCCGCCGTCCGATCGTTCGTCGACGACGACCACTTCCTCGACGGCGGTGAACTCCGCGGCGACGCTGGCGACGTGGTCGATAGACGCGCCATCGACGGCGAGGAACGCCAGCACCCCTTCCTCGACCTGTTGAATCCCTCCCTCGAGCGTGATCGAACAGTTCGCGCGCCGGGCAATGGCGTACGGGAGACACCCCGGATCGTCGGTTTCGTACTCCAGCTCGGTCGTCGAACCTTCCAGCAGGGCGTCCTTTCGTTTGTGTGACCCGATCGCCGCGGCGACCAGCTCCCCCAGTTCGACGAACACGTCGTGGTTGTCCTCATCGAACGCAGCGGCCTCGACCGCGTAGACGGCCAGGATACCGTATCGAACGCCCTCGTAGGTCAGTGGAACCGAGATCACAGACTGGATCCCACGCGACAACGCCTCGCGACGCCAGCGGCTCTCGTGGATCCCCGCCGCGACGTTCGTGACGACGGTCGGCTCGCCAGTCCGTGCGGTGCGTCCGACGGGCTCGTCGCCGATCACGTCCTCCTCGTAGATCGCATCGACGTACCCGCGCTCGGAGCCACCGATCGCTCGCGGGACGAGTCCATCGACATCCCCCGTCGCGATCCACGCGAATCCGAACCGGCCGGCGTCCGTGAGGCTGGCACAAACCGAGTGCTCGATGTGTTCTCGACTCTCGGCCCGGACGAGGGTCCGTGCAACTTCTCGAATCAGGTCGTTGATTCGGCTGCTCCGAACGAGGCGCTCGTTCTGCCGCTGGAGTTTCCGATCCCGACCTCTGAGCTCCGCCTCCCGTTCGACGCGATCGAACGCCGCTTCGGCCGTCGCGGCCACGAGGTCGGCGATCTCCACGGCAATTTCGTCGAAGTTGTCGGGTCGTTCGCTGGCGACGGCGAGCACACCGTACGCTCCGACGGCTGCGTACACGCACCCGCGCACGTCGGTCGACGGGTTCGTGAGCCGATCCGAGTCACGAATGTCCGCGAAGATCGACAGCTCTCCTTCGATGAACGCGTGGCCGACGTTGCTATTGGCGTCTGGCGCCAGTTCAGGAAGCGGGCCGTGGAGGGCCTCCATTCCGTCGGTCACCGCGACGGGCCGAAGGACGGCATTCTCGTCGTCGAACCGATAGAACGCCGCCCCGTCGGCGTTCAGCGCTTCCGTCGTGTCGGCGACGAGCGTTCGGGCAATCTCCTCACCGGTCTCGGCGTACAGCAACTCACGCGCCGTTCCGTGCAGGGTCGTCAGCGCACGCTCTCGTTCCTTTCGCTTGGTGACGTCCCGGCAGCTGAACAGGAGCGTCCCACCCTGGATCGACACACGCTTTACGTTCACCAGCAGGGTTCGTTTTTGACCGGATTTGTCGGTGGTCTCACACTCGATGTTCGTCAGTACGTCTTTCTCGTCGAGTCGGTCCGGATCGAACAGGTCCGGCGTGAGCAGTTCGTCAATCGTCTCCAGTTCGTGGACCTCTTCGACCGAGTAGCCGAAAATGAAGTGGACGTTCGGACAGACGTAGACGAATTCGCCATCGTCGTCGGTGACTAACACCGTGTCGGTCATGTTGTTGAGGGTGACCCGATGGAGTCGTTCGGAGCGGCGGAGTTCGATCTCCCGCCGACGTTGTCGACTCGCGTCCTCGGCCTCCACCAGAATCTCGGCGACCGTCCCCGACCGGTCCCGTATCGGCCTGAGCAGCAGTTCCGTGATTCGGTTCTCGTGGCCGGGGGGAACCTCATCGATGTCGATTCGGATCGATCGCTCCTCGTGGACGTCTTCGATTGCTCGTTCGATCTCGTCTCCGACCGCTCGGGCACACCACGGTGACTCGGCGAAGGGCTCTCCGAGCCAATCGTCAGTGTCGTCGATCAGTTCCAGTGACTGGGCGTTCGCCGCGACGATTCGACCTGTGGCGTCGAGCACCCACGCGTATCGATCGGGGGCGTCGAAGGCGGACTCGAATCGGGCGGCAAGCTGGAAACGATCGCGAGCCGCCTCGGCGCGTTCGACCGCGTCGAAGACGCGCTCGGGTAACCGGCCGTGCTCGTCCCACGGAACATACGCTGCGATTCCCTTGGCGACCGCCTCACCCGCAAGGCGCTCGCTTCCGGAGGCCGGATGTAACACTACGGGGACGCTCGGCGTCGTCCCGTTCGCGTGCTCGATCAGTTCGAGCCCTGCTCCTCGTTCGAGTTCCTGCGCCACGATCACCGCGTGATACGGCGGTGCCGTGGCAGCGAGTTCGTCGATCGCGTCGTCGATCGTCGACGCCAGAACGCAGTCGGTCCGCTCGTCGGCCCGTTCGAGGATATCGTGCGTTCGCCCCAGCCACTCCTCGGTTCCCGCCAGCAGGAGTCGAATCGGATCGGTGTGCCGTCCGGTGACGGTCGCCCTCATCGTCCCGAGTAGGGAGGGACGTCGGGTTAGCGTGTCGGTTTCCGGCTAGCGGCGAGGTCCGTCGCGCTGTTCGCCCGGTCTCGAGTGGACGACTGAACGGTGGTCGGTGGCACTCGGTACTGTCACTGTCGTCGAGCGGCCAGTGAGACGCTCTTCACGCCGTATTTCGTGCAGGCGCTCTGCGCCTGCTCGGAGGTGAACTCGTACTGGGGATTCTCCCGAAGGTCGACGATGTCGAACCCAGGGGTTTCGATCACGTCCATGTAGTCGTCGACCTGCTCTGCGCCGCCGATGCACGCTGCCCAGAGGTCGGCGTTCGCCTTGATGCCGTCGGGCATCGTCTCCTCGCTGATGATGTCCGAGAGCGCCAGACGGCCGTCCGGTCCGAGAACGCGACGTATCTCATCGAAGACCCGATCTTTCTCAGGTGAGAGATTGATCACGCCGTTCGAGACGACGACGTCGAACGAGTCGTCCTCGAACGGGAGATCCTCGACGTACCCGTTCTCGAAGGAGACGGTGTCCATTTCCGATTCGTCTCGGAGCCGTCGGGCCTTCGCGAGCTGTTCGTCGGTCATGTCCAGCCCGGTTACACTCCCGGTCTCACCGACGTGCAACGCCGCGACGAACACGTCCATTCCCGATCCACTACCGAGATCGAGGACGCTCTCCCCCGGTTGCAGGTCGGCGAGATCGAAGTGATAGCCGACCCCTGCGAAGGAGTCGATGGCTTCCTCGGGAATTCGATCGAGATCCGCCGGTGGGTATCCGAGACGTTCCGCGAGGTCACGGCCCATCTCGAAGTGGCGTTCTTCGGTCGGCGTTTCCGCGACGCCACGATAGACGGTTTTCACTTCGCGTTCCAGTTTATCTACGTCGAGTGTACCTG
This sequence comes from Salinarchaeum sp., assembly GCA_007122875.1. Lineage (GTDB taxonomy): Archaea > Halobacteriota > Halobacteria > Halobacteriales > QS-1-68-20 > QS-1-68-20. The sequence continues at coordinate 1,119 of SKSS01000093.1, read as the reverse complement.
CCATTGTCGGGTTCCTCCTCGAACAGTCGTTGCGTCGGTTCGAACGGGATGGCGCTCACGGTCACGACGGCGATGGACCCTCGGCTTGCTAACGGAGTCGAGGGCCGCAGGCGATCACGGTGCCATCCCCTTAGAGAACCAGCACTCGCCGGAATATGTAGGCATCCCGTGAAATCTGTGCACACCGTGACTACATTGCACGGTGTGAACGCGATCACCGCACGGGCTGTTCGAGCGTGAGCGGTCGTGCCTCGCGTCGGTACGCATCGAACGTCGACTTCGCCCACTCGCGCACCTCCGGGTCGGTCGTCTCGATCAGTAGCCGAACCGTTCCGCTGTCGGGATCGTAGCCGGTGATTCCGACCCGATCGTCGAGGATGCTGAGGCCGTACTGAGGGAGGTCGTCGTGTAGCTGGACGGTTAGGTTGCCGCTCACCAGGGATTCGGCGCAGTGTTCTCGGTACGTCGAGAGAATGTACTGGGCGACCGTCGGGGGATCGATGATCTCAGCTTGCATGCCGTCGACGATCCGCTCTCGAAGCACGTCCTTGCAGGGTTCGAGCAACGCCACGTCGGAGCCGACGAACCGGAACCGCTTCGCCTCCCGAAGGAGCGACACGAACCGATTCACCGGGCGGTACGGATCGTCAGCCTCCGCGACCGTCACGGTCGCATCGGAGACCATCTCGGGGGTGATCCCACACTCCTCGATCGGGAGCAGTTTCCAGGCGACGCGGAGCTTCCGTTCGGTCTCGATCCGATCGAGTAGGTCGCTCATTCCGGAGGCGACGAACGCTCCGAGCGACGTCGCCTCGTAGCGGTGACCGTTCCTGCGGATCCAGTGGCGGTCCTCAAACTCGCGGACCATGCGGCTGATCGTTGACGGCGACGCCCCGGTCAGCGTTCGAAGTTCGTCTCGGGTCCGCGGATGGTCGGCGAGTGCGTCGAGCGCGGTGACGCGGTGGTGCGACCGCGCGAGGAACACGATGTCGTCGAGCGGCGAGTCTGTGCTGTTTGCTAACATATGTGCAGTAAGTCATCGCAGGGAATAGCTATTCTGTCGTGTAGCGTGGCGTTTGGCTACGGCTGGTCGTCGGACAACTCACGGCTGGTTTCGGC
>SKSS01000004.1 GCA_007122875.1 Salinarchaeum sp. | reverse complement strand
GAAGTCACCGCGAGCGCGGGCGACCTCGCCGAGCAGGCGAGCAAACTCTCGCTGGCGCTCGATCGCTTCGAGACCGATGCTGACTACGACGTCCTCGACGAGGACGATGATCCGGACGCCAGTGACGAGGACGACGAGGGCGCCCCCGAGTTCGACCTTGATGGAGCGGTCCCGGCCGAAGACGTGCTCTCGACCGGGGAGTTCGCGCTCACCGACGACGAACGAACCGATGACGCCGAACGAGACGAACCGACGGGGGAGGAACGGCCAGCGGACGGCGACGAGCCGCCGGTCGAAGAGCTGTTGACTGAGAGTGTTGACGAGCTATCGATCGATCTTGAAGGAGTTCCAGAGGACCACGATTCGGCCAACGGGGTGACCGACTCCGACGAACGAACAGAAGCGTCCGACGATGGGACGGACGAACCGATCGAGAGTGACGAGGAGGGTGACGGAGTCGAGAACGCTACCGACGAACCTGAAGAAGGGTCCCAAGACGGTGACGAAGACGAACACGCTGAGGAGATCGCGGACGACGGTCCTGACACCGAGGACGAATCCGACGCCGAAGATGAACCTGCCAACGAGTGGATGGTGTCAGACGAGGGCAGCGCCGAGGACGATCCTGGCACCGGGGATGACGCTGAGAACGCTGACGCTGAGAACGCTGACGCTGAGAACGCTGACGCTAAGAACGCTGACGCTGAGAACGCTGAGGACAACCCTGCCGACGAGTGGATGGTGTCAGACGACGATTCCGAGTAACTGTCGACCGGTTTCGATCGACATCGTCACGGGACGGTCGACCTTCACGACGCGGGGTTACTCCCGCAGATAGATTCTCCGATCGCTGTCCGCGACGGCATACCCGTCACGGGCATCGCGGGGAAGGGTTTCGGCCTTACCGATCACGAGATACCCGTTGCTGTTCAGTGATTTTGTTAGCGATTCGACAATCGGCTTCTTGTAGGCCGCGTCGATGTAGATAAAGAGATTCCGACAGCACACGAGGTCGTGTCCACCGAGCGGTTCGTCGGCGATGAGATCGTGGTGCTGGAACGAGACGAGGTCACGAACCGTCGATCGAACGCGGAACTCGTCGTCTTCCTGCTCGACGTACGGCCGATGATCGTCGAGGAAATCGAGTTGAGCGGCCACGTCGACGGTGTGGGTACTGACGTAAACGCCATCGCGTGCGGCGTCGAGTGCCGCGTGATTCACGTCGGTCCCGGTGATCCGAACCCGTCCAGCGTCGATCGACGGGTCGTCAAGGGCGAGCATCGCGAGTGAATACGGCTCGCGCCCGTCAGCACAGCCAGCACTCCAGATTCTAACGGTGCTCCGGCGATCAGATAGCTCTCGAAGTACCGTTCGAACTCCCTCCCACACGTCCGGATTTCGAAAAAATGCAGTGACGTTGATCGATAGCGCGTTCAGCAGCGCCTCACCCTCATTCGGATCGGACCGCAACGTGTCGAGGTACTCGTCGTACGTCTCGGTATCGGTCCGACGCATCCGCGATCGGATTCGCCGCTGTAGATAGCTGTCGTTGTAATGGCTGGTGACGAAGTCGAGCTCGCGTTCGACGAACCGTGACAACGTCTCGAATTCGCCAGAGTCGAGGTTCTCAGCGCTCATATGGTTCTCATCTCGCTATTCGCAGTTTTGACTGCGAGCGTCCCCGAGGCGGTGTCGAGAACGATTGACCGACCGTGATTTCCTCCGACTGCCTCGGCCTCGATCGGAACATTAAGTTCGGCGAGTGTCGCCTTCGCTGCGGCGACGTTTCGTTTGCCGACGTCGCTGGCGATTCCCTCGAACTCGAACATCTCGCTTCCTCCGGCTAACTTTGCCTCGACGCGCTTGGATGCTGCACCGAGCGCCCGAAGCTCTGCGAACAATCGACGACAGCCGGTGTCGGCGAATTTCGCATCCTGCCCTCCGTCGATCTCTGCGGCACTCGGCAACATTACGTGAGCGAGGCCGCCGATCGATTCCGATCGGTCGTACATGGCGATTGCTACACAGGAGCCGAGTCCGTAACAGGCGAAGGGCTGTCCCTCGTCGGTCACCGCGAACTCGGCGATACCGACCTGCAGTATTTCGTCGCGATTGGGGGCGAACCCCTCCTTAATGGCCGTCATACCCGACTACTCGTCGGGACCAGGCCCGCCCGCCTCGTCCAGCGGGAAGCTCGGCTTTTCACTCGCTTGATCGACGTTCTGTACCTCGAGCGCGGCGAGTGCCTCCTCTAACCGCCCCTCCTCCGGAATCGCGTAGATCCCGCAGTCGAACGCCCGCTCTGCCGCGTCGATGGAGGTGTCGAAGACGAACGCGTACTCCTGGTCCTGGCCGACCTCGATTGCGATTGGGTCGATCACCGCCGAACCCATGTCGCGGACGTAGTTCGGGGTCGAGTGATCAATCGCCGTTCCGAGAACGTTTGCCCAGCCATCAAGGAAGCCACTCGCCATGATGTTGCCGAACTCCTCGATCGCGCTCCGTTCAATCTCGTCGAATCCGTCGCCGTTTCCTTGGGGCGGACGCGACAGTAACGCCTCGATGATTTCCTCGGCGGAGGGTTCGTCGAACAGGAAGATCAGGTAGCCACTCGGCATCCCATCGAAGCTGAACGCGACGCCGACGAGTTGCTCTTCCGAGATCTGTTGGGGGATCGACTCGACCGGGACGAAGTTCAACTGGCGAATCTCGATGCCCGTTTTGAAGCCAGTCATCTGGGTGACGCTGTTGGCGACCTCGGTCGCGCCCTGCTCGACCATCTGATCAAACCCGATCAGCTTCTCGAACTCGAAGCCGTCACTACCGTCCCGATGACGTGCAAGCGTGTCGGCCATCGCGTCGTGGTCAGGGAACAGGTAGTGACGAAAGCCAAAGCGAGTACCCACGGCGGCGATCTGGCTTCGGAACATCAACGCGAGGTCCTGATCCCCGGTCATCTCGTCGAGGTCGCCGACGATCGGTTCAGCACTCGCTCCCGCGGCGAACGAGGGCGTCGAGATGTCGATCGCCGTTCGGAGCACGTCCGCCCAGCCATCGATGAACCCGTTGTTCATGATGTGACCGAGTTCGGTGATCGCGCTCCGATCCATCTCGCCGAAGCTCTCTTCGCCCTCCGGTTCGTCCTCGGTCGTCTTCTGGAGGAGGGTGCTGACGATCTGGCGGGCATCACCCGCTTCGAAGACGATGATGGATGTCCCGCCGGGACCCCCCGCGAGGTCGACGCGAACGCCGACGTGTTGGCGGCCCCCGAACTCGGTTTGAACGTCCTCCGCGGTCATGAAATTGAGCTTCGTCACTTCGACGCGGGTGCCGACACCGGTCATCTGCGTGAGTCGATTCGCCGCCTGTTCGGCTCCCTCGCGAGCCATCCGATGAAACGTCCCAAGAACGTTGACATCTAACTTCATGATTGTGAGTCAAGTGCGTTGATTACTCGTACGAACCCCTCGATCTCCGGGAAGGCATAAATTTCGGCTTCGATCTCCTGGCCAGGCACCGTGATGTCGGAGTCGAAGATCAGCGCTAACCGATCGTCCGCGAGACCGGCCGTTCGCTCGACGATCTCGCCAGCCGGTGCGTACACGAGCTGTGGCGTTGAGATGTCGATCGACGTTCCGAGGACGTCTGCCCACCCGTCGACGAAGCCGCTTGCCATCATGTTTCCGAGTTCCTCTACCGCGCTTCTGGCCATCTCGCTGGATACGTCCGTCCCTTGCTGGACGACCTCCGACAGCAGGAGCCGCGTGATCGTCTGTGCACTTTCTTCCGGAAAGAGAACCAGCACGTGTCCACCTGGAATGTCACGGAGCCGAACCCGTACACCCAATCGAACGTCGTCGTCGACGTGTTCAGGGATGTCGGCTACCTCGACGAAGTGTGTGCGCCGAACGTCCATCTCCGCTCGCTCTCCGGCCAGCAGACCGAGGTTGTCTGCGACGCCGCTCATACCGAGCTCTGCCAGATCGTTAACGAGAACGAGCTGCCGGACATCGATCGTCGTCGCCCCTCCGGCTACCTCGTCCGCGGTCATAGCGACTCCACGTCAAGGATCGGAACGACGTCGCCCTCACCGAGGACGGTCGCCCCGCCGAGACCGGGTACACCCGAAAGCATTCCTTCGAGCGGTTTGACCACGACTTCCTCCTGGTCGACCACGTCGTCACAGTGGAGGACGATCTGTCGTACCTCGTTGTCGATCCGAAGGAGCCGTCCATCGCCGTTGCGCGTCTCGCCAGGGACGTCGAGTGCGCTCCCGAGCCGAACGACCGGATACACGTCGTCCTCGTGGGTGTGAATCTCCCGGCCGTCGACCATCTCGATTCGTCGTACGCGGGAGATTTCGTCGACCGCCCCCGCGGGAACACCGTACTGTTCGCCGCCCGATTCGACGAACAACACCCGGATGGTCGCTAGTGACACGGGGAGGTCGAGTCTGATCGTGGTCCCCGCTCCCGGTTCGCTTTCGACCTGAACGGTGCCGTCGAGGTTCGAGACCGTCTCTCTGACGACGTCCATCCCGACTCCACGCCCACTGACGTCGGTGACCTCCTCGGTGGTCGTGAGGCCCGGATGGAACGCCAGGTCGTAGACATCGTCGTCCGGGATCGATTCGGCCTCGGACGGTTCGACCAGTCCGGCTTCGACCGCCGCCGATCGAAGCTGGTCGGCGTCGAGACCACGGCCATCGTCGACCACCTCGACGATCGCCCGATCGCGTGCTCGCTCGGCGCGAAGTTCGACCAATCCACCACGGGGTTTTCCGGCCTCCTCACGTTCGTCCGGTGATTCGATGCCGTGGTCGACGGCGTTTCTGATCAGGTGAATCAGCGGATCGCCAAGTTCGTCTAAAATCGCTCGGTCGAGTTCGACGCCGGTCCCGCTCGTTTCGAACGTCACCTCTTTGTCCATCTCGCGGGCGAGGTCGCGAACGACGCGCGGTAGCCGCCCGACCGTCCGTTCGAGTGGCACGAGACGGGCATCCATCACCGTGTCCTGGAGACGGTCGGTGACCGTCTCGAGATCTTCGAGGATGTCCAACGCCGTGTCGACCTCCGCGTCGCTCTCCTCGATCGCACGCCGGAGCATGATTCTGGTCGTGACGAGCTCTTGAAGCTGGGCGTATAGCTCGTCGAGACGATCGATGTCGACGCGAATCGTCTGCACGTCGGCGGGCCGGGCGGTATCGCCACCGGAGAGGCGATCCGGCTCTGGAGAGCTGCTGTCGTCTAACTCGGACGATGTCGTTCGGTCTCCAGGCTCGTCGCCGGCTTCGGCGGTCGTTTCCTCGGCGTCGCGGTCAGTCGCGACCGTCTCCGGCTCGGCGTCCACCGATGGTTCGTCAATTTCGAGGTCGTCGAACTCCTCGGCCGCGTCGTCGTCCTCGACGAGCCCATCGATGTCGTCTCCGGATTCATCGAACTCGGAGTCGAACGCTCCAAGCGACTCCAGCTCGTCGGCGTCACCACCGACATCGATATCCCCTTCGAGCAGTTCGTCGAAGCCGATTTCCTCTTCGTCGTCGTCGAGTTCCTCGAACTCCAGTTCGTCGAGTTCGTCCTGCAATTCGTCGTAACTGACCTGTTGGACCTCCGATTTCAGCTCCTCGAACGTTTCGGAGGCGTCTTTCGGCTCGTTTGCGATTCCCCCGGCCGGATCAAGCCCTTCCTCCTCTGCGGTCTCGACCCCGTCGAGGAGTTCGTCGACCTCAACGTCGTCGATTTCGGGATCGGCGGATGAGACGGTAGCGTCTTCGAACGTGCCCGAATCCCCGAGATCGTCGGCCAGTTCAATGTCGTCGACCTCACCGGGGTCGATTCCCTCGATGTCGTCAAACTGGTCGAACTCGTCGAGCAGTTCGTTGATGCCCAGATCGTCGGTGGTGTCGGCCGTGCTGGCCGGTTCGGACGGTGAAACGCCCCACGACACGTGCTCGGTTACGTTGGTAACGATCACGTCGTCGACCTGATCGACGGCTTCGAGCGCCGCAGCGATGTCCCCGCGACCGATCGCGCTAGCAATGATGGCGTCGAAACCGGTGTCGTACTCACCACGCTGGATCATTTCCGGCGCTGGGGTCGTCCCCAGTACGTCGAAGGCGTCCGCCAGTGCTTCGAGCACGAGCATTCCGTCGATGCCGACCGCACGCTCGTCTTCGGTGACCGCCAGCCGCACGTGATAGCAGTCGGCGTCGGCGCTGGCCGGTTCCCTCGTGCCCTCGAGCGTCGACGTGATCTCGCTCGTCGTGGGGGGATCGAGCGCGACCACTTCCATCGACCCTTCCGAAGCCTCCACGGCCTCCTCAATCGCTTCGATGACCGGTGTCGGGTCGCTCTGTGGCTGGCCATGCTCGCGGATCTCCGCGACCATGGATTCGAGCGTATCGACCGCCTCGAAGACGCGGTCCATCGTCTCTGCAGTCGGATCGAGACGGTTCTGACGCATGCCGTCGAGGACTTCTTCGACCACGTGACCCACGCGGCTCGCGGACTCGAAGCCCATCGCGCCTGCGTTGCCTTTCAGCGTGTGGGCCGTCCGGAAGATACGCTCCATCGCATCATCGTCGTCCGGGTCCCTTTCGAGGGCGACCAGTGCGGCGTTCAGCTCTTCGATTCGCTCTTCACTTTCCTGTACGAACTCCCTCAGATACTCATCCATTGATTTCCACCTCCTGTCGGAGGCCGTCGAGTATTCCGTCGACGATCTCGTGATCCGGTCGGACATCATCGACACAGCCGGTTTCGATCGCCTGTCCGGGAATGCCGAACACCGGACTCGTCTCCTCGTTTTGTGCAATCGTGTATCCGCCGGCGTCCTGGACTGCCGCCAGTCCCTCGACGCCGTCGTCGCCCATGCCCGTCAGTACGACGCCGACCAGTGGGCCATCGACGGTCGATGCGGCCGTTCGCATCGTTACGTCGATCGACGGGTGAATCGGTGTACCGTCGCGGGTCTCGCGAACGGTTTCGAGTTGCAACCTGCCTCTCACGTCGCCGGTCACAGCGAGATCGATTCCCCCGGAAGCGACAGCCGCTTCGCCTGGGGCGACTTCACTGCGGTCTCCGGCCTCGAACACGTCGTACGCCGACAGGGTGTCGAGCCGGTCTGCAAACCGATCGGTGAAGCTCGCCGGCATGTGCTGGACGATCAGCACGCGGGCATCAATTCCGGTTGGAAGGTCGCGAACGATCCGCTCGACGACCTTCGGACCACCGGTTGACGCCCCGATGATCACGGTCGATAGGTCCCCATCCTGGTGGGTCACTGATGACACCGCAGGTCTGGCCGGTGACCCGTCACCGTCGTCGTGATCGACGACCGACAGCGACGATGGATCCGCCGCAGCGACCGCGTCGATTTTCGCGTGGATCCGCTCGGTGAGCGTGGGGGTGTCGACACTGACTTCCGTGCCGCCGGGCTTCGTGATGAAGTCGACTGCTCCGTTTTCCAGCGCGTCGAGGGTGGCATCAGCGCCGTCACCCGTGTGCGCACTGAGCATGAGAATGGGAGTTGGCCTGATCTGCATGATCCGCTCGGTCGCCTCAATGCCGTCGATTCCAGGCATCGCGACGTCCATCGTGATCACGTCGGGACGCTCCCGTTCGACCGCTTCGATCGCACCTTCGCCGTCGCTGGCCGTGACGACCTCGTAACCGCGCTCTTCTAACGCTTCGCCAATCACCGTCCGCATGAACTGCGAGTCGTCGACGACCAGCGCGCGTTTCATGCCGGAACGACGTCGTTCAACGCTTCCATCACGGTCGGTTCCTCGAAGGGTTTCGTGACGTAACCGTCCGCGCCCGCCTTGACCGCCAGTTTCATTTTCTCGCGCTGGCCGACGCTCGTGCACATCACCACCTTCGCGTCCGAGTCGAGTTTCTTGATCGCAGCGGTCGCCTTGATGCCGTTGCACTTCGGCATCACGACGTCCATCATCACGATGTCCGGTTCGTTCTCCTTGTATAACTTCACGGCCTCTGCACCGTTCGAGGCCTCGCCGACGATATCGAACTCACCCTCCAGAATCTGCCGTAGGAGGTTGCGCATAAAATGAGAATCGTCGACGATGAGTACCCCTGGCGCCATCCAATTTCACCGACTTCAAGTTACGAGGAACAGAATATAAATGCTGTCTTTCCGGTATCAAATGTGATAATAGGGAGTCCCTACCGCGTTGATCCTCGTCGCGGACGGCGTGCAATTACGGGTCGACCAACCGGGCCACGTCGGCTTCGAGCGAACTCGCGTCGATCGATCCGGTGTCGACCGATGTCGCGTCGACGATTCCTTCGGGGTCAACCCACGCGACGACCCCGTCGCCCTCTTCGTCACGGATCACCCCACGCAGGAGCCCCTGTTCGAGCGCATCGGAGTCCATCTCTTCGACGACTTCCCCACGCTCGATCGCGTACTCGGGATAGGCGTCGACCGCCAAGACGGCGTCGACGTGCATGCCGACCGGCTGTGGTTCGTCCGGCAGATCGAACACGAGAATCCGGGGATCGAGGTCGCTCGAAATGGGCGGTCCGACCGAGAACAGTTCACGGGGATCGATCACGGCGGTGATCTCACCGCGGAGATCGATCAGTCCGTCGATCGCCGACGGCGCACGGGGGAGTCTGGTCACGCGCTCGACCTCGACGATGCGCTCTATGTGATCGACGTCGATCGCGTAGCGTTCCGTGCCCAGACGAAACTCGACGATCCGTCGTTCCGGCACGTCTTCTGAGAGGTTGTCCCCCTCGGTTACGTCAGCAGCCATCGTTGGTGACAGTACGTTCCCCCACCGATAAAAGGGTAACCCCCGCCGACACGTCGCCAGCGTGTGAATTCACACGGGCTCGCTGTAAACTGGTTCTCATCAGCGACGCACAGTCGCGAAGATTTATGGTGAGACCGTGACCATATCCGGTAGACGAACACACCGAGAACTACACATGTCGACGGAGAATACACAGGTACTCGAGTTCGGTCTCGAGAACGAGCGGTACAGTGTCGCCATCGAGTACGTCGCTGAGATCGTCGGGCGAGACGAACTCACGTCGATTCCGAACACTCCATCGAGCGTCGTCGGCGCGATGGATCTTCGCGGTGAGTCGCTCACGGTCGTCGATCCAAAGGAGCCGTTCGGCGTCGACGGGACGCCAACGGGTTCGCGGATTCTCGTCCTTGATCGGTCCCTCGGAGAGGAGGATACGTGGCTCGGCTGGTTGGTCGATGAGGTCTACGACGTGTTCGATGCGGATCCGGACGAGCTCGACGATTCCGTCGGGAGCGAGGGAGTGTACGGGGCGTTCCGTCGGGACGGCCGGCTCGTCCTCTGGGTCGACCCGGAGACGGTTCTCTGAACCGACCGCCGGAACCGTCACGTCCGATCCCCCGAACTCTGAATACCCAACTCAGCTCTGGACATGTCATCGGCCGCCCCTACTGACGAACTGCTCAACGTGCTCGGCAACAAGTACAGCGCGGAGATTCTCTGTGCGACGCGGACCCCGAGTTCGGCCAAGGAGTTGAGCGACGAACTCGGAATCCCAATCGCCACCTGTTACCGACGAATCGACGAACTCGTGGAAGTCGGCCTCCTCAAACAGGAAGGAAGCGAGTTCTCCGGCGAGGGACGCCGGACGGACCTCTACCGACGAACGATCGATGGGCTCACGATCGATCTCGACGGTGACCGCCCGGGCTGTACACTCGAAAAGCGATCCGAAGCCCAGAATCGCCTTCACGACAGCCGAATCGGCCGATGATTAGCGATGAAACATCCCTGCCGTCAGCCAGACGGTCGGCCCCGAACCGTGAGATAGATCCCGCCGAGCACCACGGCCCCGCCGACGATCGTCGGGGGTGGCGGCACTTCGCCCAGAAAGAGGACCGCGAGCGCGGAGCCACCGACAGGTTCGCCGAGCAAGGTGACGCTCACCACGCTCGATTCGACCCGAGCCAACGCCCAGTTGACGACCGTGTGACCGAACACGCCCGGACCCACCGCCATCGCGAGAAAGAGGATCCACTCCCGACCGGGATAGTCGAGTAGCGGCTGTCCCTGTCCAACAGCGATCGCCAACAGAACGAGCGCACACGCCCCGTAGACGACGGTGACGTACGGTATCAGGGGAACCCGTTGCCGGAGGGATCGGCCAACGAGGACGTACGCCGCCATCGTCACGGCCCCGATGAGTGCGAGCGAATTCCCGAACAGTGGGTTCGGACCGAGACCGCCCGCCCCCACGAGGTCGCCGGCGGACATGATGGCGATCCCCCCGACGGCGACGGCGATTCCGGCCACGATGGTTCGAGTGATTCGCTCGCCGAGCAGGAGGTACGCGCCGATAGCGACGAACAGCGGCTGAGACTGGACGAGCGCCAGCGAAGCCGCAACACTCGTCCAGTTCAGGCTCTCGAACCAGGCGGCGAAGTGAATCGCCAGTGCGACCCCCGCCGCAGCCGCTATCAGACCGTCCCGGAGCGACAGCGACCGGAGTTCGTCACGATGGCCGGTCACCGCGAACGGTGCGAGCAACAGCACGGTGAACAGTACCCGGTAAAACGCCGCGACCACGCTCGGAGCGTCGCTCCAGACGACGAGGATCGCACTCGTCGAGACCGCGAGAATGGCGACGCCGAGCGCGACCGACGGCGGAACGCGCTCCTCGGCGCGGGTCCGAACGTGCGCGTACATCCACCCCGCCGGTCGGGCCCGCCGGGAGTTACCCGTTGCGGTTTCCCGGTCGCTGTGCCGTCTGTGATTCCGCGTGCCGAGTCGGGATCACGATTCGACTGCCGGTGTCGCGTCACCCCGTTCGAGCAGCGCTCGGGTTCGTCGATGACGGTAGCGAAACAGCGGATCCAGCCCGATCACTCCCAGGGGAGAACACGTCCTGCCGATCCGCCCCGGTGGCAGCGCGTACTCGACGTGATCGACGATTCGCGTCCCTTCGTCGACCCGGTGGAACTCGTGACGATGCTCCCACGCTCGGAGCGGCCCGTCGGTCATCACGTCGCGGAACCACGCGAGACGCTCGGTTCGCTCCCGTTCGACGATTCGGGCGATCCACGAACCACCTGGAACGACGCCGAACGGTCGCATCGTGACCGTCATCTCGCTCCCCACGTCCAGCACGTCGGGATCGGGATCGCCGTCGGGACCACGGACCGACTCCACGCACAATCCGAGCCAGTCGGGAGTGACCGCGGTCAATCCGTCGACGGTCGCGTGAAACTCCCAGACCGCCGAAAGCGGAGCCGCGACGACGCTCTCCCGACGATACGTCGCCATCTACTTCAGTCGCTCTTGCAAGAACGAGGGATGAGCCGCCGTTACGCCCTCGATTCCCAGAATCGCTTCTCTGATGATCTCGCCTAGTTCGTCCCCGTCACCGGCGCGTACCTCGGCCATGAGCATGTGGTCGCCGCTGGAGGTATACAGCGACTCGATCGCCTCGATCTCCTTCAGTTCGCGGGTCGCCTCGACGTAGCGTTCGCTGGCCACGTCCATCCCGACGAGCGCGATCGACTGCGAGGAGAGTTTCTTCGGATCGACATCCGCCGAGTACCCCACGATGACGCCCTCGTCTTCGAGTTTTCGTACGTACTTTCGCACTGTCGGCTTCGAAACCCCGGCGAGGGTGGCCAGTTCCGCGTACGATGCCTGGGCGTTTTCCTCCAGCGCGGAGAGGATCCGTTCCTCCGTGGAGTCGGCGGTCATGCAGGAAAAATTGGCCCCAGCGGAAAAATGTCTTTTGAATCCGCAAACGAGACGTTCTCCCCGTGAAGTCACCCGTCTCCCGGGTCGGTAGCCCGACGAGGAGCGTGCTGAACGGGGGGGTCTCACGCCGAAGTCACATGTGCCGATCGAGCAGATCGGCCGAGCGCTCCCACTTGTAGTCCTCGTCGAAGTATCGCTCCGCAACCGGCTCTTCGGGCATCTCGCCGAGCGCTCGCTTCTCCTGTCCGTAGGACGGTCGGTCCTCGTCGACGTAGAACCGGCCGGTGAGGACCTCGCCCTCGTACAGCGCGGACTCGGTCTCGTACATCATGTCGGCCGCCTCCCGACGGTCGGTCACGTCGAAGTCGTAGTCGTCCGAGTCCTGTACGTCGATGTACGGCACGTACTGGCGCGCGTCCTTGTTCCAGGTCGGACACTGCGTCAGGAAGTCGATGTGGGCGAAGCCGTCGTGTTCGATCGCTTCCACCAGGATCTCCTTCGCCTGGTTCGGGTTCACCGCCGCGGTGCGGGCGACGTACGACGCACCCGCCGTGAGTCCGAGCGACAACGGCCTGATGGGATCCTTCGCGCTCCCGCTCGGTTGCGTCTTCGACTTGTGGCCCTTCGGGCTGGTGGGCGAGGTCTGTCCCTTCGTCAGCCCGAAGATCTCGTTGTTGAACACGATGTAGACCATATCGTGATTCTCGCGAGCGGTGTGGATGAAGTGGTTTCCACCGATTCCGTACCCGTCTCCGTCGCCGCCTGCGGCGATGACCTCAACGTTGGGATTCGCGAGTTTCGCCGCACGAGCCACCGGCAACGACCGCCCGTGGATCGTGTGAAAGCCGTAGCTCTCGAAGTAGCTGTTGAGCTTTCCGGAGCAGCCGATACCCGTCACCAGCAGCGTCTCGTCCGGCGTTCGACCGGCTTCCGGAAGCGCCTGTTTCAGGGCCTTCAGGACGCCGAAGTCACCGCACCCCGGACACCAGGTCGGCTGGGGTTCGATCCCCGGTGTGAACTCGTCTCTGTCGATCTCTCGCTCCTCGCCGATTGCGCTGAATGCACTCATTGTCAGTCACCTACCGCGGGTTCGTAGCGGGTGTTCGCAGCGGTCGAGGCCCGGTCACCGTCGGTTTGGACCTCGAACCCCTCCACGATCTCCGCCGGTTCGAACGGATTGCCGTCGTATTTCAGCAGACTGTGCATCGTATCGCCGTAGCGGCCGAGTTCCTTCTGGATCAGCCCGCGGAACTGTGCGGTCGCGTTCATCTCGACGACCATCGCCGATTCGACGCTCTCGAGGAACTCCTCGACCTCCGCTGCCGCAAACGGCATCAGTCCGCTCACGCCCAGCGACTTCACGGAGTGACCCATCTCGTTGAGGTCGTCGACGGCCTCCTCGACCGTCCCCTGCTGGCTTCCCCACGTGATGATGCCATACTCGGCGTCCTCCGGGCCGTGGTACGTCTGATGGGTCTCATCACGGGAGTCGAGCTCCTCGCGGATGTTCTCCATCTTCTCCAGACGGCGGTTCATCTGGAGGAGTCGGTTCTCAGGATCCTCGCTGATGTGGCCGACCTCGTTGTGCTCGTTGCCGGTTGCCAGGTATCGCCCACCTTTCTGTCCTGGGAGCGAGCGGGGGCTCACGCCGTCCTCATGGTCGTAGGTAAACCGCTTGAACTTGCCCGAGGAGTGGTGTGCGGCCTCCGCGATCTCGTCTTCAGTCAGCACCGACCCGAGATCGGGGTTCGGTTCGCGATCGAAGTGCGCTGCCGGAACGTTGACGTTCTCGCCGGAGAGCTTCTGATCGAACACCACGATCGCCGGAATCTGGTACTCGTAGGCGATCCGGAACGCGGTTCGGGTCTGGTCGTACGCCTCCGCGACGGTTCCGGGTGCAAACACGACCCGATGTGAGTCACCCTGACTGGAGTAGAGAACGTGTTCGAGGTCGCCCTGTTCCGGCTTGGTGGGCATCCCCGTCGACGGTCCAGCGCGCATCGCCTCGACGAGCACGACCGGCGTCTCGGTCATTTCAGCTAACCCCAGCGGCTCGCTCATCAGCGCAAATCCGCCACCGGACGAGCCGGACATCGCCTTTACGCCTGCGTGGGACGCACCGACTGCGAGCGCTGCGGCGGCAATCTCGTCTTCGACCTGTTCGGAGATCCCTCCGACCGACGGCAGGTGTTGGGACATGATCGTGAACACGTCGGTCCACGGCGTCATCGGATAGCCGGCGATAAACCGACACCCCTCGTCGAGCGCCGCGTATGCGATCGCGTTGCTCCCCGACAGCAGGGCGTACTCCTCGTCGTGCGGATCGTGCTCGGGTATCCGGAGGTCGTGGGTGAACTCGTGGTCATCTTTCACCGACTCGTAGGCGATTTCGAGGATCTCGAGGTTCTGTTCGAGAATGTCACCGCCCATCGCGTCGGTCATCAGTTCCTCGATCGGTTCGGTGTCCATCTCGAGGAGGGCGGCAGTCGCGCCGACTCCCGCCGTATTCCGCATGACCTCGCGTCCCTGTTCACGAGCCAGCCCACGGAGATCGAGCGGGTACACGTGCCAGTCGTTCTCTTCGACCCGCTCGTCGAAGTCGTCGATCTCACTGACGTCGAGTAGCCCCTCGTCGTAGACGATGACGCCCCCTTCGCGGAGGTCGTCGAGGTTCTCCGACAGCGGTTTTACCTCCTCGTTGCCGTAGTAGGCGTCATCCTGGGGGTTTCGGGCGAACGAGTCACCCAGCGCGAGCAGGAAGTTGTACCCGTCGCCTCGGGATTGTACTTTTTCCGGACTCGCTCGGATCTCCACGTACGTGTGACCTCCTCGAATCCGGGAGGGATAGTGCCGGTGGGTAAATACGTGGAGCCCCGACCGCATCAGCGCCTTCGCGAAATTCTGGCTCGTCGAGTCGATCCCGTCACCGGAACCGCCTGCGACACGCCAGATGAGTTCGTCCTGAGCCATATTCTGATCACGGCCCGCCGGGGGCCTGAGTGGGTAGAACTTGGCCACGGTGGCCCTAAAGCCTTTGCTATACATTAGCAAGAAACGATCGTGATGATTCTAGAATCGAAACGATCGTGAGGGATCTCAGTGCGCTCGTGAACGCCACAATCACGACATCTGTTTGCACGGTTTCTCACGTATCTTTAAATACCAAACCGAGACCAATCCGGGCCACTCAGACATGCATAAATACATCGTTGCGACGACGCTCGTCACTTCACTTGTGCTCGTCACACTCGCACTTTCGGGCGGAGGCGTCCTCGCGGATGTCTCTGCTGATCCCCTCGCGGAGGCAGGTCTCGATCAGAACGTCACGCGTGGCGCGACGGTCCAACTCGACGCAACCGGATCGGTTCACCCGAGCGGGTCGATCGACGACTACGAATGGTCGATTACGACGCCCGGCGGAGAGTCGGTCGCTCCACTCTGCACTGCGTGTCCGACGACCACCTTCGTAGCCGAGGAGACCGGCGTCTACGAGGTCACCGTCACCGTCGTCGGTGACGACGATCGTACGGACGACGACACGATGTACGTCACCGTGACGCCAGGGACGGGACCCCAGATCGCACTCGAAGACGGTGGGTCGGCCGAGATTGGGGAGGAAACAACGTTCCAGGCCGAGATTGACCCCGGAACTGCGCCGATCTCCGAGGTTCGCTGGTACGTCGACGGCGACCGGATCGAAACCGAATCGCTCGATCCAAACGCCGAAGAGACCGCGCTCACGCGCTCGTTTCCGACCGATGGCACCCGGAGCGTCGCTGTCGAGGTCGTCGACGAGGACGGATCGACCGGTCACGACGAGACCACCCACGAGGTCGTCAGTCCATCCCCGACCGATCCAAGCGGCCCAGGAAGCCCAAGTGAGCCGGACGATTCCGACGACGGCTCGAACGAGGAGGACGTCGACGACTCGATCGCGAATGCAGCTTCACCGTTCGTTTCCGGATCGCAGCTAGTCGTGGGCGACGAGCCGCTCGAAGCGGAGTACGTCATCGAGGGCGTCTCCTCGTCGGACGTCGACGAGGTCCAGTGGTACGAGAACCGCACGGCGGTCGGCACGGGGATCGAGCGATCGCACACCTGGGAACCGGGCGATCACGAGTTCCGGGCGGTCGTGACGTACGTGGATGGGTCACGGGACGAGGCCGTCTTCGAGAATGGAACGACGCTGGTTGTCGCCGATCCGAAACCCGACGTGGCCGTCGAGCAGTTGGAGACGCACGACAAGCTGAGCGGGACCGCAACGGCCGTCGAGCGCTACAGCACAGTCGCCGACCTTCGTGTGTACGTCAACGACATCGAGATTCGCCCGGCCGGTCCCGTCGCTCCGCTGAGCCATAGTGGAACCCTGGCGGAGGAAACCATGTGGTTCGACGTTCCTGACGTGGAACCGGGCGAGGACTACGAGTTGCGCGTCGAGGCGACGGACGAACGCGGACAGGTCGCCGTGTACGAACGGACCGTGGCAGTCGAGGGATCACCCGAGATCGTACGCTCCGAGTTCGTGAACACTCCCGTGGATTCCTATCACGAAGAGATCGACGAGGACCGGTACACCGCCGAACACGTCCTCGAAATCGACCCGAACGGGGCCGATCCGGATGAGAT
>SKSS01000046.1 GCA_007122875.1 Salinarchaeum sp. | reverse complement strand
CTCGGACGTCACGCGCTACCACGCACCCTCGGACGTCACGCGCTACCACGCACCCTCGAACGCCACGCACTGACCGCACTCGCGGCTGGAACGATCGCGTTGCTCCTCGTCCTGTTCTTCTACCCCGTTTCGACGGTGTTCGTCGAGGCGTTGGTGCTCGACGGCCGGTTCACGCTCTCGGCGTTCACAGAGATCCTCACCGACCCCTTCTACGTCGGCGAACTCGCGACGGTGACCGGTGCAGGCTCGCTTGCGGAAGGTCTCTCTGCGCTCGCCGATCGCGCGGCCGCTGGCTTTCCCGGCAGGCACACGATGGGCGTAATCGGGTTCACGGCCTATCAGGCCGCCCTCTCGACGATTCTCAGCGTCGCGCTTGGGGTCCCGGCGGCGTGGATACTCGCCCGATTCGAGTTTCGGGGCCGGCGAACGCTCCGGTCGCTGACGATCCTCCCGTTCGTCCTCCCCTCGATCATGGTCGCCGTGGGGTTCGTCGCGACCTTCGGGGCGAACGGCACCCTCAATCGGGCGCTCGGTGTCTTCGGGGTGGGACCAGTTGACCTCATGTACACGGTGGAAGCGATCGTGATCGCCCACGCGTTCTACAACGCGCCGCTGGTCGCGCGCGTGACCGTCGCGGCGTGGGAGTCCGTAGACGCGCGGGCACTCGAGACCGCTCGCAGCCTCGGGGCCGGACCGTACCGGGCGTTCTACGACGTGGTCGTCCCACAGCTGAAACCCGCGGTGTTGATGGGAGCGGCCCTGACGTTCGTCTTTACCTTCGCGTCCTTTCCGATCGTCCTCGCGCTCGGCGGATTCGAACTCGCGACGATCGAGGTGTTCATCTACCGCCAGCTATCGAACCTCAACTACACCGAAGCCGCGGCGCTCGCCGTGCTCGAACTCGTGATCTCGCTGGGGTTGCTGTACGGCTACCTCCGGTACGAAGCCGCACAGCGAACGGTCCGTCGGGGGGTCCACACACAGCCTCGCCGTCCCCTGATCCCGAACCGCTGGACGCCGAACGCGATCGGCACCAGAGCGGTGGTTGGGGCCTACGCGCTGGTGGCCGCGGTCGTCTTTCTCGGGCCGATCATCAGCATGCTGATCGCGAGCGTGACGACCGCCGACGGCTCGTTCACCCTCGCACACTACGGGTTCCTCCTCGAACGGCAAGTCGAGGGGGCGGCCTATCAGGTTCGGCCGCTGCCGGCAATCGCGAACTCGCTGCTGTTCGCGGTCGGAACGCTCGTCGTCGCCGTCCCGATGGGCGTCGTGATCGCGGTGCTAACCACCCGCCAGTACGCCGGACGGACGGTCGTGGACGCGGTTGCGATGGCTCCGCTCGCCGTCTCGGGAATCATCGTCGGACTCGGACTGTTGCGAGGACTCGTCTTCGGCGTCGAGATCGCCGGCTGGCGGATCGCCGTCGCCGGATCGCTCGCGATCGTCGCCGCCCACGCGGTCAGTGCCTACCCGTTCGTCACTCGAAACGTGACGCCGGGGCTGTCGTCGATCGACCGATCCATGATCGAGGCCGCGAGAAGCCTCGGGGCGAGTCGGACGCGAACGCTGATCGACGTCGAACTGCCGCTCGTGTGGAGCGGCGTGGTCGCGGGAGCCGCGTTCGCCGCGGCGATCAGTATCGGTGAGTTCAACTCGACGATCGTCCTCGCGACGGGTGTGAACGAGTACACGATGCCCGTGGCGATCGAACGCTATCTCGGCAGACGGCTCGGTCCCGCAACCGCGATGGGCTGTCTCCTCCTCCTCGTCACCGCGGTCAGCTTCGTTGTGATCGAACGGTTCGGCGGCGACTCCGAATCGAGGGGTGGAGGCCTGTGAACGACGGTGAGAGATCGTGACGACGATCGAACTCGACGGCGTCTCGAAGTCCTACGGGGATGCGAGTGCGCTCGACGACGTGTCACTCGCCGTTGATGATGGCGAGTTCTTCACGCTCGTCGGTCCCTCGGGGTGCGGAAAGACGACAACGCTCCGTCTGATCGCCGGGTTCGAGACGCCCTCAACCGGCACGGTTCGACTCGACGGCGAGGACGTACGTGGCGTCTCACCCGAAGACAGGGATGTCGGCGTCGTGTTCCAGAACTACGCGCTGTTTCCGCACATGACGGTCGAAGAGAACGTCGGATACGGACTCCGATTTAGGGAGCCGCCTGGCGGGGTGACGACTGGCGAGCGGATCGAAGAACTGCTTGATCTGGTCGACCTGGCGGGGATGGGTGCTCGCACGCCGGACGAACTCTCGGGCGGTCAACAGCAACGGGTCGCGCTCGCTCGCGCGCTCGCTCCCGGTCCCAGGGTTCTCCTGCTCGACGAGCCGATGAGTGCGCTCGACGCGGGGCTTCGCGAACGGCTGCGGCTTCAGGTCGCCGAGATTCAGTCGGCGTTCGACGTGACGACGGTGTACGTGACTCACGATCAGGAGGAGGCGCTGTCGATCTCGGATCGGATCGCGGTGATGAACGACGGGCGGATCGAGGAAACTGGGACACCACGGGAGCTATACCGGCACCCGTCCAGCGAGTTCGTCGCCCGGTTTCTCGGCGACAACAACGTCCTCTCGGGGACGGTGCTCGAGTTATCTGGGATCGCAGGGGAAACGGAGGGGATCACCGTAGCGGTCGACGGGGCCGAGTTCGAACTCCAGCGGACTGATGTGCATCGTCCCATTCGGGAGGGGGATCGAATCACGTTCTGCGCTCGGCCGGACGGGCTGACGGTCGTACGTTCGGGGGCCGACCGTCCAGCGAATCGGATCAAGGCGACCGTCGAGAGCGCTGAATTCCTCGGCGAGACAACCCGAGTCCACCTTGACTGGAACGGACGGGAGTTGATACTGCGGACGACGGAACCGATTACGGGGACGGTCGAGGTGGGGTTCGCGCCGGCGGATGCACACGTCGTTTCGGTCGACCGGACGAATCCGAACCCCGCAGATCGAACAGAGGACGAAAGAGCCGCGTCAGGGAACGACACCGACGGTCACTAGCGTCCCGAGTTCGCGGTAGCGTTCGATCATCTCCTCGCGGTTGTCGTAGCCGTCGATCGGGAACTCCTCGGCCGGCGGGATCTCGATTTCGCGATCGGGTACGTTGTCCTGTGTGGCGACGGAGAAACCGGCGTCGCGAAACGCGTCGCGATACTCGGCGGCGCTCCACAGCGTCATCTCCACGTCGATGTTCTCCTGCCAGTCGTGAGCGTAGACGTTCTCTTCGTAGTAGTCGACGGCGCAGTGGAACGTCCCACCGGAGCGGAGCACGCGACGAAGTTCGGCGAGGGTCCGATGTGGGTCACCCGCGTAGTAGAACGCCTCCATCGAGAAGCAGTGATCGAACGAGTCGTCCGCAAATGGAAGGTGATCAAAAACCCCAACGACGAACCCGATTCGGTCATCGTCCGTGTAGGAGCGGGCGTTTCTCGCCATCGCCGGCGAGCCGTCGATTCCGACGGCGAGGTCGGCGCCGAGCGATCCGAGGGTGCGGGCGGCGTACCCGCTTCCGGTCCCAAGGTCGAGGACTCGATCCCCCGCCTCGATCGGCATCCGAGCGAGCACGTGTTTCGCGGTGTTCCAGTGCCGACCGGCGATTTCGCGATCACGACCCCTTTCGGCCCACTGATCGAACTCCCGTCGAACGCTCATAGGAATGGCTGGCGTTTCGTCAGTAAGAGTTCGACGATTCCGATCGCAGTATCAACACAGATGTGCCCCAGTACTCCCTCATGAAAGAGCGTGTTCAACGCACACCCGCACGCTTAAGTTCGCTGCGAATCACGGACGAACGTATGAACTACCGGCTCGCAATAGAGAACGCGCCGGACGAGATCCCCGCCGGCACCGGAGTGCTGTTGCTCCATCCGAGCACAGGGGAGACGGATCGGATCGACACCGACTTTCTGAAATCGGACACCGACGCATTTCTCGTTATTTCGACACGAACGACCGCACGTGGAGTCATGCAGAAACTCGACCATTACGACGTCGACGAGCAGCGGGCCGTCATTCTGGACACGCTCAGCGTCGATCGCGGATACTCCCGTCGATCGAGCGACAACGTCCACTACGTGTCGTCGCCCGACGACCTCGACGGCATTCTGACGCAAACCAGGAACTTTCTCGAATCCAACGAGGGGAAGCTCAGACTCAGTGTCGACTCGGTCACTGAACTCGCCTACTACGCCGACGAAGAACGCGCGCTCGAAACGATGCGATCGCTGCTCGACTTACTCGACGAGCACGACGCTGTGGGTCTCTTTCACGTCTCTCGCGAGGTCCACGACAACGACGTCCTCGACGCGTTCGTCGACCTGTTCGATGGCGTCGTTGATCTCGGCGAAGACGGGACCATTACAGCGGACTTCTGATACTGACTGGTCCGAATCAGTAGTGGCCGTCGCACGATCATGTCTCTCCACGAGTGGTGATCACTCCTCGGCGAGTGCCTCGAACGTCCGTCTGGCCCACTCGACGGCGTACTCCGGTCCGTGATGGCGGTACGCGGCCGTATCGAGCGCCGCAAAGGGAGCCGGCACTTCGAGTGCGTGCTTGATCGCGCTACACGCTAACTCCGTCGCGTCGGCGAAGTCAGTCCGGCCGTGAGCGACCTCCCCCGCGAGATCACCGAGTCTGGGTTCGATCCGTTCGCCCGCGTCCTGCCACGCCCCGGCCAACCGCGGACGTGAGCCGTGCCACTCCGAAAAGCGCTCGCGGGTCGAGAGACCGACCCACGCAGCACGGAGTGCGGTTCCGATCTGGTACGTCGAGACCGGATCGAGGGGAACGGCGTCGTGCAATTCCGGGTACCGTTCGCCGAAGAACGAAAGGACGTCCTCCGGCGCTTCCGTTCCGATCTCGACAAGTGCCTCCGCGATCAGGAAATCCACGAAGTCCTCGGGAACACCCTCGACGCGCGGCTTGACGAACACTACCGCTGGCACCGTTTGTGTGGTCCAGGCGACGCTGCCGTCTCCTGGCAGTCCGACCGTGAACGCCGAACCGGCGTGGCGTCGGAGGATGTCCGGTGCGCTTTCCGGGAGCCACTGTGACGGATACGACACCGGATCGATTCGATCGGTCACCAGCGCGAGATCGTCGATAGCCCCGGATGGAAGCGCCTCGAAGTCGGTCTCACAGTCGAGTACCAGCGCCTCAGAACAGTGCTCCGCTCGTATCTCGCTCACCTCACCGTGGAGGGGTCGCTCCCGAAACATCAGGCCAGCGCCATCCAGCCCATAATGGCGAACGCGAGCACTACCGACAGTCCAATGGTCCCAATCACGATTTTCGTTGCTTCGCTCATGGCTGGCGGTTGGTCGTCCGTCGGTTAAAACCTTCCAGTTCCCCACCTGGATGTTCGGCGTGTCCTCGTTCTACTCCGTGTCATCCGATCTCAGACCCCTTCGTTTCGAGTGGAACGTTCGACAGGATGTGGCGAGGACGGTAGAGACACAGCACCGAACTTCGGGGTCGAACCTTCTCGACGCTTCTTGTACACTCACCTCGTTTTGTACGTCCGTCTCTGTCGGCGGAAGGGACTGGACTCTTCGGGAACTCACCGCCTCAACCGTTTCGAGAATCCACGACCTCAGTCCTGGAAGAGGTTCGTCACTCGCCTCCGCCCCATCCATCGGGCACTTCGATGACGTAGCGCCCGTCCTCTTGCAGTTCGATGATGTACTCGTCGCGCTTGTAGAGTTCCATGAGATTGATCTCGTACTGGCCGGGTTCGACGATTCGAATGCTCTCGAACTGGTCGTTGAGCCTCGATCGAACGGTCTCTACGTCGGTCGTCCGCTCCGTCTCGGACGACACCGATTTGGACTCCTGCGCTCCGCCCGGCGGTTGCGTCGTGCGTGGCTTCTGCGGAGGGGTTGTTCGATCGGGATCGGCGTCCCGGACGTTGGAATCCGAAGCCTCGCTTCGACGGTGATCCGGTTCGTTCGGTTCCGGTTGCCCGCTTGGTTTCGATCGGCTTCCACCAGCACCAGCGTCGACGTTCCGTTCGGGCCATTCTTTGCTTTCCCCTGAAGAGCCAGTCGCCGTCTCGGACGATCCGGATGCCGGCCATCGACCGCTCACGTCCGGAAGTTCGTCCGGAGCCGCCAGCGTCGATCGTGCATCACGCTGGGCTGCATCTTCAGGCGCGTCGATCGAGGTGTACTCCTCCGCGTCGGTGTACCGTTTGGTCTGTGCGTGCCGATCGTTAGGCGACTTGTCAGCTGTCTGGCCGCTATGGTCAGGAGGAGACGTACGTCTCCCTGGGGTGCGCTCGCTGTGGCCGTCGGCGTCCTCCCGTTCCGATTCACTCGGCTGGGGGTCGTATAAATACTCGTACGTGTTCGAATTACAGTCCGGACACCCGGTTAGCATCTCGCGTGAGCCGTCAGGAAAGAGCCGTCCACAGGCCGTACATCGGTGGGGCATTACTGGCGGGAGACGAGCGCGCTAATGAGTGACTCGTCCTTGTGAAGCGTTTCGATTCGGTTGGCCGGGCCGATCACCGTCAGCTTCGAGGTCGACGAGCCCCCGACCAGCCGATCGATCAACGAGGGGTCCGAGCTCGACTTCGGGTACGTTTCGATCTCGATTCCGGAGAAGCCGTCCGGATCGATCTCGCTCATCGTCACCTCGATAAGCTTGCTCTCCTCGTCCGGTGCGAGACCGGCTTCGAGGATGACGATGTTTCCCTCGTGGACCGCGTCGAGGACCATCCGGATCTTCTCCATGGTGGCCATCCCGTCGAGACGCTCCGCGCTCACCATATCGATTCTGACGCCGTCAGCCGAGTCGTGCGTAACTTCCCCCACGTCGATCACCCAAATTTCTCCGCGATGCGGTCGTACACGTCGTCCATGTTCTCGCCCTCCAGCGCCGACATCGCGAGCGTGTCGTGCTGTGGAAACGCGTTCTGAATCCGACCGACGTTCGAGTCTTCGAGGTCGGTCTTGTTCGCGAGCACGAGCACCGGCAGGTTCTGGCTCTCGATGATGCCGATCAACATCGTATTGACCTGCGTGAACGGGTCGTTAGAGGAGTCGAGCACGTAGAGCACGCCGTCGACGTCCTCTCTGAGCCAGTGCATGGCCTCCGCAACTCCCTCAGTCGCCTCACGGGACCGTTCGATCGCCTCGTCCTCGTCGAGGTCGTACGCGACGAACTCCTCGTAATCGACCTTGGTCGTCACGCCCGGTGTGTCCACGATGTCGATCGTGACGGTCTTTCCGTTCCGTTTGATCTCGACGTTCTCCTTCCGGCTAGCACGCCGCGTTTCGTGGGGAATCTCGCTTTCCGGCCCGATGACATCTCCGGTCCAGTCACGGGAGATACGATTCGCAAGCGTCGTCTTCCCCGCGTTCGGAGGGCCGTAAATTCCGATTCGCTTTGGTTCGCCAGAGTCGAACAGGTTGTCGGTGACCCGTCGGACGCTGTTTCGAATGTCGGTGATCAATCCCATCGTTTCTCCCTCCCCCATCCGTTCGATAGGGGGTTCGTTGTCGAATCACCACACCGAACACACTTAAGCGTATGTCAGACACGCATCCACGTATCGACAGATGACATCACCGCAGCGTAGCAGTTGATGTCGTTCGTAGTTCCCGGACGAGATTGCTGACAGCAGTCTCGTCCGCGGTGATATCCCCCCACCCCTTTGTTTCAACTGGAGCGTGAAAACGGTCCGCGTCATCGATTGCCCAGCGCGGATTTTCTCGATTGTCCAAGCGGCGGCATGTGAACCGCCTCGGGGTCAAGCCCCGAGGCACTCGGCCTGTCTTTTCTGTAGACCGTCAACCCAGGTTATCGATCCAGGGCTTCTATTCTCGCCTGCGTTCGAGCACCCTCACGATGCCCCAACCCCTTCGCTTCAACTGGAACGACAAACCACAGAGTCGGTTTAGCTAGGGTGAGGGTTCACAGAGGGAGAAATTGTCGATTTGATACCGGCCGGGGTCGAGTCGAGCGTCCAGAACTATCCGATTGGGAGGCAGCCTTGGTCGTGATGAACACATATCGCCATATAGTTTCAATTTAAATCTATTGATTTTTATTATATCTAACCACTACGGATATGGTTTTCTCCATTCCCTATTAAAGATTCTGCTATCCAAATACTCTCTCTGCGAGGGGGTGTTCATTTTCTGTTTCCACCTGAAACGAAGGGGTGAGGGGTGCGTTGGAACAATTGGCCAATCGAGGATCGCCCGTGGATCGCCCGGAGATCATTTGGGTCGGGGAGTAAACCGGCGATGATACCCATAGACGACCTTCTGAAAATCCTGAGGTCAGAACTCCGATTGACATCCTCCCCGCGCTGAAGCGCGAGGATTCCCAAGCGTTGGGATATTACGGTTCGCAACCTATCCGTTCGCTCGGTGCGAAACGCCCCGAGGATTGGTTGAACAGGTAGGCTACTGGCCGTGCCAACCGACCGTTACTCATATCCCCAGTTGGGGGATTCTGAGTTATCTTTCTGCGAATGTTCACCGCACCGTTCACGTCTGCGTTCATCGTCGCTCCGCACGATTCACAGACGTACAATCCGCGCTCCACGCGGTTCGCATCACGCTTCCGGCCACAACACGAACACGTCTTACTCGTGTCGCGCTCGCTCTTGCGGTCTACGAGGATACCGTGTTCTTCGGCCTTGTATTCGAGCAACGTGGTGAAGCGATCGAACTCCCATCCGTGGAGTTTCTTGTTTCCACGCTTGCCCCAGTTTCGAGCGTCACCGTTCTCGTCCTCACGAATCTTGCTCAAGTCACCGATGGCGATGCGACCGACCTCGTGGTCGATACACCGCTTGACGATGTGCTTGGCGAGGGTGTGCAGGAAGTGGTTTTTCCGACGAGAGAGTTTCTGTCGAGCGCGGAGCGCACGCTTCGACGGCCCGTTTTCACCTTCAGTGTCGTACTCGTCGCGGGTGAAGTAGTGCTTGTCCTGTTTCAGCACGTTCCCCGGATACAACTCGGCGTCTCCATCATCGTAAGCGATGGTGAGGTAGTTCTTGATTCCGAGGTCGATTCCGGCAGTGTTGTCGCCGGGTGCGTCCTCGACGGGAATCTCGACCTTGCAGACGAGGTGGAGTTCCCAGCGGTCGCCGTTCCATACAGCTCGAACTTGCTGGATGTTCTCCACGGTCACGTCTGGTCGTGTCTCGTACTCTACAAGGATGAAGTCTGAGCGGTGCTGTTTGAGGTTGAAGCCTTTGGATAGGCGGAGTTGATTGTGCTTTGAGTCGTGCTTGATACCGTTCTGCTTCCACGTCACGGTAGAGCGTGGATGATTGTCGCCTCGCTTGCGGTAGCCGGGTGGATTCGCTTCCGTGTCGCCGTTCTTGCGCTTTTTGAACCAGCCGGTGAACGCCTCAGCAAGCTCTTCGAGAACTCGCTGTGCTCAATGAGCTTCGCTCATTGGCATCACGAAAGGCTTCGCCTTTCGAACGAACTTGACTGAGAATGTAGGTCACTGTAGAGTTCGTGGTCTTTTAATTCGCGTTTGAGGTCGGCTTCGGACGGAATCTCGCCGGTATCATCCCATTCTTGTTGGGTGTGGTAGCGGGCGACGTTCCACAGTTTCGATGCAGAGTGTCCGCAGTCATCGAGGTCGTCACTCACCTGGTGGTGGTTGACGATTTTCGCTCGATAGGTGCGGGTTGTCTTCAGCATTTTACTGTGTTCATAAGTGATTATGATTAATCAATATTAAATATAGTGGTTAAACGTGGAATATCCAGCCGTGCAGCCGTCGGTGGTTGGTGTCACCCAGTGACGGCGCGTATCCCCGCCCTGAAGGGCGAGGTTTTGCGCCTGCTCATCCCATAAAGTAGCTTCCGTACTGGGACTCAGTACATCGACCAAATTATGCGGTTAGTCCCATCAACGCATGCTTGGCGATCCCATCAACGCGTACTCTGCGATAGAATTATATTACTTATACTAGGATCATTATATCCACGGCCTATCGCCCTAATGAACAATATTGTACTGATTTGTATCCGACACCTCTATCAATATAATCACACGATCCACCAAACCCGCCGTCCGCCCGCGGGTTCGGAAGCAGAGAGAAGCTTTTAAGAACCCATCGCACCTCCCGTTCCCCTGCATCAACTGGACAGGCCCCGTACAGAAATACCGGAACACAGGCCGTGGAAGCCCTGAAAAACCGGATATTTAGGTCACGCGGGCGATATTCCAGGTGAAATAAGGGGGTACGATGTACGACGTATGACGGACGACGACTCCGAATCCGGCGAGAATTCCAGCGGGGTGGCTTCCGGGCAAGACGACCTCGATCACGGAGGTTCGAATCGGGATGGGAACGGCGGACCCGAATCGATTCCGGAGCCCAACGCTTCTGAAACGTCAGGTAGTGGTACTCGACTCGACGACGGATCGTTCGAGAAACTGCCCGCTGATTCGAGCGATGAACCGCCGATGTCCTCACCTGACGCCGGACTCCCGTCAAGCGGATGGAACGATCCATCCCTGGCCCCGACCGAGACCGATGAGTCGTCTGACTCATCACTCGACCAACTAGATTTGGAGACCCTGGCCGACGACGACACGACCAGTGACGGGGAGGGGGCCAACCAAGGTCTGTTTGACGACCTCCTCAGCGGCGAACCGATCTTCGAGAACAAGGAGGTCCTCCGACCGTCGTATACGCCACACGAACTTCCCCATCGGAGCGACCAGATCAACCGAATCGCGACCATCCTCGTCGCGGCACTCCGTGGGGAGACGCCGTCGAACATCCTCATTTACGGCAAGACCGGAACCGGGAAGACCGCGAGCGCGAAGTTCGTGAGTCAGGAGCTCGAACGGACGTCCGAGAAGTACGAAGTCCCCTGTCTGGTGGAGTACATCAACTGTGAGGTCACCGACACCCAGTACCGGGTGCTCGCACAGCTCGCTAACACGTTCATCGAGGAGAATCGAACGCTCGTAGACGGTCAGCTCGACCAGTTGGAAACGCTTCGCGAGCGCGCACGCGAGGAACCGGCGATGCTCGGTGACACCCCCTTCGACGACATCGACGGGATCGGTACCTACGCCACGAGGCTCGAAGAGCGCCGCGACGAACTCGAAGAGGTTCCGATGACCGGATGGCCGACAGACCGTGTGTACACGACGTTCTTCGAGGCGGTCGACTTCCAGGAGCGCGTCGTCGTGATCATGCTCGACGAGATCGACAAACTCGTCGAAAAGAGCGGCGACGACACGTTGTACAACCTCTCGCGGATGAATTCGGAGCTGTCGAACTCCAGAGTCTCGATTATGGGGATCAGCAACGACCTGAAGTTCACGGACATGCTCGACCCTCGAGTGAAGTCCTCGCTCGGAGAGGAGGAGATCGTATTTCCGCCGTACGACGCCAACCAGCTTCGAGACATTCTCGAACACCGTGCCAACGACGCGTTCAAATCGGACGCGCTTTCCCCCGAGGTGATTCCGCTCTGTGCGGCGTTTGCCGCCCAGGAACACGGTGATGCGCGGCGAGCGCTCGATCTGCTCCGAACAGCGGGTGAACTCTCCGAGCGGGAGGGACTCGACCGTGTCAGCGAGAGCCACGTCCGGAAAGCACAGGACAAAATCGAGCTCGATCGCGTCGTCGAGGTGGTTCGAACCCTGCCCACTCAGTCGAAACTCGTGCTGTACGCAATCATCCTCCTCGAACGACACGGCGTCCACAACGTCAACACCGGTGAGGTGTACAACATCTACAAACGCCTCTGTGAGGAGATCGACGCGGACGTGCTCACGCAACGTCGAGTGACGGATCTCATCAGCGAACTCGACATGCTGGGCATCGTCAACGCCGTCGTCGTGAGTAAGGGCCGATACGGACGAACCAAGGAGATCAGCATCTCCGTGCCCATCGAGGAGACCGAAGTGGTGCTCAACTCCGACTCACGGCTCGGCGACATCGAGGACATTCACCCGTTCGTTCAGTCCCGATTTGACAGTTGAGGGCGTTGCTTTTGGGTTCCCATCATCCCCTGGATAGCCAGCCATTTTCGTCATTTTGGCCCGTTCGAAGTCAAGTCGATCCCGTTTGACGTTGCCCGGTGTTGGACACTAATTAGCGAACTCGTGGGTACTCATCCCCGTTGCTTGGATAAAACCAGCACAGTTAACTACCTACCGTAAGGATATCTAGCCGTCCTTTTGTGGCCGGAGCTGCAGGACTGTAACTCCGGCCGGTCGCCGCCCGTCAGCGGATTCCAAATATGTTCGAACCAATCGAGGATACGGTAGCACAGTACGGTTCTGAAAATAGCGTCATTCGTCAACTCCACGACGTCCCTCCATACCGTGTGTACGAAATCAGACTTGATAACCGCCGAGCAGTGTTGAAAATTGACGACCATCAACGAGCACATGCGGCTGATGAAGGGCGTGTCCACGAGTATGTCGCAACTGACACGTCAGCTCCTGTTCCGGAGGTAATCGCCGTTGGGACTGACCACTATATTACGGCCTGGCATGACGAGATTGCATGCCCCTCAACGCAGGTGGACCCACAATGGGCACACGCTGCGGGCGTCTGGATGGGAACGCTACACGATGACACTGTCGGTGCGTTCGATGGATTCGGTCAGCCCCGAAACAGTGATGGGGATCTTTCACTTACACCCCACGAAACCTGGACCGATGCTATCATCGAACGAATTGCCCACCATGGTCAGTATCTCGCTCCGAAGGGATATGGAGACGTTGCAGACGCTGTAGAAGGGTTTTTCCGGGATCATCCCACCGTCTTCGACGGAGTTGGTGAGCCGGTTCTCTGTCACGGCGATGTTCATCCTGAGCACCACGTTCGAACGGGTGGGGACGACTGCATAGCGATTGATTTCGAACACGCGTTCGTTGCACCGGCGGAGTATGACTACTGGCGGACAGTGATGCCATACTTCGAAGCGTCCGATGATGTTGACGAGACCGTTACGCAGGCGTTCCAGGATGGATACGAATCTGTTCGATCGTTCCCCGGTGGCTACGAGGAACGACGTCCGTTATACAGACTGATCAACTGGGTTGCGTTCCTCGAATCACTCCATTTGCAAAAAACTGTCGAGAAAAACAAACGAATGAAAATGGGTGAATGGATGCGGGAACGCGTATACGAGACACTTGCGGAGGTACGAGAAACAGTTGAGTGATCGGTCCTGGTTGATACGTAGGGCCACTGAGATAGGAGAGAATGGCTCGGGGTCGTGGTCACTCAATCCAGAACGATCCCGTGGAAATTCTATATCGTTAAATGAGGTTTATTCACCAGTGTAAAACGCGGGATGTGGCGTATTCCGGGCACAAAACCGTCAGTCATCGGTCAGCTCACCGGCGAAACCGTCACGGAACTCCCCGTCTTGCGGGCGGAAATGAACCGGACGCCCGGAGGCATACTACCGAGGGAAGCCCAGACAGCACATCGCGTCGAACGATGGGCAACCTGGCTTGAATTGGAGATCACTCCGACGGCGACGGCCAATACACAGTCTCTTAGACCACGTGTCGATACGGCAGGAAAAATCGACTCAGGACATCGATCCATCTAGTCGTTCGAATGACCGGCAGTCGTCTGTGATGATTGGACGGCGAAGCCGTCTCGAATCAGTGACTGGCAGACCGACGGTCCGCGTCTGAACGGGAGTAACCGGCGGTTGGGCGAATCCCCGACGATTCGACGAGGGAAACGAAATGTACGGTGCA
Organism: Salinarchaeum sp.; assembly: GCA_007122875.1. Taxonomy (GTDB): domain Archaea; phylum Halobacteriota; class Halobacteria; order Halobacteriales; family QS-1-68-20; genus QS-1-68-20. The sequence goes on along the minus strand of SKSS01000046.1, from coordinate 2,748 downwards.
CGTGGACACCGCGTCCGAATGGCTGCCTTCACGACGCGTTGGGTTCTGATGGTCTGCACGAAAGCGTCGCCCCCGTGAACGCCGACGACGCCGCGTCATTGGCGGGGGCAACGTATCGGGTACAAATCAGCTATCGTCTCGTCGGGCGTGTTCGACAGTCGAGGTGTTCTCGGCCGTTTCCCTGACGGTTTTGACGCGAGTGGTTCGTTGGGGTCGGATCCTGGGGAGCGTTTCGTCGATCGGCATCTACGCTGCCCTCAACGGTGAGTCGCTGCTTGCCACGCCGTGAGTGATCCGTCGTCAAGGTCACCAGTCGAGCTGACAACGTCCGCGATCGAACTCGATGGGTTGGTACCGCCCTGGTCTCACCGACGTTCGTACCTGATCCGACGCTGTTCGACTTTTTCTCGCGGATCGGTACCGATTCGTAGGGTAGGCTGAATCCGGTACCTATTGCTCTCGATTTGGACGCTGGCCTGCGCTTTCGTGGGGTGTCGTCCGCCGTCGAAGCGTTCGTACTCATTAGAACACGATCGTACTCGCTAGAAAATGCGTTTCGATCGTGTGGGATTTCGTTCCTCGCGGAAACCGATCACTCGTGGCGACCTACGAGGGCACATTTGTCGTCCGCGCGCACGAAGTGGCCCTATCTTCGCCGAAGATACACTTTATAATGATATATCAAACTCTCTGCCTCGGGTGAGTTCGACCGACCGGTTCGGAGTCGTTCAGCCGGAGTACGGCGTCGTCTCGGCCGTTGTCACGATCCGGCCGGTGAGCACCACGGCCGATGACGCGTCGCTACCGGTCGATCACGATGACGCGAAGGTCGTTGACGTTCGTCCCCGTCCGGCCGGTTTCGATCGTTGCATTCGCTGCTCGAAGCGTCGGTAGTGCGTCGTTTCGCCCCAGCGCCCGTCGGGCCTCGTCGACTTCGACCGTGTCCGCGTCCACGATCGCTCCCGCAACGCCGGACGGTCCATCGATTCCGTCGGTGTCGACGGCGGCAACGACGATCCCGTCCCCATCGAGCGGGCCTGTTTCGAGTTCGATGGCCGCACTCAGTGCGAATTCACCGTTCGGCCCGCCGATGCCGTGATCGTCGACGAGGTTCACGGTGGTCTCGCCGCCCGAGAGCACCACGGCGGGCGGTTCGATCGGTGTTCCAGTCGTTCGGCTCTCCTCTGCGATGGCGACGTGAGTCGTCGCCGATTCGGCTGCTTCTCCACGGACGCTGGTGGAGAGAATCAACGGTTCGTACCCACGATCGGCGGCGACCGTCGACGCGGCTGAGAGTGCCGTCCGGCCGTTCGCGAGCACGTGTGTCCGGACGCGGTCGAACGCGGGATCGTCGGCCGTTGGCGTTTCTTCGATCTCTCCCCGTATTCCGCGTTCGAGACGGCTCTCGACTGCGTCCGGCGGATCGATGCCGTACCGATCGAGCACGGAACGTGCGTCGTTGTACGTCGTTGGGTCGGGTGCGAACGGTCCGCTGGCGATCGTTCCGAGGTCGTCACCGATCACGTCGCTGATCACGAGAACGACGACCGTCGCCGGCGCAGCGCTGTGAGCGAGCCGACCGCCTTTGATCGCCGAACAGTGCTTGCGGACCGCGTTTATCTCATCGATCGTCGCCCCGCTTTCGAGCAGTGCTTCGGTGACGTTTTGGAGATCGGCGAGGATCACGTCAGCGGCTGGTGCGGGAAGCAGTGCGCTCCCGCCGCCGGTGAGACAGCCGAGAATGAGATCGTTCGTCCCGGCCCGCTCGGCGACTTCGAGCACTCGCCGTGCGCTCGCAACGCCGCGTTCGCTGGGGATGGGATGGTCTCCGGGGAGTACGTCGATCCGACGGGTGGGCGCGGGATCGTCGGTAACGACCGCGCCCCCGTCGACGTGGTCACCGAGCCGGGATTCGAGTGCCGTCGCCAGCCACCCTGCGGCGTTCCCTCCACCAACGACGAGCACGTCGTCGTATGCGTCGAGATCGTACTCGTGGTCGTCGATCACGAGCGTCGATCCGGAGCGCGCGAGGGTTCGGTCGACCACGGACTGGGGGTGGGCCGCCTCGATTCCAGCCTCGACGCAATCGAGCGCGAGGGTGTGGGACGGTGTCCGGGCCACGACGGACCGGTTTTCGATCATCCGGGAGGTTGGGCGGGATGGATCAAGTATCTTGGCCGGACGGCCGGATTCGATCGTCCGACTTTTGTCGTCGTCGCCCCTTCGATCGGGTATGGCTGACCTCGATCCGGAGACGTTCGACGAAACGAAGTACGTCGAGCACTTCCAACAGCTTCAGCGTGCGTACAAGAACGCCTTCAACCGGATGAACGATCAGTACGACTCGGACGTCGTCCACGCGATCGACCAGCAGGTGCTTGCAGAGAGCGAGCCGTTCTACGAAGGGGATGGCGAGTTTCGGGTGGAACTTCCCGACGACCCGGTCGATCGGATCGAGGGTGTGATCGTCGACGACCAAAAGGTAACGAAGCTACTGGAGATCTATGTTGGGGAGATTGAACGGGAGTTGCAGCGGGTGTTCGGGTACTGATCGGTCACTACTTTTCTGCTGGGTTCTGGCGAGAGCCACACCCTCCCCAGCCGATTCGCTCGGTCACGGGATCTTCGATCCCGTTTCCTCGCTCATCCCTCGCGCGGAGTTGAATCGCGGCGCGTTCGCGCACGCGATTCCGCGCACGCCACCGCCCCGCCGAGAAACCGGCGGACCCGTAGCATGAGTGAATTGAT
>SKSS01000050.1 GCA_007122875.1 Salinarchaeum sp. | reverse complement strand
GGTTGGGAAAGACGACGGTGAGCCTGCTGACGACGGCCGAGCGGCTGGACGTTGAGGGCGGAACATCCCTGCTACTCGCGCCGACGAAGCCGCTCGTCGAACAGCACGCCGCATTTTACCGGGAGGCGCTTTCGATCCCCGACGACGACGTTGTCGTGTTTACCGGAGAAGTCTCTCCGGACGATCGGGCCGCACTCTGGGAGCGCTCTACGGTGATCGTCGCCACACCACAGGTGATCGAGAACGACCTCCTCGGGAGCCGAATCGACCTCGGAGACGTGGTCCACTGCACCTTCGACGAGTGCCACCGTGCGACCGGTGACTACCCGTACGTCTACGTCGCCGAACGCTACCACGAGGACGCCGAGAACCCGCTCGTGACGGGGATGAGCGCCTCCCCCGGCGGAGACGAGGAAGAGATCCTGACCGTCTGTGAGAACCTCGGGATCGCCGAGGTCGAGGTGATGACCGAAGAGGACGCCGACGTGTCGACGTACACCCACGACACCGAGGTGGAGTGGGAACGGGTGGATCTCCCCGACGAGGTCGGCGAGATCCGCGACGCGCTCGCTGACGTGATCGAACGGCGACTTGAACGGCTCCGCGAACTCGGCGTGACGAACAAGCGAAGTGCCAATCTCTCCGAAAGCGACCTCCAGAAGCTGCGCGCGGAACTCCAACAGCTCATCAACGCCGGGGAGTCAGAGGGCTACGAGGGGATGTCGATCCACGCCGAGATCCGGAAGCTGAAAACGGCGCTCACCTACGTCGAGACCCAGAGCGTCGAGTCGCTCCGGAGGTATCTGGAGCGACAACGCGAATCGGCCCGGTCGTCTGGGGCCTCGAAGGCGACCCAGCGGATGATCTCCGATCCGGGCGTTCGCGAGGCGATGCGGAAGGCGGAGGCGTTCGACGAGGTTCACCCGAAGTTCTCGCGGGCGCGAGTGTTGCTGGCACAGACGCTTGGCATCCGGGACGGCGAGCGTGCAATCGTGTTCACCGAGTCCCGCGACACGGCGGAGGTGCTCACGGAGTTTCTCTCCGGGAGCTTCGAGGTTCGTCGGTTCGTCGGCCAGAGCGACCGCGAGGGGAGCGACGGGATGACCCAGCGCGAGCAGACCGAGACGCTCGACGCCTTTCGGGCCGGGGAGTTCGAGGTGCTCGTCTCCACGTCGGTCGCCGAGGAGGGACTCGACGTGCCGGAGGTGGATCTCGTGTTGTTCTACGAGCCGGTTCCGACCGCGATCCGGTCGATCCAGCGGAAGGGTCGGACCGGTCGGCAGGCCGAGGGTCGCGTGGTCGTGTTGCTCGCGGAAGACACCCGCGACGAGGCGTACTTCTGGATCTCGAAACGCCGAGAAGACGAGATGGAGGAGGAACTTCGCGCACTCAGGCGCGTCGCCGACGACATCGAGGCCGAACTCGACGCAAACCAGTCCCAACTCGACGAGTTCGCGGGCGGGCGGACGGAGCCGGCTTGGACTCATGGAATGGAAGCGTTCGACGGCCACGAGGCTGACGACGATGACGGAGCGACCGGTCCGATGAACGCCGATAGTACGAGTGAGGTGGATTCGGACAGTACGAGAGGTCCCGAAGACGGGGAGTCGGCGGATAACTCCGACGGGCACGACGAGGCGGACGACCCGCTGGTGGCGACCGCGCGGTCGGACGACGAGACGATCGAGATCGTGATCGATCAACGCGAACTCGATTCCTCGATCGCCCGTGATCTCTCCACTCGGGACGGGATCCGGACCCGGCTGGAAACGCTCGCGGTCGGCGACTACGTCTGCTCGGATCGGGTGGTCGTCGAGCGAAAGACGGTGACGGACTTCCTCGACACCTTGCTCGGTGGCGATCGATCGCTGTTCGAACAGGCCGGAGCGATGGCCCGTCACTACGCCCGCCCCGTGGTGATCGTCGAGGGCGAGGATCTCTACGGCGAACGCGACGTTCACCCGAACGCGATTCGTGGAGCGCTGGCGAGTCTGGCGATCGACTTCGACGCCAGCATCCTCCGGACGGCGGACGCGGGTGAGACTGCCGATCTGCTCGCCGTCCTCGCCGGGCGCGAACAGGAGACCGCCGACCGCGAGGTTCGCGTCCACGGTGAGAAGGGCGGTCGAACGATGGCCGAACAACAAGAGTACGTCGTGGCCTCGATCGCCGAGGTCGGTCCCGTCACCGCCCGTGAGCTACTTTCACACTTCGGAACCGTCGAGGCGGTGATGACGGCATCCGAGGAGACGCTGCTGGAGGTCGACGGGGTCGGCGAGGTTACCGCCGGCCGGATCCGCGACGTGATTGGAAGCGAGTACGATCCGTCGTGAGCACGGTACCGTACGGCGATTCTGACAACATCACGAACTGTTTTCGGCCGTAGGATCGGCTTATCCCCCGCTTCGGTCTGCTGGTTTTTCGTTACTGTTCGTCATCCAATCGTTATGGGAAGTCACGTCCGCTGGTTACGGTAGCGATACCGATCGAAGGCGAGTTCGTCGCGAGCGGGCGCGGTTCGTCCCGACGGCTGATGCTACCGACCGCCCATCCACGAGCGACGCGCAGTGAACTCGCTACGACACACCTATGTCCGTGAACGGATTCGAACGGTCGAATCCCCCTTTTACGGCGGTGATCTACCCGTGGTCGATCACATGATGTCATACGACGACGGCCGGTTGCTCGATCGGATCGTCGGTCGGAAGCGATCGTCACCCGCCGATCGAGAGCGCGAAGAACGAGCGGACGACACGGTCCACGAGTCGGACGAATCCACGCGGTGGGAGCGGATCTACGGCGAACCCGTCCACGAGCGAGTCCAGCAGCTGAAGCTCGAGCGGATCTACGGCGAGCCACAGCACCTCCCCTGTGTCGGCAAGGAGTTTCGATACAGCCTCGCACCCGCACGGACGGAATGGTATCGAAAATTGTACGACGAGGAACCCGGCCCGTCGAGGAAAACCGTACAGCAGCCATCACCAAGTGGGTGATCCACGACCGTTCGACAGCCATCAGTCACCGACCGGGTGATCCACACCCATTCGATCGGTTCTGAGGACTCACCGCCGGCCGTCGAGCGCCGCCAACGCCTCGGCTGCTTCACGGGCGGCGGCGAGCAATTCGCGTGCCTGTCGCGGATCGTCGGCGGCTTCGGCTCGGCGGGCAAGTGAGGTCAGCGTTCGTTCGAGCGACGAACGGGCCGCATCACGACTACTTTCGGCTCGCTGGGCGGACTCGGCCGGCTCTCTGTGCACCGAGTGAGCAACGTCATCTACAGTCGTCGAGCGATCGTCTTCGGAGTCCGCTCGGGGGCGGTTCGCGCTCGAATCGTCCGGCTGCGCGCTGTCGCTCAGTTCGCCGCCGGAGAGCTGCTTCTCGACGGGCGGTACGTCAGGAGCGTCCGATGCTGTCGGACTGGACGCCACGCGGTCGGGTTCCTCGTCGACCGTGGCTTCTTCCTCGGTTCCAGGGGCGATCATGTCCGACTCGTCGGCTGGGTGGTCGTCGGAATCGTCGCTAATCTCACCCTGACAGCTTGGACAGAACGTCTGTCCCTCGTACCGAAAGAGCGGATCGCCACAGACGTCGCAGTGATTGTTGGTCATCGTCGCTCCGCGCAACAGGAGATCGCTCATCCGCTGGGTGGCCTGGCGCTTTCGTTCATCTGCCCGAAGCTGTTCGCGAAGACGCTCCTTCTCGGCTTCCTTATCGAAGCCATCGTCGCTATCGCTATCGCTCATAGTTGAGGACACGTGCGCGGTACTCGAAAACCCTCCGGAGTGATCGATGCCGCACAGTTATCGACGATCGACGATATACAAAACCGTCGAATGACGGAGATGATCGGCCGTTTCGAAACGCTTACGCCGCGAGGCGGGGGCGTGTTACGTGAAATGACGAAAGTGAGCGTGATCGGTGCCGCAGGAACGGTCGGTGCCGCCGCCGGGTACGATATCGCGTGTCGTGACGTGGCCGACGAACTCGTCTTCGTGGACATTCCCGCACAGGAGGACGTGACCGTCGGGCAGGCCGCGGACGCGAACCACGGAGCCGCGTACGACGCAAACACGACCGTTCGGCAGGGAACCTACGAGGACACCGCCGGTTCGGACGTGGTCGTCATCACCGCGGGCATCCCCCGAAAGGAGGGACAAACCCGCCTCGACCTCGCCGACGACAACGCGCCGATCATGGAGGACATCCGATCCTCGCTCGACGAGCACAACGACGACTACGTTACCGTCACCACCTCGAACCCGGTCGATCTGCTCAACCGGCACCTCTACGAGACTGGCGACAGAGAACGAGAGCGGGTGATCGGGTTCGGAGGGCGTCTCGACTCCGCACGCTTCCGGTACGTTCTCGCCGAGCGGTTCGACGCCCCGGTCAAGAACGTCGAGGCGACGATCCTCGGCGAGCACGGCGACTCGCAGGTCCCCGTCTTCTCAAAGGTTCGCGTGAACGGTCGAGACCCCGACTTCGACGAGGACGAGCGCGAGGAGATTCTCTCGGCGCTCACCGAGAGCGCGATGAACGTCATCGAGCGCAAGGGTGCGACCGAGTGGGGTCCCGCCAGGGGCGTCGCCCACACCGTCGAGGCGATCCTGCGCGACACGGGCGAGGTGCTTCCGTGCTCCGTGAAGTTAGCGGGCGAGTTCGGCCACGATGACGTGGCGATGGGCGTTCCCGTCAAACTCGGGAACAACGGCGTCGAGGAGATCGTCGAGTGGGAGCTCTCTGCGTTCGAGGAAGAACAACTCGTGGAAGCCGCCGAGAAACTGAGCGAGCAGTACGAACGAATCGCGTAGGGCTCAGAACCCGCTCCCGGTTCTCCCCCATCACCCCAATTCGCATCATTATCCGTATCCGTATTCTCCTCACTACCCGTATTCCCCCTATCAATTCACTCATGCTACGGGTCCGCCGGTTTCTCGGCGGGGCGGTGGCGTGCGCGGAATCGCGTGCGCGAACGCGCCGCGATTCAACTCCGCGCGAGGGATGAGCGAGGAAACGGGATC
>SKSS01000065.1 GCA_007122875.1 Salinarchaeum sp. | reverse complement strand
GGATCGACACGACGCTGTCGTGGAGTCGATCCATGATGGCGCTCATCTCCCGGACGAGGGCCAGTATCTGGCTCGGACGGGCGGCGTCAGGCGAGCGCCACTCGACCGTCGGGAACGTAGAGCGCAATCGAACGGGCGTCCAGACCACGTCGTCCGGCGTGAAGTGTGCGTCGACGCTGTCCGCCGCGATTCCGGCTTCCACCGCGGCCTGGGTGAACTCCTCGAACCGTCGTTCGAGCCGTCGCTCCCACTGGCCGACGCTCTCAGTGTACTCCCACAGTTGTCCGTGTTTCGGGTACTGTTCGTAGCCTCGCTTCCGGTAGATGTGCGATCTGGCACCGTCGGCGATCCGCTCGCCCCGGAAGTACGGCGACGTGTTGAGCAACGCGAACGCGGGATCGAGCGCGATGAGGGCGTTCAGCTGATCGGCCACGTTTCGTTGCTCGAAGTGGACGTGCGTTCCCGCACAGTGTTTCGTATAGCGGAAGTTCTCACCGATCACCCGTTCCTGGATTCGGCTCCGCTCGTCGGGCAGCCGGTCGATCTCGCCGCCGTCGATCGGCGTTCCCAGCGGAACGAGCAGCAGGTCGCGTTCGTGCGCTTCGTCGAGGACTACCGACAGTCGGCCGACGAACTCCCGTCGAAGTTCGTCGATCGTCTCACACGGCTCGGTCTTGATCTCGTAGAGCGGTTCGACGAACTCCCCTTCGACGTGTGAGGAGAGCTCCGTCAGCGAATCGGGCGTGGTGAGTTCGCCCTCCCGATCGATCACCCAGTACTCAACCTCGATGCTTTTTTTCATGATACCCCCCGAACGTTCCCCCGTTCGTGTCGGATCCGTAGCCGTGCTCGTTCACAGTCTTACGGGCGACGGGCCCTCCGTTCGAAGCGACGTGGCTACGATACTGCGATACTTTACGGTGACGGTGGTCACAGAGCGGTGATGTCGTCGTGTCGAAGGGTCGCTCACGCGCCGAGTGATGTCGGTGCGTCGATAGGCCGATCACTTGCCGGGGAGTGCGATCACCGGCCGATCGCACTCGTGGACGAGCCGGGTTCGGATGTCACCGGTGAGCAGATCGACCAGTCGGCTCCCGCCGCGGGGGACGAACGCGATTGCAGTCGCATCCTCCTCGGTGACGGCGGCTAAAATCCCGTCGACGATGTCGGTGTGGTACTCCGTTCGGGTTCCGATGTCGACGGGATACTCGGTGAGACGCTCCTCAACCGCGGTGAACGCGTCCGCAGCGATCTCCTGTTGGGTCGATACCGGTACGCTGTCGAGCGACCCGCCACCCTTCTCGATCACGTGAGTGACGACGAGGCGGTCGACGTCCCCGATCTCGACGTACGGTTCGAGTGCGGCAGCGGTCGCCTCGGCGTCGTCTTCGCCGGAGACCGGCGCGATCACGCACGTGAGCAACGGTTTCGAACGTCGAGAGGAAACGCCGTCGGTCATACCGTGACGGAACGCTCGCCCGAGACATAAGCCCGGCGGCACTCAGATCTCGACGACCCACGCCCGGTACTCCTCCGGGAGACCGTAGACGCCGGTCATCGTCTCGTCGACGAACTGAGCGATCCGGTTGGGATCGGCGAGCGCGCTGATTCGAACGTTCGTCCCCTCCGCCTCCTCGGGCCGGGTCAATTCGTCGATTTTGAACGCCGGAAACTCCGAGAGTACCGATCGGACACGATCGTACTCCTCGTCGGTGCAATCGAGGTTGAGCGTGCCGTCGGCGAACTGAATCCACGGGATGGGTTCGTCGGGGTCTTCGGGTTCGCCCTCGATGGTGAGGTAGGCGCTCGCACGTTCGCGGTGTGCCAGCACGGCGTCCGCGAACAGCGCCCGCCGTTCGGGTGGGCTAGCCGCGTCGAAGCGGGTCATGGGCGACCCTACCGCGGCCGGCGTCAAAAACCGGTCGCCCGTCGTCGGCTCCGCGTTGGGTTCCAGTCGACGGCTTTCTTCAAACCTATAACCGCTCGGGTGGTCGGGTCGTACATGAGCGAGCCGAAGATCCTGCTGGTGGGCGCACCAGGTGCGGGAAAGGGAACGCAAAGCGAGAACGTCGCCGAGGCGTTCGACGTCGACCACGTCACGACCGGTGATGCGCTCCGGGCGAACAAGGACGTCGAGACGCCCTACGGAACGCCCAGAGAGTACATGGACGCGGGCGAACTCGTCCCGGACGAGGTCGTAAACGAGATCGTCAAGGAGGCGCTGACGGGGATCGACGGGTTCGTCCTCGACGGCTACCCCCGGAATCTCAGCCAGGCGGAATATCTCGGCGAGATCACGAGTCTCGACGCCGTGATCTACCTCGACGTGAGCGAGGAGGAACTGCTCACCCGTCTGACCGGCCGGCGGGTCTGTGCGGACTGCGGCGCGAACTTCCATCTCACGTACGCCCCGCCCGAAGAGGACGGCGTTTGTGACGACTGCGGTGGCAGCCTCTACCAGCGCGAGGACGACACCGAGGACGTCGCGAAAGAGCGGATCCGCGTCTACCGCGAGAACACCGAACCGGTCATCCAGTTCTACGACGACCGGGGAGACCTCGTTCGCATCGACGGCGAGCGCGCACCCGAAGCGGTCTGGGAGGACCTCCGCGAGACGATCGACCGGGAGCGGTGAGCTGACCGGCGGGAACTCGCCGACGCCGAATCGACTCGCCCGTCTCGCGGCGGTCTGGGAAGCCTTTTAACGGCCCACCCACTACCTCGGCGCAATGGCACGGATCGGGGAGAAAGTGAACCGCCTCGTTGCCGAGGATGGCGAGATGGAGGAAGCGATCGAAGCCGTCCTCGATCGAGCCGCCGACGGCGAGGAGGTCGAGTGGAGTGACGTCCGCGACGACCTCACGAGCGGACAGTGGGGCCGGCTGATCGAAACCGGCGTCCTCGTCGACGGCGACGAGGGGTTCAAGTTCGACGACCGGGAGGCCGTCGAGGACGCGCTCCACGGCGAGTTCGATCTGGATCTGGACTTCGACGACATCGAGGAAACCACCTGGACCAAGTGGGACAAAGGTGCAGCCGTCGCGAGCATCGCTCTGTTCGCCGGCTACACCCTCGAATCGGTTCGCGAGACGATCGGACAGGGTGTCGGGCTCTTTCTGAGCCCGATCGAGGCGAATCTGCCGTTTTACGGCGTCATCCTCGTGATCGCGCTGCTGACCGGACTTTACTCGACGCTGTTGCAGGCGAATCTGATGGATCCGGACAAGATGGGGCAGTACCAACAGCGGATGAAGGCCATCCAGGAGAAACAACAGGAGGCGAAAGAGAGCGGCGACGAGGCCGCGATGGAGCAGATCCGCCAGGAGCAGATGGAGGCGATGGCCGACCAGCTCGGGATGTTCAAAGAGCAGTTCCGCCCGATGGTGTGGATCATGCTGCTGACCATCCCCTTCTTCCTGTGGATGTGGTGGCGGATCCGCGACGGGCCGATCGGCCAGGAGACGATCGTGGTTCCGGTCGCCGGCGAGGTGATGTGGCTCAGCGGTCTCGTCGGTCCGATCCAGATGTGGATCGTCTGGTACTTCTTCTGCTCGATGGGCTTTACGCAACTGCTCCGGAAAGTGCTCAACATCGATATGACGCCGACGACGGCCTGATCGCTCGGCGTCGTTCACCCGGGGTGGCTCGGCAGTTCTGTCGATCGGCGTGCTCGGCCGGTCGATCGACGCGGTTCAGAACCTCTTTTACCCGACGCGACTGAGTGAGGGCATGTTGATCACCGTCTCCGGACCGCCGGGGTGCGGAACGAGTACGACTGCGGCGGGACTCGCCGAGACGCTCGGGTTCGACCACGTCAGCGGTGGCGATGTCTTCCGTGAACTCGCCGCCGAACGGAACCTCACGCTCGCCGAGTTCAACGAACTGGCCGAGGAGGACGACAGTATCGACCGTGCGCTCGATCGCCGACTCTACGAGATCGCTCGCGAACGGGACGAACTCGTCCTCGAATCGCGCCTCGCCGGCTGGCTCGGTGGGGACGAGGCCGACTTCAGGGTGTGGCTCGACGCCCCCCTCTCGGTCCGTGCCGAGCGCGTCGCCGACCGCGAGGCGATCCCGGTCGAACGTGCTCGCGACGAGAGCGCCGTCCGCGAGCGAAGCGAGGCTCGCCGATATCGCGAATACTACGGCATCGACATCGGTGAGCTGTCGATCTACGACCTGACGATCAATACGGCTCGCTGGTCCGCCGACGCCGTGCTGGCGATCCTCGTGGGCGCGGTGGAGGCGTACGACCCGGCCGATGACGAAGGAACGTGGCCCATCGAGGGCGTCGAATACGACTTCTAACATGCCGGACCCGTCGGAGACCACGACCGTGCGCCCCCCGCCCCGAGACAGATCGGTCGAGGAACTGTGTTCGTTCGGGGTTGTCAACCTCGATAAGCCACCGGGACCGACCTCCCACCAGATCGCCGGCTGGGTTCGCGACCTCGCTGGCGTCGAGCGGGCCGCCCACGGCGGGACGCTCGATCCAAAGGTGACCGGCTGTCTCCCCACGATGCTCGGCGACGCCACGCGGCTCTCCGACGTGTTCCTTCATGGAACCAAGGAGTACGTCGCCATCCTCGAACTGCACGACCGCCCGCCGGCGAACCTCGAATCGGTGATCGCCGAGTTTCAGGGTCCGCTCTATCAGAAACCACCCCGAAAGAGCGCCGTGAGCCGCCGCCTGCGAGTTCGAACGATCCACGACCTGGACGTTCTGGAGGTCGACGGGCGGCAGGTCCTCCTCCGAATTCGCTGTGAACGGGGGACGTACGTCAGAAAGCTCTGTCACGACATCGGGCTCGCGCTCGGCACGGGCGCGCACATGGGCGAACTCCGGCGAACCGCCACGGGCCCGTTCGACGATCGTGACCTCCACACGCTCTACGATCTCGTCGACGCGCTGGCGTTCTACCGCGAGGACGGCGACGACGGGCCGATTCGTGAGGTCGTCAGACCGGCCGAGGACGCGCTCGTCGAACTCCCGTCGGTGACGATCGCGGAGAGCGCCGCCCGTGAAGTCGCCGAGGGGGCCCCCGTGTACGCACCCGGCGTGCTCGACGCCGACG
>SKSS01000120.1 GCA_007122875.1 Salinarchaeum sp. | reverse complement strand
CTTCGCATACCTCCACCTGTGTCCGCGCGGTGATCAGTTCGCGCGTCGCGTCGTGAAGCTGTTCGAAGGTTCGCTCGCGCTCGATGCGGTCGGTAATGTCAGTGTATATCGCATACCCCTCCGTTCCCGTGTCGTCGGGCGCTCCCGGAACGTGGACGTTTCGTACCAGGAAATGGCCGAGACCGTCGGCCGTCGTCCGACGGACTTCTGCGTCGAGGTGTTCGCGATCGACCGCCAGTCTTCCGAGTTCGTCGGCGACGGAACGACCGTCGTCCGGAACGATGCGGTCGCCGAGCCGTTCGCCACGAATCTCCGGGCCGTATCCGAACACCTCCTCGAACGCCGGATTGACCTCGGTCACGACCGGGCCGTCGTCGCAGATTCGGTAGCCGACGATCGGGTCCGGAATCCGCTCGAACAGCGCGGCGAACCGATCCCGCTCGGTCCGAAGTGCCGCCTCGAACCGGAGCCGTCGGACGATCGCGGCGGTGTGATCGAGCAGCAATTCGGCGAGTTCGAGGTCCGTCTCGGAGAACGACCCGATCTCGTCGGTCACCGCCTGGAACACCCCGAACTCGCCGATCGGGATGCTGAGGAGGGAGCGATAGCCGGGGTCGGCCGGCGCTGCCTCCGGGAGTCGGCGCACATCGTCGGTCAGGCGGGAGACGCCGTTCAGATACGTCACTCCGGCGAGCGACTCGTCGTCGATCGGGACGCGGCGGTAGCCGTCGTCGGGGAGGTCTTTGGCGGCGGCGACGGGAACGAGGTCGCCGTCGCGTGCGACGACGAGGACACACCAGTCGAACGCGAGGACGCGCTCTGCAGCGTCGACGGTTCGCTCGTAGACCTCCTCCTCGGTCGTGGCTTCGGTGAGCCGTCGCGTCACCTCGTGCAGTCGCTCGACGACCGGCACCGTCGTGGAATCGGCCCCGCCGCGAATTGCGGATACGAGTGGATCGACATCCGTTTCCCGCTCGTAGAGGAACAGCGGGCTGTCGAGCGACGCGATCGCGTCCGGAACGGTTCGCTCGTCAGGATCGACGACGGCGACCACGTGATCGTACGCCGTCCGGTCGATGCCGTCGATGGTCCCCCTCCCGATTGCCGTGAACCCCTCACAGCGGTTCTCGATCGCCCGTGCGGTCGCCGTCGCGACATCGCCGTCGTCGGCGACACACAGGATCCGTCCACCTGGCCCCGACTGTCCCATGGCTTCCAGTCGTATCCCACCGTTCGCACATAAGAGTTGCCACAGTCGAACGGGGAGCCAGAACGGCTCACTCGTGCAGTCGAGTGGTTCGATCCTCCTGGCTGGGGAGGCGACCGCGCCGCAGTCAGGGGGTTTCGAACTCGACGGCCGCTCCCTGTCCGAATCCGACGCAGAGGGTGGCGATCCCGCGATTGCCGCCGCGCCGCTGTAGTTCGTGTACCAGCGTCACGGGGAGGCGAGCGCCGCTGGCTCCGAGGGGGTGGCCAAGCGCGATCGCGCCGCCGTTGACGTTGTACCGGTCGTCCGGCACCGACAGCTCCCGCTGGGCGTAGTAACACTGGCTGGCGAACGCCTCGTTGAGTTCGACGAGATCGTACTCGTCGATCTCCCGTCCCGTCCGCCCCAGCAGCGCGCGCGTCGCCGGGACGGGACCGATCCCCATCACCGTCGGATCGACGCCGACGACCTCGTGACTTCCGACGTACGCCAGCACGTCGAGATCGCGCTCCTCGGCGAACGCCTCGCTGGTCACCAGCACGCCGGCCGCGCCGTCGCTGATCTGGGAGGCGTTGCCCGCGGTCACCGTTCCGTCACCTTTGAACACGGGCGGCAGCGATTGGAGGGTCTCGAAGTCACTGTCGGGGCGAATCCCCTCATCGGTAGTGACGACGCCGTCGTCGGTCTCGATCGGGACGATCTGCTCGTCGAAATGGCCCTCCTCGGTGGCCTCGTGGGCTCGCTCGTGGCTCCGGAGGGCGTAGCGATCCTGCTCCTCGCGGCTCACGTCGTAGACTTCTGCGACCTTCTCGGCGGTCATGCCCATCTGGAGTTCGCCGACGTTGTAGCGCTCCGCGATTGCGGGGTGGACCGTCGCGTAGCTTTGGCCCATCGGGACGCGCGACATGTTCTCGCCGCCGCCGGCGACGATGGCCTGCCGTTGGCCCGCACGGATCGCGTCGGCGGCGGTCGTGATCGTCTCCATCGAGGAGGCACACCAACGGTTGATCGTCGTCGCGGGCGTCTCCTCGCCCAACTCCGACAGCAGGGCGATCACCCGCGCGACGTTGTTGTCCTGCTCTTCGCGTTGCTGGGCGACGCCCCAGCGGAGGTCGTCGACCTCGTCGCCGTCGACGCCGGTCTCCGAGAGCAGCGCTTCGATCACGGCGATCGAGAGGTCCTCCGTGCGAACGTCCGAGAGCGAACCGTCGTCCTTGCCCTGTGGCGTGCGCTTGGCCGCCACGATCACGGGCGTGGTCTCCGGATCCATGTCCGATCGTCCGTTGCGCACGCCCTTAAACGGGGGTAGAACCGCACGCGGACGGCTCGGAGTTTACGGCTCGAATCGGATCGGATCGACGACCGGTGGTCTCCCGACCAAAGAGGGCGGTTGGCGCGCGCTGTGCCGCGTGCACGAACGGTAGTGAGTGCCGCGGCTCGATACCGTGCGAGGGATGAGGAGGGAGCAGGCCGGAGGCCTGCGACTGACGAATCGGCTGGGGAGGCGTGTGGCTCTCAGTGCGCCCGTGCGAGCGTATCAACTCGCCTCTCCCAGTAGCTGTAGTGGGCGTTCTCTGACCGACCGATTCACAGCCGTCTCGATCTTTGTAGATGTTGTGTACAACGTATATCTCGGTTTACATACTCCTTCTCGGGTTCCGGCAGCCGTATTCACTGTGGAACGATGGATACACCGCCTGTCGCCGGGGAACATGAATGGCAGCGATATGAGGAGAGGGGACGGGTTCGCGCGTTACGACGGCGTTCCGGGGTCAATTTTCTCGCACGAGGCGCAACCGAGGACCTCACGCCTCCCCAGCCGACTGCGTTTCTCGGCTCACTCCCTCCGGTCGTTCGCCTGCGATACTCATCCCTCGCACGGTGTTGAGCCACGCAGCGCTCGCGTTGCGAGCGCACGCGGCCCAGCGCGCGCCATCCGCACTCCTTCGAACGGGTGAGCCACCGACACGGTCGTCATGGATCGACCGACCGTGCGTCCCGATCCGATTCCATCCCGACGGCCTTATTGGGGTGTGGTGAGAACCATTCGGGGAATGAACGACGGGGCTATCGAAGTCGTCGAGTTTCTGTTGACCGTCGAGTCCTACGACGCGGATCGGTCGCTCGATCCCGACGACCTGCCGCCGCGCTACCGCCGAGCGTTCTACGACGACGGCCGGATCGAACGCCCGCTGGTGGTCGGTGCCGACGCCGCCCGGACGGCGACCGGGGTCGAGGAGCCATGGGAGCCGATCTCGGGACTCATGTTCACCGACCGCGACGAGTTCTCCGGGAAGATCGAACTCACCGACCGCGACCTCGCGGCCGACTGGCTGCTCGACCGGATCGACGACGATCGACTCGCGACCAACCCCACGCTGGCACACGCGCTCGCCGACCGTGACGACGTGACCGTCACCCGCGAGCAGGCCCGCGAGAACGTCCGACCGATTCGCGCGGACCGCGCGTGGATCGACGCACTGCTGGCGGAGTACTTCCAGGACGAGGAGGACGAGGAGATGCTCGACCTCGTCGAGGTTCGCTCGCCCGAGGAGATCGAGATGACCCTCGACGACCTCGTGCTCACCGAGGGACAAGAAGAGGAGATCCAGAAGCTCGTAAAGGCGATCGAACACCGCGACTACCTCGCACAGATCGGGCTGCGTGAGATCGGCAAGCTGCTGTTCGTCGGCCCGCCGGGCACGGGAAAGACCTCCACGGCGCGCGCGCTGGCACACAATCTCGACCTCCCGTTCGTCGAGGTCAAACTCTCGATGATCACCAGCCAGTACCTCGGCGAGACGGCCAAGAACGTCGATAAGACGTTCGAGGTGGCCAAGCGGCTCTCGCCGTGTATCCTCTTCATCGACGAGTTCGACTTCGTCGCGAAGACGCGTCGCAGCGACGAGCACGCCGCCCTGAAACGCGCGGTCAACACGCTGTTGAAGAGCATCGACGACGTGAGCCTCATCAGCGACGAGGTGCTGTTGATCGGCGCGACCAACCACCCCGACCAGCTCGACGCCGCAGCGTGGCGACGGTTCGACGAGATCGTCAACTTCCCCAAACCCGACGAGGGGATGCGCGCGGACATCTTCCGGGTGATCACCCGCCGGATGGAGATCGACGAGTACGATCCCGACGAACTCGCCGCCGAGACGGCCGGGCTCACGGGCAGCGACCTCCGGATGGTCCTTCGAGAGGCGGTCCTCGGCGCGCTGACCGAGGAGCGAACGACGCTCACGCAGGCCGACCTGCACGCCGCGATCGAGGATTTCGAGGAGCGAGACAACCTCAAGAACCTCGATATGATCGACGGCGACCAGGACGCGCTCGTCGCGGGCGGGGACGTGGCCGGCGACGGCGGTCACTCGCACGACCACGATCACGACGACCACGATCACGCACACGGCCACGACGACTGAGATGCAGATCACGCTGCTCGGAACCGGCGACACGACGGGGACCCCCACGCCCGGCTGTCGCTGTGGAACCTGCGAGCGGGCCCGCGAACTCGGCGTCGAGCGCTCCCGATTCTCCGTTCACGTTCACAACGACCGAACCGGAACGTCGCTGCTGATCGACGCCAGCCCGGACTTTCGCCAGCAGTTTCTGACCCACGACGTCCCCCTCCCGGACGAGATTCTCATCACCCACGTTCACTTCGATCACCTCGATGGGCTTGGAAACGCCTACCGGCTGCTCGGGCCCCGTGGCGGACGAGGAGATCCGGCCCCCGTCCACGCCGCCGACGAGGTCGATCCGATCACCGGCGAGACCGTCGCGGACACGATCGACCGCAAGTACGACTACCTCGATTCGATCGACGTGCAACGACGGCATCCGTTCGAGCCGTTTTCCGCCTGCGGATTCGAGGTGACGTTCGTCCCCGTCGACCACCCGCCGATGATCTGCTACGGGGTGGTCGTCCGCGACCCGGAGACGGACGCGACGCTCTCGCTCACGGGAGATACGAGCTACGGAATCCCCGAGAAGTCGCGGGACGCGCTCGCCAACGCCGATCTCCTGCTCGCGGATGCCATCCTCCCGGCCCATCGCTGTGCGGACCACCCCCTCGGAGGAAAACATCACGACGAGGACGGGGTTCCGCGGACGTTTGGGACCAAACACATGACCCGCGAAGGTGCGCTCTCGCTCGCCGAGGAACTCAACGCCGACCGCGTCCGGCTGGTCCACGTCGGCCACTACTACCGACCCGAGGAGGCGTTCGAGGAGCCGCTGGCGGTCGATGGCGAGCGGTACGTGTTGTAGGGCGTCAGTCCCCGTCGCTCCACCGTAGCCCCCGGCCGTCAGCGGGCGGTTCGAGCGGGCTGGTCGGCAGTCCAGCGGCCGGTTCGGGGTCGTTGTATCCGCTCGGAGCGACGTCGTTCGGCGAGTCCGGGTAGAACAGCGACGCGAGGGCGTGGAGCTGCTCACGTCCACCGTCGAGTTCGAACTGCCCGCCGCCGAACATGTCGATCCCTCGCTCCCGGCAGTAGTCGAGCGTGTCGAGCAACGAGCGAACGGAGCCAAAGCGCGACGGCTTGATATTGAGCCATGCGGGCTCCCACGGCAGCGCCTCGACGCTCGCCACCCCGGTTATCGGATAGTCCCACGTCACTCGCTCTTCGTGTCCCTCGAACAGCGGCCGCGTCTCGTCGGTCAGCTTCGGATCCTCGATCAGCGCGTCCGGGAACGCCTCGATCACCTGTTCGTAGAGGGCAGCGTCCGGCGGCTGATCGACCTCGGTTCCTTCGTACTGGCCCTTCAGATCGAGGATCCGGACGCGTCCGGTGTCCGCGAGTCGCTCGATCAGGTCCGGATCCCAGTCGGAGGTGGGATCGAGTTTGAACTCGAGGTCGGGGTTCGAATCGAGCAGGCGGTCGATCCGGTCGACCGTCGGCGGATCGCCCAGTCGGGTGCTTGCGACGAACCGGACGGGTTCGTACGACCGGTCGAACGCCTCCGCGAGCGTCCGTCCCTCCTGTTTCAGCGCGAGGTCGAGCGCGGCGCTCTCGAACGCCCACCGGCGGTAGTGTCGGAATCCCTCTCGTTCGGGATCGCTGGCGGGAAAGAGGTCGAGGTCACCGATCGTCTCGGAGAAGCCGTCGAACTCATACGTGCCGGCGAGGGGGAATCGACCGTCCCAGTCGGCGAGCGCGTGGTGTTCGTCGGCGTCGTAGGTCACGTCCTCGCCGTATCCGGTCTCGCCGTCGCCGGAGAGCGCGACGACGGTCGTGACACGGGTGAAGTCGCTCGATGTCTCGCGCTCGCGGAGCGAGAGGTCGTCGTCGTCGATCGAGAGCGGGAGGTCGGCCACCCGATCGTACAGCGTCATGCTCGGTCTTCGACGCGCCGTGGCTTGTACGTTCGGTCGACCGCCGTCACGCCTCGCTAGATGAGGAGGGTGATAAGCCACGCACAGAGACGAATGACAACAGGATTGAGGAGACCGCCCACAGGTTCAGTCGCGAGAGGATATCACTCCAGCGCGTCCGCGAGTTGCTCCCGGAGCGGGAACGCCCCGTAGGAGCCGCCCGTGTGGACGAACAGACACGTCTCGCCCGGTTCCGTATCCGCAAGGAACCCGGTGAACGCCTTGCCCGTGTAGCAGGTGTCGAGGATCAGTCCCTCGGTCCGTCCGGCCTCAACGATCGTCTCCAGATGCTCCGGCGCAGGCTCGGCGTATCCCGGTCCGAGGAATCCAGTCAACAACTCGACCCGATCATGAGCCTCCTCGAGATCGAAGTCGAGCCAATCGTAGGCGTCCGCGAGGTCGTCGAGAACCCCTTCGACGCGCGCTCGGAGTTCAGCCGTCGGCGCGCTCGTCACGTCCACGCCCACGATCTCGACATCGTCTCCGGCGGCCAGCGCGCCGGCGACCAGCCCGGCCTGCGTCCCGCCGGAGCCGGAGGCCACGTAGATGCGGTCGAACTCGACGCCCGCGTCCGCGGCCTGCTCGCGGATCTCCTCGTAGGCCCGGACGTACGCCAGCGCACCGAGCGCGTTCGACCCGCCCGAGGGAATCGGATACGCCGACACGCCCTCGTCGGCGAGTTCCGACACTCGCTGCTCGACCAGATCGTTTCGCCCCGACTCCTCGCCGACGAACTCGATGTCGGCTCCGACGAGGCGATCAAGCAGGAGGTTGCCGTCCGGGACGGTCGGTTCCTCCCCACGAAGAACGAGGTGCGGGTCCAGCCCGAGTCGACGGGCGGAGACGGCCGTCGCCCGGCAGTGGTTCGACTGGACGCCCCCGGTGGTGACGACCGCCTCCGCCCCCTGTTCGAGTGCGTCACCCAGCAGATACTCCAGCTTCCTGACCTTGTTTCCCTGCGCGATTCCGGCGGTCTCGTCGTCGCGCTTGACGTAGAGGTTCGCGTCGTGGCGGTCGCTCAGCGTGTCGAGTCGGTCGATCGGCGTCGGCGTCGAGGCGAGATCGACGCCTGGCTCGGGAATCGAAGGCATGGTCGGTGGTGGTCGTGACGTGACAAATAGCTGTGGGCAGCGGTCAGCGACGATGTCGTCCTCAGCCGTCCCCGAACCGATCAAGCCCCGCCTGCCGCCGTGTGCGTCCCTCCGGGTCGGGCTCCCACGGGATTCGGGCCGCGCGCTCGGCGTCGAGTGCTGTTCGGCGGAGCGTACACGCGCAGGGACGGACCGACAAGCCGCACGTCACTCACAGATCAGGTCGAGACATTCGGCGATCACGGCTTCGAGACGACTCTCCAGCTCTCCCGGCGACGCGCCTTCGCTGCCGTCCCACTCCACGAGGTTTCCGCGTCGGTGTACGAGGAGCATGTAGTGGGCCATCATCCCGTCGAACGGTTCCGCTTTCGGCTCCATCGACGGATAGCTACGCTTCAAGACGTACGTCTTCCGTCGGTACTCGGGGTGGTCGAGGTAACCGGCCTCCCACTCGTGACCCCCGTCAGCGTGCTCGAACACCCCCACGACGTGCGTCGCGCGGTCCGCGTAGATCTTGAACTGCGTAGTCCAGTTCTCCCACGCCTCGAACGTGTCGTCCAGCAGAAACGCGTGTCCCTCGTTGTACAGTCGATCGACCGTTTTCTCGAGGCGTCGCCGCTCCGCTTCGTCGTAGCTCCCGATGACGAAAAACGAGCGGTCGGCGGCGATCACGTCGAGGACATCCTCGTGGAGCGCTCGACGGAGGGTCCGATACTCGTCGATCGTGAGGTCGTCCTCCTCTCGCTCGGAGTACGTGAGGGTGTCGTCGACGAGCTGGTGGAGGTGGCCGTCGGTCATGACGGACGTATTTCGCCCACGCTAAGTGAACGTTTAGGTCCCGATCGACGATGTGGGCCACGACCCACATCGTTATCTACCCGGAGACCGTACAGTCGAGTACGATGGCAGGATCAGGCGTCGTGGTCGACGCGGGCGACGATGCACAGTTCTTCCGCGTTGCGGAAGCGCTCGCGGAAGAGTCACGGAGGGACATCGTCGCCGATGTCGTCGCACATCCGCAGGGACTCCCGTCGATGGCGGAACTCGAGTTCACCACGGGGCTCCATCGGACGACGATCCGCGATCACCTCGATGTTCTCGTCGACGCCGGAATCGTCGAGATCGTCGAACTCCCGCCGGGGCAGCGAACTCGGGGGCAACCGAGCAAGTTCTACGGAATCACGGACGCTGCGCGAGCGCTGTTCGACCGGAACGGCGTCTTCGTCGAGGAGCACTGGCGAGAGCTCTACGCCCGCGTCGATAAACCCGACGAGATCCGAGCGGCAGAGAACGCACCGCGACCCGACCGCTGACGCCGATTCGGCAATCGTTCGGAAACTGGTCCGTCGCCGTCCTGCAGTTGAACCCGGCAAGTGGCGTGACCTGCTTCGAAGCGATGGTCGAGCCGATCGATGTGACCGACGGATCATGTAGATGGCGAGCGTACATGCTTCCACCGACGGATCGGTGAGTTGAAACCTGGTCGTCGGAGAGCGATTTCGATCCGTTGCCGACGTTCACCCGAACCGATCAAGCCCCGCCTGCCGCCGTCTTCTCCCCTCCGGGTTGGGCTCCCACGGCGTCCGTTCCGCACGCTCGGCGTCGAGATCCACGTCCGGCAGCTCCGCTGGATCGTAGCCCGGGCAGGACGGGCCACAGCCAGCCGGGTCGATCACCCGTCCTTTCCACGCGCAGTCGGGAAGGCTCGCCGTCGACTTCGTCGACGGCTCGCTCCCGACCTCGCGGACGGAACACTCAGCACAGCCGGGAAACGCGAACGTCCGCCACCCCTTCGCGTACGCCCGCTCGGCCATCCGCCGTCGTCGTCGTTCCTTCTCCTCAGGGGAGACGACCGCAATCTCCGTCCGTCCGGGCTGCCGATCCAGCGGTTCGATTCCGAAGCCCTCCGGATCGAGTGAGGTGGGTTCCCGAATCACCACCCGCTCGCCCGTTTCGGGATCGAACCGCCAGACGCCGACCTCGTCTGGAATGCGGTTCAGGTGTGCGCCGGTGACGTAGCTCGCGGTCGCGAGGACGATCTCGTCGAGGAGGCCGAGCGAGACGTCGGTCCGAAGCTGGGTTTCGAGGTCGCCCGGTCGACCGAGGTCCGGCTTGTTCTCGATGCCGATCAACCGACCGTACCAGTCCGGATACCGAACGGTCTGGCGGACGTACGTCCGGCCGTTCCGCCGCTCGCGCTCGAAAAAGCCCACCTCGACTGCACGCTCGACGGCTCGCCACGCCCGGTCGGGGTGGCCGGAAACGACGTCCTTCCAGTGACGCGCTCGGCCGGGACCGACCGAACTTTCGATGGCTGCGTCCGGAATCCGCTCGGGCGTGATCGCGACCCGCTCGTCGAACTCGGGACCGGATTCGACCAGCAGCGCGTCGATCACCCGGCCGCCGGGGTCGGCCACGCCGGCTCCAAGCTGACGGCTCACGATTCCATCCGTCTCCGTCTCCAGATGGGCGCACAGGGCCAGCTCGAAGCCGAACTCACGCACTGGTGCTTGATGGAGCCCTCGACGGCAAAAAGGTGGTGACGAACACCGCTCGTGGGATGACGATGTCCTGTAGTCTTTCCCGTTTCACATGGGGCTGTTTGCTATTAGCCATCAGTAATCGAATATGGTTTCCCCAATGGTCTGTACTGGGCTTCGGAAACTAATAACATTTACATTCCTGCGGCCACGTAGTGTGTTGTGTGAGATCATGGTGCGTTCATTTTGTGGGGTGACACGAGATGACGACTGAGCGAACCGTGGAGGACGGATCTCGGGCACCGCCCGTCGAGAGGGATCGGACACGAGAATCCTGTCCCGAATGCGGGGGCCGGGTCGTCGCCGACGAGGAGGGAGTGGAGAGGATCTGTGCGGAGTGTGGCCTGGTGGTCGATGAGCAGGAGCTTGATCGGGGACCGGAGTGGCGTGCATACAGTCCGGACGAACGCGATGAGAAGTCAAGGGTCGGCGCGCCGACGACCACGATGCTCCATGACAGAGGTCTCTCGACCACCATCGGCTGGCGGGATCGGGATGCACGGGGCGCACTGCTCTCGACGCAAAAACGCCAGCGACTCGCCCGTCTCCGAACCTGGGACGAGCGGTTCAGGGCCCGCGGGGCTAAGGATCGAAATCTCAAGCAGGCGCTCGGCGAGATTGATCGAATGGCGTCCGCCCTCGGTGTTCCGGAACCGACCCGCGAGGTGGCGAGCACGATCTACCGTCGTGCGCTCGACGAGGATCTTCTGCCCGGTCGATCGATCGAAGGGATGGCGACCGCAGCGCTGTACGCGGCGTCGCGTCTCGACGGGATCGCCCGGTCGATCGACGAGGTCGAATCGGTCAGCCGAGTCGACACGCTCGAACTGCAACGAGCCTATCGGTATCTCGTCCGTGAACTCGACCTGGCGGTTCCGCCGACGAATCCGGTCGAGTATATTGGACGGGTTGCCTCGGAACTCGACTGTGAGCCGGAAACGGAACAGTGCGCGCGCGAACTGGTCGACATCGCCACCGACCGGGGCGTTCACAGCGGCAAGCATCCGGTGGGAATCGCGGCAAGCGCGCTGTATGCGGCCGGGAAGCTGACTGGAGAAGAGCTGATTCAGTCGGACATCTCATCGGTCGCCAATCTCAGTGAGGTCACGATCAGAAACCGATATCGTGACGTGCTGGCGGCGGCCGAAGAGGCCGACCACGAGCCCGCATCGTTCGCCGTTGACGGCCGTGAGTGACTCGCTGTACGCGGTTTCGTTCCGTTGCGGGCTAGCAGATCGGCGAGCCTCGATGATCGCCGAGCGAGACACGGGGTTCCGACCCGAGACGACGAGGGCGGAACAGTAGGTTTAACACCCGTTCGGGGCGAACCTTCCTCAAATTACTACCAGGGAGGTACTCTTGACGGGAACTACACAGCATCCGGAGGTGAACATCGGACTCGTCGGCCACGTCGATCACGGCAAGACGACGCTGGTACAGGCGCTGTCCGGTGAATGGACGGACCAGCACAGTGAGGAGTTAAAACGCGGTATCTCGATTCGGCTCGGCTATGCCGACGCGACGTTCAGGGACTGTCCGGGTCTCGATTCGCCCGAACGCTACACCGTCGCGGAGGCGTGTTCGGACGGCTCGCCGAGCGACCCGCTTCGGACGGTGTCGTTCGTCGACGCGCCCGGCCACGAGACCCTGATGGCGACGATGCTGTCGGGGGCCGCGCTGATGGACGGTGCCGTGCTCGTCGTCAGCGCGACCGAGACGGTGCCACAGGCTCAGACCGAAGAACACCTGATGGCGCTCGACATCATCGGGATCGAGAACATCGTCATCGCCCAGAACAAGATCGATCTCGTCGACGCCGACCGCGCCCGGGAGAACTATGAGGAGATCCAGGAGTTCGTCTCGGGAACCGTCGCCGAGGACGCCCCGATCGTGCCGATCAGCGCCCAGCAAGAGGTCAACATCGACGCGCTGATCGCCACGATCGAAGCGGAGATTCCGACGCCCGAACGCGATCCGAACGCCGATCCACGGCTGTACGTCGCTCGAAGCTTCGACATCAACCGTCCGGGAACGTCCCCTGGCGATCTCATCGGCGGCGTCGTCGGTGGCAGCTTAGAGCAGGGCCGGCTCACGATCGACCAGGAACTCGAACTCCGACCGGGCCGCGAGGTCGAGGAGGGTGGTCAGACCGAGTGGCAGCCGATTCGCACGTCGATCCGCTCGCTTCAGGCCGGCGGGGAGTCGGTGGAGGAAGCCACGCCGGGTGGCTTGCTCGGGGTCGGAACCAGCCTTGATCCGAGTCTCACGAAGGGGGACGCGCTTGCCGGACAGATCGCGGGTCCGCCGGGATCACACCCACCGACGTGGGAGTCGTTCACGATGGGCGTCGATCTGCTCGATCGCGTCGTGGGCGACGACGTACAGAAGGTCGACGAGATCTCGACGGGCGAGCCGCTGATGCTCACCGTCGGGACGGCCACGACGGTCGGCGCGGTGACGAGCGCCCGCGAGGGCGAGTGTGAAGTGTCGCTCAAGCGTCCCGTGTGTGCGCCCGAGGGGGCCCAGATCGCTATCAACCGGCGAATGGGCGCTCGATGGCGGCTGATCGGCGTGGGGACGCTTCGAGAGTGAGATGGCTGACACCGACGGTTCCGATTCGACGCGCACGGTCGCCGTGGACAC
Source organism: Salinarchaeum sp. (assembly GCA_007122875.1). Taxonomy (GTDB): domain Archaea; phylum Halobacteriota; class Halobacteria; order Halobacteriales; family QS-1-68-20; genus QS-1-68-20. The sequence goes on along the minus strand of SKSS01000120.1, from coordinate 4,116 downwards.
GAGCGCGCTCATGACGCCGGTCCAGCACGACGTTCGGTTGTTCGACGAACTGGATCGGCTGCTCGGCGAGTATATGCCGGTCGTTCCGCGGGCGGTCCTCGTGGAACTCGACCGGCTCTCGTCGGGAGAGGGTGCCGAGGCCACGGCCGCGCGGGTCGGCCGCGACCTGGCGGATCGGTGTCGGACCGTCGAGACGGAGGCATCGCGCGCTGACGACGCGCTCGTTGAGTTGGCCCGGACGGGCCGCGTCGAGTACGTCGTCACGAACGATCGACCCCTGGGCGACCGTGTGCGTTCGGCGGACGCCGGGGTAATCGGTTTAAGGGGTCGGAACAAACTCGAACGCACTCAACCGTAGCAATGTACAAACGGGTTCGACTGAAGGACACGGTAGAGGTGCCGCCCGAGGAGCTCACAGACGTGACGCCGGAACTTGTCCGGCGGCTCCTCCAGGACAAACTCGAGGGCCGTATGGACGAGGACGTCGGCTCGGTGGTGAGCGTCGTCGAGGTTCACGACATCGGCGACGGGACGGTGATTCCAAACGAGCCCGGCGTCTTCTACGAGGCCGAGTTCGACGCCGTGACGTTCGATCCGGGGATGCAGGAGGTCGTCGACGGGACGGTCGTCGAGGTCGTCGAGTTCGGCGCGTTCGTGGGAATCGGTCCGGTCGACGGGCTACTCCACGTCTCACAGATCTCCGATGAGTACCTCGCGTACGACGGCGAGAACCAGCAACTCGCCTCTCGCGAGTCCAGCGACACCCTCACGGTCGACGACGCCGTCAGAGCGCGGATCGTCACCAAGAGCGTCGACGAACGCAATCCGAGGGACAGCAAGATCGGCCTGACGGCCAAACAGGTCGGCCTCGGAAAGCACCAGTGGCTCGCGAACAAGCGCGGAGGGACACAGGCGACGGCGGGTGAGGACTGATGGCGAAACAGCGTCTCGTCTGCCGGGACTGCCACCGGGTCGTCGCCCTCGACGACGAGCGCTGTCCCGCGTGTAACTCGACCAGCCTCTCGGAGGACTGGGCAGGCTACGTCGTGATCGCCCACCCAGAAGAGAGCGAGATTGCCCAGGAGATGGAGGTCACGGAGCCAGGGGCGTACGCGCTCAAGGTCCGGTAGCCGTGTCTCACGAGGACGCCACGGGGTTCGCCGACGGCGGCGACGGCGAGCCGCTGCTCTCGCTCCCTGACGAGGCCCGCGACGCGTTCCGCGATCCGCTCGGCGCGCTCTATACGGACGCCGATGCGCTGCTTCGGGCGGCGTCGGGGCCGCTGATCGCCGTCGGCGACGTCGTCACGTACCACTTCGAACGTGCGGGTCGGACGCCTGACGTGGCGCTGGTCGACGGTCGGACCCAGCGTGAGCGCGCCGCCGACGAGGTCCGGGCCGCTCCGAGCGACGAGGCTGAACGGGTGACTGCGACCAACCCGCCGGGCACGCTGACGGCTGAACTCCTCTCGGCGCTCCGGGAGGCGATCGAGACACCCTCGCCAGTGGTGATCGCCGTCGACGGCGAGGAGGATCTCGCTGCCGTGCCGGCCATCCTCGCCGCACCCGACGGCGCGAGCGTCGTCTACGGCCAGCCGAACGTGGGGATGGTCCGGGTTCCCGTCCATCGGTTCACTCGCGAGCGTGCCACCGAGTTGGTGACGCTGATGGAGGGCGACGGAGAGCGTGCACGAACGCTGCTCGATGGGGCGTAGGTGGGCGTTCGATCGTCGTGGAGTGGTCGTAATCGTCCGTGGATCGGTCGTCTGGGGTCGGATCCCGGTTCGACGCCCCGTTCGTAATCCTTTTACAGGTCTCGGGCGGAACTGTGGGTAACTGGCCATGGAGATCGATATCATCGACGAATCGGAGAATCCGATGTTGCACAGAGCGGATGTCCGCTTTCAGGTCGTTCACGAGGACGCGACGCCGTCCCGACTGTCGGTTCGCGACAGCCTCGCCGCGATGTTGAACAAGGACGCCGAAGAGGTCGTCATCCGCACGCTCGATACGAAGTTCGGGATGCGAAAGACCGTCGGCCACGCGAAGGTCTACGAGAGCTCCGATCACGCCCGTGCGGTTGAACAGCGGTACGTGCTCGATCGCAACAAGATCGCCGGCGAGGGTGACGCCGCTGAGGAGCCGGAGGAGGCCTAGGATGGCTCGCTACGACCTCTACGACGAGGACGGAACCGTCGACCGCGAGCAGTGTCCGCGCTGTGGCGACGCCTACCTCGCCGATCACGGCGACCGCCTGCACTGCGGGCGCTGTAGCTACACCGAGTGGCAGTGAAGGTTCTCGGGATCGAGGGTACGGCGTGGGCGGCCAGCGCGGCCGTCTACGACGCTGACGCCGACGAGGTGATCGTCGAGAGCGATGCGTACGTTCCCGACGACGGCGGCATCCATCCACGGGACGCCGCCGAGCACATGCGCGAAGCGATCCCGCAGGTCGTCGAGATCGCGCTTGACCGGAGCGACGAGGTCGGCGCTCCACGTGCCGAGGGACCGCCGATCGACGCCGTCGCGTTCTCGCGCGGTCCCGGTCTGGGACCGTGTCTCCGGACCGTCGGCACGGCTGCGCGGACCGTCGCGGGATCGATGGACGTGCCGCTGGTCGGGGTGAACCACATGGTCGCTCACCTCGAGATCGGTCGGCACCGATCGGGGTTCGACGCGCCGGTCGGCCTGAACGCCAGCGGCGCGAACGCACACCTGCTGGGCTATCATCGTGGGCGTTACCGCGTCCTCGGCGAGACGATGGACACGGGCGTCGGAAACGCGATCGACAAGGTCGCCCGCCACGTCGGGTGGTCGCATCCGGGTGGGCCGAAGGTCGAAGCGGCCGCACGCGACGGTGAGTATCTGGACCTGCCGTATGTCGTCAAAGGGATGGACTTCTCGTTTTCGGGGATCGCGACCGCCGCGATGGAGGCGTACGATGAGGGAGCGCGAGTTGAGGACGTCTGCTGTGGTCTCCAGGAGACGATCTTCGCGATGCTCACCGAGGTTTCCGAGCGAGCACTCTCGTTGACCGGCAGCGACGAACTCGTCCTCGGTGGCGGCGTCGGCCAGAACGAGCGGCTTCGAGAGATGCTCGCCGAGATGTGTGCGGCACGAGGGGCCGAGTTTTTCGCCCCCGAGCCGCGGTTCCTTCGGGACAACGCCGGGATGATCGCCGTCCTCGGATCGAAGCAACTGACGGCAGGCGACACCCTCCCGATCGACGAGTCCGCGGTGCGCCCGAACTGGCGTCCCGACCAGGTGGCGGTGAGCTGGCGCGATGCGGCGTCCGTCGTCCGCTCACCGACAGACGACGGCGAACGGCAGGGTGCCGAGGCCGTCGTGAACATCGAGGATGACCGCGTCGAGAAGCGCCGGCTCCCGAAGACCTACCGCCACCCCGACCTCGATCGGCGACTCCGTCGGGAACGGACGGCCGCCGAGGCGCGCCTCACGAGCGAGGCGCGCCGACTGGGCGTTCCGACGCCCGTAATCTGTGACCTCGATCCCGCCGACGCGACGATCGTCTTCGAGCGGGTCGGGACGATCGACCTCGGGGCAGACGCGACCGCCGACCGCGTTCGGCGGGCCGCCGGTCACCTCTCGACGCTCCATCGAAACGGGATCGTTCACGGCGATCCGACGACGCGAAACGTCCGCGCCGCCGACGACCGGGTCTACCTGATCGACTTCGGGCTCGGGTTCGGGAGCGACCACCCCGAGGACCACGCGATGGATCTCCACGTACTCGACGCGAGCCTACGCGGAACCGCGGACGACCCGAGCGCTGCGCGGGCGGCGCTGGAGGAGGGGTACCGCGAACGCGGGGACGAGGCCGTTATAGAGCGGTTGCGGGAGATCGAGGGCCGCGGGCGATATCGGTAGCTGCGGGTGGTATCGGTAGTCCGCTGACGATATCGGTAGTCCGTGGATGGTATCGGTAGTTCGCTGGCGGTTCGGACGCGCTAGAACGGATCCTCCGGCTCCGGGCGCTCGTCGAGCGTCACGGTGACTGACTCGCGCTCACCGTCACGGATCACCGTCACCTCGACGTCGTCGCCGGGATCCGTTTCGAGTGCGAGGTACGTCGAGAGCGCGTCCTGATTGGGGATCT
>SKSS01000117.1 GCA_007122875.1 Salinarchaeum sp. | reverse complement strand
GCCGACTACGACCGCGACTGGCCGGTCGTCGCCACGAAGGTCCACGGCGAGATGGACGAGGGGAATCCGAACGCCTCGGGGCTCTCGCGGAAGGCGATCGAACAGGAACTCGAACACAGCCTCGATCGGCTGGGGATGGAGACCGTCGACCTCTATCAGATTCATCGCTGGGATTACGACACGCCGATCGAGGAGACGATGCGCGCGCTCGACGATGCGGTCCGCCGGGGGCAGGTTCGCTATCTCGGCGCCTCGTCGATGTGGGCTCACCAGTTCGCCGAAGCGCTCAATACGTCGGATCGACTCGGACTGGAGCGGTTCGTCTCGATGCAGAACCACTACAATCTGGTGTATCGAGAGGAGGAGCGCGAGATGATGCCGCTCTGTGAGAACGAAGGCGTCGGGTCGATTCCGTGGAGTCCGCTCGCCCGCGGCTATCTGACTCGCCCACACGACGAGTTCGACGCGACCGCACGCGGGCGGTCGGAGTCGGAATCGCGTCGGGACCGCCACGAGATCTACCGGGACGGCGGTGGCGCGGAGATCAACGAACGCGTCGCGGAGGTGGCGGACGATCGGGGCGTCTCGATGGCACAGATCGCGCTCGCGTGGCAGCTTCACACCGAGCCCGTTTCGGCCCCGATCGTCGGCGTGTCGAGCGTCGAGCACCTCGAAGACGCCGTCGAGGCGGTCGACATCTCGCTGTCGGCGAGCGACCTCGACTACCTCGAAGAGCCGTACGAGCCGGTTCCGGTCGCCGGTCACGACTGAGGCTGCGGAGGGCGGTTACCGATCGCTCGCGACGCTGTCTGGGTCGATCGTTCGTGGTTTCGGAACCCAGGTAGCGGTCCCGTAACCTCCGTGGTACCGTTCCTCTCGGAAGTCTTATCCGTCGGGGGGCAGTGTGTATATTCGCAATGGCAGAAGGTCAGGTTGATTTCTTCAACCACACTGGCGGTTACGGCTTCATCTCCACAGACGACGCGGACGACGACGTGTTCTTCCACATGGAGGACGTTGGCGGTCCGGACCTCGAAGAGGGACAGGAGCTCGAATTCACGATCGAACAGGCCCCCAAGGGTCCGCGCGCAACCGAAGTCGTCCGACTCTAAGTTCGCGTCTCTGACTGACGGCGCGTAGCGCCGTCACGATTTCTTCCGACGATTCCACGAGCGAGCGACGGCTCCATCGGCTTGCTAGCGGCGGAAATACGTGTTCTCGTCGGTTCGGTGATCCCGATCGTTCAATCGTCCGTCGGTTCGGTGATCCCAACGACGATCAGTGGGCTCGCAGCGGTGTGGACGACGATGAGGCTGAATGCCCATCCTGCGGTCCGAAAGTCGTTTCGCGAGATCGCATCGAGCATCACGACGGCGAATCCGCCGGCGACCAGGGTGGCCCACGCGTAGATGTAGATCGGGTTGAGCGGGACGATCCGGTCGATCATGGTCGCATCTCTCGGCGTTCGGACAATGAGCGTTCTGGGCACCAGTTGGCCACCCATCAGGTTGGGCCGGCGACGGGTGATCTTCGTCTCATCGAGGTCGGTTCGTGGACTTCCACAGAAGCCTACCGTTGTCCCTGCCGAACGATTTACAGCCCAATACGCCCGATCAGTACCATGACTACCGAGGCCGAACTGGACGACCTTCGGACGGCAGCCGACGAGTTGGAGGCGGAGGCTGTCGAGTTCCTCCGCGAGATGGTCCGCACGCCGAGCGTGAATCCGCCCGGCGACTACGAGGCCATCGTCGACCTCGTCCGCTCGCGGTACGAGTCCTACGGCTGGGACGTGGAGATTTCGCACGCCCCCCTCGAACTGCTGGACGAGTTGAACCTGCCACACCCCCGCCCGAACGTGCTCGCCTACGTGACTCGCGGGAACGGGCCGACGATCGCGCTGAACGCGCACCTCGACACCGTCCCAGTCGAGGAGTCGAAGTGGACCTACGAACCGTTCGGAGCCGAGGTGGACGACGGACGCGTGTGGGGCCGGGGAGCGCGGGACTCGAAGGGCCGGATCGCGTCGTACACGCTCGCAGCGCGCGCGCTGGAGCAAACGGGGCTCCTCCCCGATGACGCGACCGTCGTGCTGGCGCTGACGGTCGACGAGGAGACCGGCGGCGAAGCCGGCGCGGGCCACCTCGTCGAAAGCGGCGCGTTGGACGCCGATTACGTCGTCGTCGAGGGGAGTACCTACGCCGTCGAGTACGCTTCCTCGGGTGTGCTCACGTTCCGCGTGACCGTGACAGGGCGGTCGGCTCACGCGGGCCTCGAACCGGAGGCGGGCGCGAACGCGGTCGTCGCGGCCGCCCGCCTCGTGACCGAACTCGACGCCTACGGCGAGCGACTCGGAGCGAAGGAGAGCGAGATTCCGGGCGTCGGAAGCGCGACGTGTACGCCGTCGGTCGTCGAGGGCGGCGTCAAGACGAACGTCGTCCCCTCGTCCTGTACGATCGCCGTCGACCGACGCGTGCCGCCGGATCACGACCTCGACGAGGCCGAGCGGGAGTTCCGGGAGGTCGTCGACGGGGTGACGCTGCCGGAGGGAACGACCGCGACCGTCGAGACGGTGGGCCGGACGAGGCCGTTTCGCTCCGATCCGGACGACCCGCACGTACAGGCGGTGGCCCGGAACGCGGACGCGGTGTTCGGGGACGTGCGCGTCAGGGGAACCCGTGGTGGCTCCGACGCCGGCCACTTCCACGCCGGCGGCGTCGCCGCGTTGAAGTTCGGTCCGGGCGACATGAACTCGAACGTCCACGGACCGGACGAGAATCTCTCGATCGATCAGCTTCGGGACGCCGCTGTTGTCGTTGCGGCGAGCGTTCGCGACATCGGTGACGACGGCTGATCGGGCGGCACCCGGGGAAAGACAGAGCAGGCGACGACGTTTTGCGCTCCCGGCTCCAATCGCCCCCGATGGACGGCCGCTTCGATTCCGACACGGCGGTGTACGTCACCACGGGGGCGTTCTGTGTGGTCGTCTTCGCCGTCGGAATGGCCGTGCTGACGATCACCGCGGGAACCCGGCCGGGATCCCGCGCGTTCTGGGGTTTTACCGGGGGATTTCTGGTGTTCGTGGCGGTGTATTTCGTGTCGATGGGATCGTACCGACTCCTCTCGAACGAACCGTGATCGACGGCGGAATCGACCGTCCGCGTCCGATCTCGGAAGTTTTATAAGTGGTGGTCCTCACTGTCCAAAGGCAATGGCGAAAGGTAAGGTTGACTTCTTCAACGACACTGGCGGTTACGGCTTCATCTCCACCGACGACGCGGACGACGACGTGTTCTTCCACATGGAGGACGTTGGCGGCCCGGACCTCGAAGAGGGACAGGAGCTTGAGTTCGAGATCGAGCAGGCCCCCAAAGGCCCGCGTGCAACCAACGTCACCCGTCTGTAGGCTCTCGTAGCCAGCCGCAACCGCGGCGACGGACGACGTATTCTCATCGGAGCAACCACCGACCAGCCGACGGCTCGGCGGTGGAGCCGGAACTCACACGAGGACGGTTTTCAGGCGGATCCCGCAGTCCGGACAGCAGAGCGCCTGCCAGCGGGTCGGATCGAGATCGCCGTACGGTTCCGTTCGGATTGCGTCTCCCCGTTCGACGATCCTTCCGCAGCGTTTGCAGGTGAGGGGGTCGTCGGTCATCGGTCGATCGGTTTGCGTCCGAAGACGGTAACTCCCTTGTAACGGACTGACGGAACCCGAAAGCACTCACGGAAATACGACGGGATGCTGATCGATCGGGGTGAAACCGGAACGACCGGTCGGCTACATCAACTCGGCGAGCAGGACGGCCGCGAGGCTGAAGTAGATCAACAGCGCGGTGACGTCCTTGACTGTCGTGATCAGCGGATCGGACGCGGCCGCCGGGTCGTATCCGAGTTTGTTCATCACCCACGGGATCACGTAGCCAACGACGCTCGCCACCACGCAGACCGACACCAGCCCGACGAAGACGACGATCGAGAGTTCGAACGCGTGGGTCTCACCCCGGAGGACGCCCTGCCAGACGTACGCCGCGCCCGCCCCGATGCTACCGATGATCAGCCCGATCAGGAGCCCGATCAGCCCCTCGCGGCCGAAGTGGCGCATCGCGTTTCGGTCGTCGATGTGGCCGAGTGCCAGCCCGCGGACGAAGATCGTCGACGCCTGCGTACCGACGTTCCCGCCCATGTCCATGATGACGGGGACGAAGAAGGCGAGCGCAACGACGGCTTCGAGTTCGGCTTCGAAGCCCTCGATGACCGCACCCGCGAGCAACCCACCTGCGAGTGCGAGTACCAGCCAGGGGAGCCGAAGCCGGAGGATTCGTGAGATCGACGATTCAAGGATCGCCTCGCTTCGGCTGGATTCGATGTCCGTGAACGTGAACCCGGCGCTCTTGAGGATGTCCTCGGAGGCCTCTTCCTCGACGACATCGAGCATGTCGTCGGTGCGGAGGATCCCGACGAGAACCCCATCGTCGTCGACGACCGGCAGCGCCGGGAAGTCGAGGTCGCTCATCTCACGCGCGGCGACCTCCGGATCGGCGTTCGCGTTGAGCGTAACGAGATCCGTCTCCATGTACTCGGAGACGAGTTCGTCCTCGGGGGCGTTTAACAGTTCCCGAAGGGACATCGCACCGACGAGTCGGTCGTCCTCGTCGAGGACGTACAGGTAGTAAATCGTCGCTTCGTCGTCTGCTGGAGTGAACTCCCGAAACCGATCGATCGCCATACCGACGAACGTGTCGTCGGGCACGGCGACGTAGTCGTCCTCGACGAGTTCGCTGACTTCGTTAGCGTGCAACTCCATCGTCACCACTCCGAATTAGTGTCTTGAATCGGCTTTCACCGTCGAGCGCGCAGTCGGCCGTACAGCGGCCACGTTGTCGGTCGGCGGCCGTCACCATGGGACTATGCGATGAATCGATGGATGCCTGACTGGGTGGCATGATTCTGCGTTCTCTAGATGCCTCTAAAAATGTGACGGGATGCTGAGCGTTTGTCATGCAGTACCGTGATGTGATCGGTCGTCAGGACCCGTCGCAGTCGAAAAGAAGGTTAATGCGCACGAAGGAACAACGGCGGAGTATGACCCGAAGGGACCTCGGATTCGAAGAGAAAGAGATCTCAATCTACATTCCGCTGGCTGCGGTGGCGTTGCTCGCGCTGTTTCTCATCGGTATTCTGTATCAACTCGTTGGAATCGCCATCTGAGGCGTTCGCTCCGTCCGCAGCATCGAAGCCTTTATCCACATCTCGGGTCTGAGTTTCCGGTACTACGATCATGTCGGACAAGCCAGCCTCGATGTACCGGGAAATCAGCAAGCCGCCGTACACCCGACGGGAGTACATCAGCGGCATCCCGGGCTCACAGATCGCACAGCACGAGATGGGCGACCGCGACCGCGCCCCCGACGACTACCCCGTCCAGATGAGCCTCGTGGTCGAGGAGGAGGTCCAGATCCGCAACGGCGCGCTGGAGGCCTCCCGGCTGTCGGCCAACCGATTCCTGATCCAGGAACTCGGCGAGGGCAACTACCGGATGATTCTCCGGAAGTTCCCCCACCACGTCATCCGCGAGAACAAGCAGGCGACGGGTGCGGGCGCGGACCGCGTCTCCGACGGCATGCGCCAGTCGTTCGGCAAGATCGTCGGCACTGCCGCACGAATCCCCGAGGGCGACCGCCTGTTCACCATCTGGTGTGATGTCGACCAGGCCGACACCGCCAAGGAGGCGTTCCGCCGTGCGTACAACAAGATCTCGCCGCCCTGCCGGATCGTCGTCGAGCGTGGCGAAGAGCTGCTCGTCGCCTGATCGTCCGGTCTTTTTACCTGAGCGGTCCAACGGTGACCATGATCGACCTGGCGGTGACGACGAAAGCCGAATCCTTCGAGCGCATACGCGACCCGCTCGCAGAGCGCGGTATTCGGGTTCGACACGTCGACCCGACCGGGCGGGCGATTCCGCTGTCGGAGCCGTCGTCACCCTGGTCAGCCAGTCAGTTCGATGTAGGCTACGTCTACCCCTCCCGTCCGATGGAGGGGGCCGTCCTCGACGCCGCCATCGACGTGTCGTGGGTGAACGACCGGGACGCGGTGGCGACCTCGCGGAACAAGGCGGGCGTGCTGGCGAGCCTCGACCGGGCCTGCGTTCCGGTTCCCGAGAGCGTCCTCGTGTCGAACCCGGCCGACGAACCGGCACTCGTCGAGGCGTTCGAACGCGTCGGTCCGCCCGTCGTCGTCAAGCCCAACTCGACGACGCGCGGGGTGGGAGTCGCTCGCGCGGACGACCTCGACTCGTTTCTCGGGCTTTGTGATTATCTCGGATTGGTCCACGACTTCACCGCCACCGGTGACCGCTCGTTTCTGGTTCAGGAATACCTCCCGGACGCCCGCGATTACCGCGTGATGGTGGTGGACGGCGAGTACGCCGGTGCTGTCGAACGCCGCCTCCCCGCCGACGCACGGGAGGCGGGTCGGTGGAAACACAACGTTCACCGTGGGGCGGCGGCGACGGGGGTGGACCTCCCGGCTGGTCTTCGGGAGGTGGCCGAGGACGTGGCCGCGACTCTTGGGATCTCACTGCTCGGCGTCGATCTCCTCGTCACGGCCGACCGGGCGGTCGTCAACGAGACGAACGCCCGGCCGACGATCGACGAGGCCGAAAAGTACGAACCGGGCTTCTACGATCGGTTGGCGGCGCTGATCGAGACCAGGACCTGATCACTCGACGTGAATGTCGGTCGACCGATCGCTTCGGTTGAGGCGAACCTCGAGGACGCCGTTGTTGTAGGTGGCCTCCGCGGACGTCTCGTCGACGCGATCGGGCAGGCGGATGCGTTCGTCGTACTGCCGACGCTCGGACGAGGCACTGATCGTGAGCACCTGTCCGTCACAGCGGAGCCGGATGTCGTCCTTCTCGACGCCCGGAAGGTCTGCGATAACGCGGATCTCGTCGTCGTCCTCGTGGATATCGACGTGGGTGTCGGTACCGAACCCTGCGGGACCCCGCTCGACGTTCACGTCGACGGCGTCGCTGCCCATCATCTCGTTCATCATCCGCTCAATCTCCCGAAACAGGTCGTCGAATGGGTCGTTCCGGTCGTCACGTCTCATGGTCCGTCGTTGGTCCGGAACCGGGAAAAGGCTTTCCGGCCGTGCTCGCCGACCGCCGACCGTCAACGTTCGACGCCGACCGCCGACCGTCAGAGTCCGATCCCGAGCGCCTCGTCGGTGGTCGCCATGCTCTCGTCGGCGTCGGCGACTCCGGCGACCGCTCGAACCGCGTCGACGTTCTCCGGGACCACGTCGCTCTCCTGGTGAATCCCCTGGAACAGGTACAGATCGCGGTCTTCGACGGTGATCGACTCGCTCCAGATGCAGTTCTCCCAGAGGTCGGCACGCGGCCGACCGCGATCCATCGCGTACTCCTTGAGTTTGCCCGCTCCGTCGATTCCCGCGTCGGGGTCGACGAGGAACAGCCGGTTCTCGTCGGCGAACAGTTCGCGGACGTCGTCGCCGGTTGCGTCCGATTCGAGGGTGACGTTGACGCTGTGGACGTGCATCAGCGTCGCTGGCACCTTGAACCCGGCCGTGTCGATCGGCACGTCCAGTACCGTTTGCACGTCCGGGCCGTGGTGTGAGGGGATCGTCGTCGGATTCGGGAGGATGTCGTTGATCGGCCCGCGCCCGGTCTGTGAGGGATCGCCGCCGCGCCGGACGAGCGTCACACGGGCCTTCTCGACGCCGTACGTCTCGTCGAGCGGCGCGAGGATTCGTGCGAGGCCGGTCGTGTTACACGAGACGACCCGAACGGCGTCCGCCCCCGTGGCGTCAGCGTAGTTCGCCCGAGCCGTGAAGCTCACGTCGGCGACATCGGCGTCCTCGCCGCCCTGGAACAGCGCCGGGGTGTCGTGGGACTCGTACAGCGGCCGGTTCTCGGCACCGATCCCGGAGGGTGTCGCGTCGACGACGACGTCGCTGTCGTCGATCAGTTCGTCGACGGTCCCGTCGATCGGGACGCCCGCCTCCTCGAACCGATCGACGCGCTCGTCGATCGCGGCGTACAGCGGATAGCCCTCGCGGACGGCTCCCTGTGCCTCGAAGTTCGGGCGCGTCTTGGCGACGCCCGCAACCTCCATGTCCGGTTGCGCACGCACCGCATCCGCGACCCGCTTTCCGATCGTCCCGTACCCGTTAACTCCGACCCGTAGCATGTCCGGGTGTCCATCGCCGACCCCCTTACCCGTTTCGAGTGCGGCGAATCGAAACAAACTCGGATGCGAGTAAATTACTCTGGTCCGAAATCGGGCGGCGGGGAACGGAAGCTTGAACGGTGCGCCGCCCGACGGTCGGGCCATGAACTCCGAACCCGACGACGAACTCGTCGAGGCGGCCCGCACCGCGATCGGACAGTGCATGGCGCTCGCCCCCGACGAGTCGTGTCTCGTCGTGACCGACGACGAGCGCGAGACGATCGGTGAGGCGCTTCACGCGGCCGCCCGAGACGTAACCGACGACGCCGTTATCCTTCGCTATCCGCCGGGGGAGCAACACGGTGAGGAGCCGCCGAAGTCGGTTTCGGCGGCCATGTGCGGAGCGGACGTGGTGCTGGCTCCGACGACGAAGAGCCTGAGTCACACCCGCGCTCGCGGGGACGCCAACGACGCCGGCGCACGGGTCGCCACGCTCCCCGGGATCACCGACGAGGTGTTCACGACGGGTCTGGACGCCGACTACGAGCGGATCGCCGACGAGTGTGTGTCGGTGATCGAGCAGGTGGCCGACGCCGACGAGATCCGGGTCACCAGCCCATCGGGGACGGATCTCACGGTCAGGCCGGGTGACCGGGAGTGGCACGCCGACACGGGAATCGTCCACGAGGCCGGCGGGATGACGAACCTGCCGGCCGGCGAGGTGTACGTCAGCCCCGAGACGGGCGACGGAACGTACGTCGTCGACGGGACGATGCGTCCCCACGGATTGCTGGACGACGATCAGCGACTCACGTTCGAGGTCGAGGACGGCTACGTGACGCACATCTCCGACGACGAGATCCGTCGGCAGGTCGAAGCGGCCGCCGAGGAGGTCGGTCGGGACGCCTACAACCTGGCCGAACTCGGGATCGGGACGAACGTGGCTGTCGAGTCGCTGGTCGGCTCGGTGCTGCTCGACGAGAAGGCCGGCGGGACGGTTCACGTCGCCCTGGGCGACGACGCCGGAATCGGCGGGGACACCGACGCGCCGTTGCACCTCGATGGGGTGATTCGGGAGCCGACGGTGTATGCGGATGGTGCGGAAGTGGAGCTTCCGCGCGTATAGCGTGCTGTGAGATGGGGTGGAATCACGGAGGAAACGGAGACAGGGTGGAATCACGGCACTCGATGACCGATCCCTGCCGGAGAGGTTCGACCGGTTTATGACAGATCGCAACGTGCTTCGGGCATGGAATCACTCTCCGACCGCTCGGTTGTCGTCGTCGGGAGCGGTTTTGGGGGATTATCGGCCGCGTGTTACCTCGCGGATGCCGGTGCCGACGTGCGGGTCGTCGAGCGCAACGAACAGCTCGGCGGCCGCGCGAGCCTGCTCGAACGGGACGGCTTCCGGTTCGACATGGGCCCGTCGTGGTACCTGATGCCCGACGTGTTCGAGCGGTTCTTCGGCCACTTCGACCGCCGGCCGGCCGACTACTACGGAATCGAACGACTCGACCCCCACTACCGGATCTTCTTCAAAGACGGCGACCGCGTCGACGTTCCTGCCGACCGCGAGGCCGCGTTCGCCCTCTTCGAGGGGTACGAGGACGGGGCCGGCGACGCCCTGAGAGACTACCTCGACCGCGCCGAGTACACCTACGAGGTCGGCATGGAGAAGTTCGTCTACGTCGACCGGAGCCGCTATCGCGACTGGATCGACCTCGACGTGCTCAGAAACGCGCGCGGATTATCGCTGCTCGGAACGATGGACGAGCACGTCTCGACGTACTTCGATCATCCGAAACTCCAGCAGATCGCCCAGTACTCGCTGGTGTTTCTCGGCGGGGCACCGACCAACACGCCGGCGCTGTACAACCTGATGAGCCACGTCGATTTCAATCTCGGCGTCTACTATCCGGAGGGCGGGATGTCCGGCGTCGCCGACGCCGTCGCCGAACTCGGCTCGGAACTCGGCGTCGAGTACGACACCGATCGTCCGGTGACCGGAATCGAGGGGGAGTCCGAGGCGTTCACCGTCCGAACGGCCGACGGCTCGATCGACGCCGATCTCGTCGTGAGCAACGCCGACTACGCTCATACCGAACGCGACCTCCTTGCCCCCCAGGATCGCCAGTACGACGACGAGTACTGGGACGGACGGACGTACGCTCCCTCGGCGTTTCTGCTCTATCTCGGCGTCGAAGGTGATCTCGAACCGCTGGCCCATCACACGCTCGTCCTCCCGACCGACTGGGACGCACACTTCGAGTCGATCTTCGACGATCCCGGATGGCCGGACGACCCGGCGTACTACGTCTGTGCGCCTTCACGGACCGACGACGACGTTGCCCCCGACGGCCATTCGAATCTGTTCGTGCTGGTGCCGGTCGCCGCCGGACTCGACGACACCAGGGAGATCCGTCAGCGATTCCGCGATCTCGTCCTCGACGACCTCGAAACGACCGTTGGAATCGATCTCAGAGAGCGGATCGTCGTCGAGGAGCGCTTTTGCGTCTCGGAGTTCGCCGACCGGTACAACAGCGAGCGTGGCACCGCCCTCGGGCTGGCGCACACGCTTCGACAGACCGCGGTCTTCCGACCGCCCCACCGGTCGTCAGCGGTCGACGGACTGTACTACACCGGCGCGTACACGAATCCGGGGATCGGCGTTCCGATGTGTCTGATTAGCGGCCAGCACACGGCGGAGAAGGTGATCACCGATCACGGAGCGTAATCGGTGTCGAATGTCACCCTCGAACACTACACCCGCGGGGTGGGGCGAGCGTCTCCGGTATCTCGTCGTGCTCTCTCGTCCCCGATTCTGGTTCTATCTCGCCGGCCCGGTGATCGTCGGGGTGGCGTGGGGAGCGGACGCTCCGTTGGGGCTGGTCACGGCGACGACGATCGCGCTGTTCGCGTACTTTCTCGTGCCCGCGAACGTCCTGCTGTACGGCGTCAACGACGTGTTCGACGCCCCGATGGACGCCGCGAACCCGAAGAAAGCTCCCGATGGCCCGGAGAGACGCTATCGAGGTGAACGGTGGGTGATCGTGACGGTTGCGGCCTGTGCGATCGTGGGTGGGGGGCTCGTCGCGCTCGTTCCACGGATCGCGTATCCATACCTCGCTGGCTTCTTTCTGCTCGCGGTCGCCTACAGCGCGCCGCCGTTCCGATTCAAGACGACGCCGATCCTCGACTCGATCTCGAACGGTCTGTACGTGCTTCCGGGGGCAGCCGCCTACGCGGCCGTCGCGGGAGCCCATCCACCCGCGCTCGCCGTGCTCGGTGGCTGGGCGTGGACGATGGGGATGCACACGTTCTCGGCGATTCCGGACATCGAACCCGACCGGGCCGCCGGGGTCGAGACGACCGCGACATGGTTGGGTGAACGAGCGACGTACGGCTACTGTGCGGCCTGCTGGGCGCTCGCAGCGGGGCTGTTCGGGGCGATCGATCCTCGGCTGGCCGTGCCGCTGCTCGCGTATCCGGCACTCGCGCTCGGCGTCCCCGTTTTCGGCGTGCCGGTCGACCGCGCATACTGGTGGTTTCCGGCGATCAACGTCGTCGTCGGGGCGCTGCTCACGATGGGTGGGCTGTGGGTGATGGTGTATGCGTAGGCGGGCCATCGAACGCCGGCTTGCGGAGACAGTACGGGAGAATCGCTTCACGATCGCGGTCGTATTCCCGCTCGTCGGCGTCGTGTTGCTGATCGCCGGAACGCAGGGATACCTCCCGCCCGCACTCGCGACGAACCCGTATCTGATCGTGGGCGCAAACCTCGTGATGGTCTCGCCGCTGATCGCCGGCTTGCTCCCCCTCGTCGGGCGGCGGGCCGCGCTCGGACTCGCCGTCCTCGCCCTGTTCACGTGGGGAATCGAGTTGGTAGGCGTCCGGACGGGGTGGCCGTACGGCGAGTTCGCGTACGAACTCGCGCTCGGCCCGATGCTGTTCGGCGAGGTGCCGCTCGCACTCCCCGTGTTCTTTTTTCCGATCCTCCTCAACAGCTACCTGCTCTGTCTGCTCCTGCTCGGGCCGCGGGGGCGGTCGCTCGTTGTTCGGCTGCCGGCAACGCTCGCGGTCGTCTTGACGATGGATCTGGTGCTCGATCCGGGTGCGGTCGCGCTCGGCTTCTGGGCGTGGGAGGATCCTGGTGCGTACTACGGCGTGCCGGCGATCAACTACGCCGGGTGGATCCTCTCCGGTTCGATCGCGCTCGCGCTGATCGAACGGAGCTTCGATGCCGACGCCGTTCGCCGCCGGCTCTCGGAGTGTGAGTTCATGCTCGATGATCTCGTGAGCTTCGTGCTGTTCTGGGGACTCGTGAACGCCTACGTGGGCAACTGGATCCCGTTCGTGCTGGCGATCGGTCTCGCGGTCGGGCTGATCCGTGCCGATCGGTTCGACTACGCGGTTCTGGGTGAGCGGTTCGCCGCGACCGGTCGGTGAGAGGCGTTCGCCGCCCGTCCTTCCGGTCACTGAACGGGGGAGCGAGCGCCCGATTCCGCACCGTGCGACGCCCGTTCCTCCCGATCGATCCCGCTCGATCGGTAGAACGCCATCGCCGGGTCGTCGGTTCGCCGCCAGTGCCAGCGGGTTCGAGCGAGCAGACGAACCTTCCTGAGCGTTCCGAGCGACGGGTCGCCCGTGAGAACGTCGTAGTTCCGGTTTCGAATCAATCGGTGGTGATCGGCGTAGAGCACCGCCGCCAGCAGAACCGGAAACTGGCAGTCGGGTGGGAGATACCGGATGCCCGCCACGCCGGTCCGATAGCGTCGTTCGGTCCGGTTGAGTTCGGCACGCATCGTCGCCGCGAACCCGTCGCTCATCTCCAGGGCGACGATCTGTTCGTCGGTCACCCCGTGCCGTTCGCGGGTCGGTCGGGGGAGATAGATTCGGTCGCGTTCGAGAATGTCCTCGCGAACGTCGCGCAGGAAGTTCGTCAACTGGAACGCCTCGCCGAGTGCTGCGGCGTGTGGTCGGGCCGTCTCCGGATCGTCAGGATCCATGACCGCGAGCATCATGTTCGCCACGGCGACCGAGGACCCACGCATGTACGCTTCGAGTTCGTCGTACGTCTCGTAGCGGCTCTTCTCAATGTCCGTACACATCGCGTCGATGAAGTGGTTGATCTCGGCGTCGGGAATGTCGTGACGGTCGCACACCTCGACGAACGCCGAGAGGACCGGATCGGAGGGTGGACGCGTTCCCAGCGCCTCCTCGCGAAGTCGCTCCAGGTCGGCCCGCTGTTCATCTGGAGGAACATCTGCGGCGTCGTCGACGACCTCGTCGGCGGTGCGAAAGAACGCGTACAGAACGTAGGTCGGATGACGGACCCGCTGGGGAAGAAATCGGGTGGCCAGATAGAACGTTCGGCCGGTCCGCCGGTGAATCGCCTTGCTCGTTTCGAGTTCTCGCTGGCGCACCATATGTCAGTATGCTACTGTACGAGGGATGCCCTCAGTGTCCGCGAACGCACGACCTCGTCGGCGTCACACACGGTTCGATCCCCCCATCCCACGAGTTACCCACTGTACGGTTCCCATCAATATAACAGTTGGTGTATAGAACGGTGTCTACCGTGCAGCCGGTTCCGGGGTCTCATCCGAGGGGCCACGACCTAAACCCTCAAGGTTCCGTAGTTCATTCCCTCGCGCATGGCAACTCACGAGTTCACGGTCGACGGCATGGCCTGTGACGGCTGCGAGGCGAACGTCGAGAACGCGGTGTCGACGCTCGACGGTGTCGGATCGGTGGAAGCCGACCACGAGTCGGACGCCGTAATCGTCGACGGTGGTGATCCGAACGAGATTCGCGCGGCGATCACCGACGCCGGATACGAGGTCTCGTAGGCCGGCCCACCGAGCCTGGTACTGAGGTATTCGTCTCCGTACCGGCCATCCCCAGGATTCCACCTGGGTTCGAACGATTCCGGAATCGACTCGACACTCCCGTTCACCTCGCCCATTCCAATGGGATCGGTTTTATATCGAGGCGGTCGTACTCGGCCGTAGACGAGCCGGTCACCGTACGACAGATGCCACATCAGATCTCGACAGCTGTCTCCGTCGCCTTCCAACGATTGCGATCCTACTCGGTAGGATGCTTCCAGATCGACACGCGGACGCTGGCGGTGTTTCGCATCCTCGTTGGATCGCTCATTCTCGCTGATCTCCTCCTCCGTTCGCGGAACTTTACCTTCTTCTACGCGGAAGATGGCGTCGTTCCCCGATCTCTGGCCCTCCAACGGACCTCCGATGAGGTCTTCTCGTTTTACTACGTCTCCACGGAGCCCGCCGTGACGGCCGCACTGTTCGTCGTACAGGCCCTGATTGCCCTCCAACTCGTCGTGGGGTATCGGACCCGAATCGCGACGATCCTCTCGTTTCTGTTCGTCGTCTCCCTCGACTTCCGCAACCCGTTCGTGCTGAGCTATGCCGATACGCTGTTTCGGCTGCTCCTCTTTTGGGCCATCTTCCTCCCGCTCGGCGAACGGTGGTCGATCGACGCCATTCACGCCAACCGCGAACCGAGATCCGCGGTCGTCAACGCCGCGACCGCGATGATCCTGTTGCAGATGGTGTACATGTACGTCGTCAACTGGCACCACAAGCGGCAGTCGGACCTGTGGACCAGCGGGGAAGCGACGCCGCTGATCATGGGTCTCGACAACACCACGTTCCTGCTCGGTGACCTCACGCGTGAGTTCCCGACGCTGCTCCAGTACGGGGGCTTGAAGTGGTACTACATGCTCATGTTCGCGTGGTTGCTCGTCCTCCTGCGGGGACGAGCGCGGATGCTGTTCGTCGCCCTCTTTCTCGGCGGGCACGCGACCTTCGCCATCACCGTCCGAATCGGCGCGTTTCCGTACGTCGCGCTCGCCGGACTGCTGTTGTTCCTGCAGGCGCAGTTTTGGGACGACCTGTCCACGCTGGGCAAGCGCCTCGGCGTCTCCCCGTCACGGCTGCGGCCGGATCCTCACGACATCGAACGGCTCGGCCGGCTCTTCCCGACGATTCACTGGGGCATTGAGGCGGATCGCGTTCGGGCGTGGTTGTACAACCTCATCCTCGTTGTCGTCGTTCTCTCGACGGTGACGCTCGCGGTGAGCCCATTCGCGCCGATGAACGACGTGGTGAGTGAGGAGACCGAAGACCGGATCGACGAGGTCGCATCCGTTGGTGGCGTCAGTCAACCCGAGTGGAGCGTCTTCGCTCCACATCCCCGTACGACCGATCGGTACTACGTGTTCCTCGCGGAGACCGAGGATGGCGACCGGTACGACGTGTACAACGATCGGGAGTTCACCTACGACAGACCGCACGACGAGCTACAGAAGCAGTACGGCACGTATCGCGAGCGGTTCTACATGACCAGCGTGCAGTCGAGCAACGTGGTCGCATCACACCTCGCCGACCACATCTGTGCCGAATGGGAGGAAGAGCGACAGACGAACCTCACGCATATCAACATGTACGAGGTTACAGAGCGCGTGACCCTCGAGACGATCGACGACCCATCGGAGCGATCCCGAGAGGCCGAGCGCTTTTACGAACACGGCTGCGGTGACAACCCTCCCGCCGTACTGGACGAAGACGAGATCAACCTCACCGGGGAGTCGTGAGTGCGGTGGTCGGCGGTGACGTCCGTGGTTCCATCGGCGTCAGCCGTTCGTGAAGCGATGCGTTCATACCGCCACCGTCGGATGCTGTAGCCGAATGCAACCGTACGAGGCAGTCATCTTCGACAGCGACGGCGTGCTCGTCGAGCCGACCGATCAGGGGCTCTACTCGACGGCGCTCCGCGAGGCGTTCGAGGATCACGGCATCGCCGACCCACACGAGGGGCATCTCGACGCGCTTCGGTCGGTCACGCGCGACGACCTCGATCGGATCTGTGGCGCGTACGATCTCGATCCGGAGGCATTCTGGCGAAGCCGCGATCGATGTGCGTCCGCGGTTCAGCGAACGGCGATCGCCGATGGGCGGAAGCCGGCTTACGACGACCTCGACGCGGTCTTCACAATCAACCGTCCGTGCGCGATCGTCAGCAACAATCAGCAGCGAACTATCGAAACCGTCGTTGAGACGCACGGTCTGGGCGAGGTGATGACCTCGTACTACGGCCGCCAGCCGACGATCGAGGACATCCAACGAAAGAAGCCACACCCACACTACGTCGAGCGCGCACTCTCGGACGTCGGGACACGAAACGCGCTGTTCGTCGGCGACAGCAACGCCGATCTCCTCGCGGCCGAACGCACGGGCATCGACGTTGCGTTCGTCGAACGTCCCCATCGGACGAACTACCAACTCGTCTCCGAACCCGACCACACGGTCACGGGACTGGACGGCGTGGCCGAACTCGTCGGGTAGCCTCCGCCAGGGTCGGAAGGACCTCGCGATCGGTTCCGTCTGCGGACGCGATTTCGAAACAGTGTACAACTCACATCCGGGTAACTTCTTTATTGGCGGGGTTCCTGCACTCGAACATGACTGACGAGCTCCGAACTCGCTTAGAGCGAGTCGGTGAGCGGTTCGACCTGGGCGACTACGAGATTGAGGCGTACCTCGCGGTTCTCGATCACGGACAGTTGACGGCGAGCGAGATCGCCGATCGTACGGAGATCCCTCAGCCACGGGTCTACGACACGGTCAGGAGCCTCTCGGATCGCGAGCTCGTCGAACTTCGTGAGTCCCGACCGATGACGGTGGTTGCCGTCGATCCCGAGGAGTCGTTCGACGACCTCCACTCGTCGCTGCTGGACGTCGTCGACGAACTCGAAGCGCGCTACACGACGCCGCCACAGGAGACGGAAGCCGTCTCGCTAGTGAAATCCCGGTCGACGATCCTGCGCTACGTCGAGGAGATCATCGACGCCGCGGAGTTCGAACTCGCGGTCTCGTTGACGCCCGACCTCCTCGAACGGTTCCGTGAACCGCTGGCGGACGCCCACGCCTCCGGCGTCGCCATCGAACTGGTGGTAACACCGGCGAGCGCGGCACCGTCCCCCGAGGAGTTCGACTACGCGGCGGTGGCGACGGCCGCTCG
>SKSS01000125.1 GCA_007122875.1 Salinarchaeum sp. | reverse complement strand
GACGTTCCAGAGTTTTGAGGCGGCCCATCCGAGTTGGTCGAGGTCGTCACGAACCTGCCGCTGGTTCGTTATCGTGGCCTCAAAGGTTCGGACGGTTCGACTCATTTTCTGGCTTCATAACTAGTTATGAATGCTATTCTGTTAATAGTGTTGGTTGGCATGGAATATCCGGGCCTTGCCATTGGCGGTGGATTGTGTAGGAGTTGTCGGCTGTATCCCCGCCCTGAAGGGCGGGGTTTTAGCCTTGCAACTTCCATAACCCGGAGTCGTCGCCACCTGTTCGTGTTTGTCCCCGAACTCCTGGGCGAGCTGTGCTATGTCCTGCTGGACCAACTCGGCTATCGAAGTTGTTCTGACGATATCCGTGCTTGGGCGCGTACGGATGTATGGGTTGTGTGTGGGAAGAACAATTGTGTGCGGCCAGCATTGTCCCTGGAATGTGAATACTCGGTCTTGTGGGGATAGATCAATGACTGATTGGTGGCGGAGTTGGATGGCATAGATGCGATCCATAGGACGCAAACATCACTCGTGACCGTCACCGACACACAATCCAGACGTCCTCCTCGCCGATCAGTATTGTAGTATATGCCCAAAATACTAAATACTCGTGGTTCCAACGTGGATTCACATGGCGACGAGTAATCAGACCCATCCGACACTCGATGTGGAGTACGAGTATTCACCACGCGTGACGACGCTGTTCGGTGCATTCACCGGCGTCGCGCTGTTCGGCTGGATCGTGAGCGTGTTCCTGTCTGGAATCCACTTCTGGGCACTGCCGCTCCCGTCCGGCGTCGAACCGAGCGGCAGTATCGCGGTACTGACGAGCACGTGGGCCTACGTCGGCCCGATCCCGCTCGCGCTGCTGGGCGCGTTCTACTACCTCTCGATGCTGTTCACGGCGGGGCTGTGGTCTCAGACCCGACACCCGCTGATCATCAAGGCCCTGACGCCGATTACCGCCAGCGGCGTGCTGGCGTCGGCGTACTTCGTCTACCTCCAGTTAGTCCCCATTGGAGAAATTTGCCCATTCTGCATGATGTCGGCGGCCGCGACCGTGACCCTGTTCGGCTTGGAACTCGGGATGCTCCGGTCCAGTGACCTCCCGTCGCTGTCTGCGCTCACAGCAGACGCCGATCACCTTCTGGATCCCACGAAACTCGCGCTTCCGGTGATCCTCGGGCTGACCGGGCTGCTGGCGCTCGTCGCCTTCTACGGCGTCACGCTCGCGCCCGTTCCGGGAACGTGATCGCCCACGATCGTTCGACACTGACCTGACCGGACCGACGGCGTCCACCCGTTGGAGTGCCGTCATAGACATCGATCTCTTCTACCTTGCCGTGGGTTCCTTCGAGAGCGGAGCTCGTCGGTTGAGCGGGTTCGAGCGGGCACTACCCGAGTCGGACGTCACCCGATCGATGCGAACCGGAGCGATCCCCGACGCGCCGTGTACGTATCTCATGCTCCGCCATCTGCAGTCCCCTTCGTTCTAATCGCGTCGATAGCTCCGTTCGCCAGCGCCTCGAACGTCTCGGTCGGCGCGACGAGATCCACCGCCACCCCGAGTTCTTCGGCCGTCTCCCGCGTCGGTTCGCCGATCGTCCCGACGACGGCGTCGTCGAGTCCATCGACGGCCGCCGCACGAACGCCACGGTCGGCTGCCGCGTCGAGGAAGTGCTTGACGGTGAGCGACGAGGTGAACAGCGCGGCGTCGAGGTCGCCGGCAGCCGCGAGTTCCGCCGATCGCCCGGCCTCCGGCGGACGAACCAGCCGGTACAGCACCGTCTCGTGGACGTACGCCCCGGCGTCGTCGAGTCCGTCCGTGAGCACGTCGCTACCGTGGTCGCTCCGGGCAACCTCAACGCGCCGACCGTCGACCTCGGACGCCAATGCGTCGACTAGCCCCGCCGAAGTGAACTCGTCGGGGACGATCCCAACCGGATAGCCGGCTTCGTCGAGCGCGTCAGCGGTCCGGTCACCGATCGCACAGACGGTCGCATCGCCGGGATCCCAGCCGGTGTCCGCGACGAGGTCGACCCCAGTGACGCTGGTGAGGATCACGTACTCGGCGTCCGACCGGGCGATCTCGCCCGTCGGCTCGACGGCGAGCATCGGATCGACGACGGGGTTCGCTCCGAGCGATTCGAGGAGCTTCGCGGCTCGGGTCGCCCGTTCGTCGTCCGGGCGAAACACGGCGACGGTCGGGGAACTCATCCGTCGACCTCCTCACGCTCGCGACGACGCGCCTCCTCGATCAGTTCGTCCGCCCCACTCTCGGCAAGCTCTGTGGCGAACGCCCGTGCAGTCTCGTAATAGTTCTCGACGGGGAGGTCGCGGGAGCGCTCGATAACCTCCTCACCCTCACGATCGAGCACCTGCACGCGAACGGTGACGTGCTCGCCCTGCACGACGGCGTGAATCCCGATCGGCGCGACGCAGCCGCCGCCCAGTTCGCGCAGGATCGTCCGTTCGACGGTCGTCTCCACGCGCGTCCGGGGATGATCGATGGCGTCGTTGACCGCACCAGCGAGGTCGCCGTCGCGCATCGCCACGACGAGCGCACCCTGTCCGGGGGCGGGGACGAACTCGTCGACCGGAAGCGTCGTCGTCGGAACGTGATGGATCAGACCGATCCGCTCCAGGCCGGCCGCCGCGAGTACGATCGCGTCGTACTCGGCGTCGACCTCGCGCCCGAGCGCGTTCCGTTCGATCTCCGCGAGGTCGTCGAACCACTCGTCGACCGTCCGGTCATCCTCGCCGTCGCCGTCCGTTTCTTCCGCCTCCATCCGCCGTTCGTGTTCGCGCTGGAGGGTGGGTGCGAGCAGCTTCTCGATCCGGGTGTCGACGTTCCCGCGGATCGGTTCGACGGTCAGGTCGGGCCGGCGTCGGAGCAGTTGTGCCCGCCGCCGGAGACTCGACGTGCCGACGGTCGCGCCTTTGGGAAGATCGTCGAGGGAAGCTCCATCCGGCGTGACGAGCACGTCGTTCGGCCGGGCGCGGTCGGGAACGGCCGCCACGATGAGGTCATCGCCCCCTTCGGTGGGCACGTCCTTCATCG
The DNA here is from genome assembly GCA_007122875.1 of Salinarchaeum sp. GTDB lineage: Archaea > Halobacteriota > Halobacteria > Halobacteriales > QS-1-68-20 > QS-1-68-20. Next base: position 14,302 of record SKSS01000125.1, on the reverse strand, counting down.
AGTGGACCGCGCCCTCGACCTCGCCGTCGAGGATCGCCTCGTCGAGCGTCCGGACGAACGCGCCCGTCTTCCCGAGGCGGTGGATGAGTTCGTCGCGGAGCTGATCGCCAGTCGTCTCCATCTCCACGAGTTCGACCTCGAACCGGCGTTCCGCGAGTGCGTCACGTACCGACGCCGACTGCCGGAGCGCAAGGTCGGAGGCTCTCGTCGCCAGTCGGACCGTCCCGCGCGTTCTCATAGCTGGCACTCTAACCCCGACGTTGAAACGTCCTTCGAGCCGTCACGGCTGGTGTTCAGGGGACGCCGACGTACTGACGGCGCTGGTGGAGGTAGTACAGCGACAGCACCGTGTGGATCATCGGGACCATGAGGCCGATCGCGGCGATCATGAGATACGTATCACCGGTGGTCTCCCACTCGACCCCGGCATCCTCGACGGCTCTCGCGTCGAAGTAGATCGCGATCACGATCAGGAGATCGAGCACCGCTGCGCCGAGCGCCCACACGATCAGAAACAGAAAGCCGATCATAATGCCGGCCTCGGGGACGACGATCATGAGGAGGATCGAGGCGAACAGCATCATCACGCCGATCACGATCCAGATCGGAACCGCGGCGACACCCCACCACCAGTTCGAGTCGACCGATGGAGGGACCGTAGACTGCTCGACGGAGGGCTCGGCGGGACGGTCGTCCCAGCCGGCACCGGTTTCTGACATGAATACAGAATGGAAGGTCTGGGATAAAAAGCTTCACGATACGTCCGCCGCTCACGGCACCCCGAGGTGGACGTGTCGTCGGTACAGGTAGTACAGCGCCACGGCAGCGCTGAGTCCGGAGACGAACAGCCCCGCGAGCGCCGCAATCACGTACAGATCCCGATCGGGATTCCACCCCGCGGAATCAACCTCGGCAACGAGTTCGGTGTCGAAGTACAGCGCCACGGGGAGGAGCACGGTGACGAGAACCGTGACCGCGGCGACAGCCAGCGCACCGAAAATCAACAACGAAATCCCACCGCCCACGACGATCCCAGCGTTCGGAGCCATTCCAGCCCCGAGAACGAGCAGAAGCGCCCAGATCGTGGCGACGCCGCCGAACAGAAACGAGACGGCGTACGTGATCGGAACGGCGGCGATCGCGTACCACCACCGGGAATCGGGTCGCGACCGCGAATCGGGAGACGACCGTTCGGACGGCGGTTCCACGACGGTCTCCCGCTCCGTCGTTGACGTGGAGGTCCCTGAATCTGTCGTGGACGCGGAGGCCTCCGAATCCGTCGTGGACGCCGGGTCTCCGTCCTCGGTCGGCCCCGCCTCGGGATCGCCGCCCGACGTTCCACCGGAACCGGTCATGGGCGCAGGTTCTACGCCCCAAGGGATAACGGAAGCGGTCACTCGGCTGCTCTAGGGTCGGTGTTGGCTGCCTTCCCGTCACGGAACGCCGACCGTCCGCTGTCGCCGCGTGAGGTAGTACGCCGCCAGCGGAATCTGTGCGATCGGTACCCAGAGGGTCGCGAACGCAGCCCCGAGGTAGACGCCGGGGTTCGGCGTCCACCGATCGGAGTGTGTCCGAACGTGGGCGGCGTCGCGGTAGATCGCCACGGGAAACGCCCCGCCCCCGATCGCCGCGGTCAGACCGAGCGCCGCCGGGACGATCCCCGGAATCCCGAGGATCCCCCCGACAATCGCGACCCCGAACCCGGCGAGGGCGGCGATCGGCGCGGCCGCGACGATCGGCCACCAGTGTGCGCCGACAGGGCGGGTGCCGACGTGTCGGTGCCGGCGGGCGAGGTAGTAGACGCCCACGAACGGTGCCCAGAGAAGCCCCACCGCGACGTACACGAGCGGGCGAGGTCGCCAGTCCGCCGTCGTCCCACGGATCCGTCGGGCGTCGAGGTAGAGACAGACCGGGACGCAGATCGAAACGGTCGCATACCCCCAGGCCGCGAACAGCGCGAGCGCCGGTCCGAGGATCGGCAACGCCGTTTGCTGGAGGATGCCGACGATCCCTACCCCGAGGACGGGCGGGATCGCCAGCACGAACGCCTCGAGGAGCAGGACCGGACGGGTGTCGATCGGCGCTTCCCGAGTCGATTCCGAGGACACGAGCGTTCGATCCGCCTACAGCACCGCCCGATAGGCGTCGAGCGTCTCCTCGATGTCCTCGTCGGTGTGCGCGTAACTGACGAACTGCGCTTCGAACTGGTTCGCCGAGAGGAAGATCCCCTGCTCGCACATTGCGGGCCAGAAGAGCCGTTCCCAGCGTTCGGTGTCGGCGTTCGCCACGTCCGCGCCGTTTTTCGGACAGCTATCGAACCGCGGACACGACGGTCGCTGACGACAGCCGTCCTCGCACTCCCCTTCCCCACCCGCTCCCTCGCGGGTGAACGTCACGCCGAAGATGCTGTCCGTGCCGACCACGGTGTAGGAGGGGGCCCGATCGGCGACGATCTCTCGGAGACCCGAACGGAGACGCTCTCCGAGCGTGTTCACGTGGTCGTAGACGTCGTTCTCGGCGGCGTATCGGAGCGTCTCTAACCCGGCCGTCATCGCAACCGGATGCCCGGAGTACGTCCCCGACTGGAACACGTCGCCGGCAGGGGTGAGCCCCTCCATGATTCCGGCCGGGCCGCCGACGGCTCCGACCGGAAAGCCGCCGCCGAGAACCTTCCCGAACGTCGTGAGGTCGGGGTCGATGCCGAACTTCCCCTGTGCGCAGGCGAGGCCGCCGACGCGGAAACCGGTGATCACCTCGTCGAAGATCAACAGCGCGCCGTGTTCCGCGGTGATCTCTCGGAGCGCTTCGAGATAGCCCTCGATCGGGTAGACGATCCCATGGTTGCCGAGCATCGGCTCGGTGAGGACGGCCGCGATCCGGTCGCCGCGCTCGTTGAAGATGTTCCGAACCGCCTCCTCGTCGTTGAACGGCACCGCGTGGGTGTGCTCGGCGAACTCGCTCGGGATCCCCGCGCTGGACGGAGCCGTGTCGGTACCACCGCCCTCAACGAGCGTCGACTCCTGTGCGCCGTGATAGCCGCCCTCCATGACGACGATCTCGTCACGGCCGGTGTGGCCGCGGGCGAGTCGGACGGCCGAAACGGTCGCTTCTGTACCGCTGTTGACGAAGCGGACCATCTCGACGCTCGGGACGTGTCGGGCGACGAACTCCGCGAGTTCGACTTCGACCTCGGTCGGCGCGCCGTACATCGCGCCGTCGCTGAGTTGCGAGCGGATTCGGGCGTCGACCTCGTCCGGATAGCCGTGTCCGAGTAGGAGCGGGCCGTAGCCCATCACGTAGTCGATCAGCCGGTTACCATCGGCGTCGATCACGTGACCGCCCTCTCCACGCCGGACGAAAAACGGGTAGGGACGGAGCGCCCGAACCGAGGAGTTGACGCCGCCGGGGAGCACCGACAGCGCACGACCGTACAGCTCACGGGATCGTTCGTCGTTCATACCTGACGGTTCAGTCTCGGGGGTTAAGGACGTGTCGGGATTCGGGACGGGTGTTAATCGTCCCCCTCGGGGGGTTGGAACTCGAAGCTCCGTTCCGGAACGTGCTCGGGGGGCATCCCAAACCGCTCGGCGACGATCTGTCGGCGATCGCCCGGAGCGGACACCGATCGCTTCCTCTTTCGTCCGTTCGTCGTCGTCGTGAGCGAGGACGCGCTCAGCGTGATGCGCCCGGTCGGCGTCGCTCTCGTGCAGGTGAATCGCTTCGTGAACCCCGACTCGGGCGAGCTCTGGTGGTACGCGCACGTCTCCGCGAACTCGTCGAGCGTCCGATCCTCGGTGGTGAATCGGTACTTCGTCTCCCACCCATCGCCGTCGTCGGTCTCGACGACGTATTCGTTTCCCGCGCGATGGACGACGCGGAATGATCCTTCCACGCCGGTCCGCACGGTGCCGTTCATCGGGAGGGGTGAACGGGCGAAGATACCGGCCCCCACGTCGGCGAGCACCCAGTCGTCGAGATGGACGAGTACGGCCACGTGATCGAACGCCGGCCCGAATCCGCCGTCGTTCCGTCGCATTCGACACGAGACGAGTGTCGTCTCGAACCCGAGTTCCGAGAGGAGCCACTCGAACAGCCCGTTCAGCTCGTAGCAGAACCCGCCACGCCGTCGTTCGACGACCTTCTCGAACGCGGCCTCGGGACCGAGTTCGATCGGTCGACCGCCGATAACGTCGAGATTTTCGAACGGAACGGTGCGCAGGTGTGACTCGTGGAGCGCCGATAACGTCCGCTCGCTCGGTTCGTCGATCGGTGGTCCCGCGTACTCGATTCGATCGAGATAGCGCTCGATCGGCGTCTGTCGCGTCATCGTTCTCGATACGATCTCCGTCCGCGATTACCTCGACTCGCGGACGGCGTCGAGGTCGTACGCTCCCGGATACTCCGGCTCCTTCTCTCCCTGCTTGGCGCTCATTCGCTCCACGTCGAGGCGGTAGACCGCGGTTCGGTCGACCGACTCGACTGACATCTCCTCGTACTCCTCCCCCGGGGTCAGATGCGGCGCGAACTTCGCCATGAACCGTTCGAGGATGCTTCGTTTCGCCGATCGCTCCTCGACGAATCCGACGATGCCGTAGGCGACGACGCTCGCGTACTCGACGGTGAAGTTCACCGGTTCGTCGGCAGGGATGTACCGGCCGCTCTCGCTCGTGGTAAAACACGCTCGCGCGCCCTTCGACGCCGAAACGATGTCGTGGGCCCGGCCCGCCTGCGCGCCGTGAACGAAGATCGCTCCCTCCTCGTCGTCGTAGACGAACAGTTGCGTGACGAGATGCGGTTCCTCACCGTCGACGAGGCCGAGGACGCCAGTCTGCTGCTGTGACAGAAACTCGACGATCCACTCCCGATCGTCGACCGCCTTGCCCTGGTACCGGATCGAACCCGAGTCGATTTCCGGCCCGTTCTCTCGCATACCGTTCAGTGACTCGGACGGAACCATAGTGCTTGCGACGGAAACCGGACCACGGCGAATCGCATGCATGAGTTAGTCCTCTCTAATTCTATAGCGGGTATTAGAGGCACTCTAAAAAATACGCCGTCAAACTTTTAGATTAGGCAAGTCAAAATCTCCCAATGGACGCTGATTCGGCTACGGATACGGTATGTCTCTCACGTCGAACCACGCTCGTGACGACTGCTAGTATCACTGTAGCCGGACTAGCTGGCTGTCTTGGCGGCGCTGATGACGACGACGATACTCCAGACGTGTCCGATGAGTTTGTGTTCGCCATCGAAGCGCAGGATGATCCAGCAGATGTCGAACGGAATTGGGCGCCCCTGGCCGAGTGGATCGAGTCTGAAACCGGTGTCCCAACCAGCATCGATACTGTCCCTGACGCCAGCGCAGCGATCGGAGCGCTTGCGACAGGGCAGGCTCACGCGTCATATCTGAGCGGCGGTCCCTCGTGGGTCGGGTGGAACGCATACGGCTTCGAAACGCTCGCAGTCGAAGCCAACGAAGATGGGCAGACGTACTACGTTGCGGCGGCCTACACCCGCTCAGACACTGGGATCGAAACGATGCGGGATGCGCACGGGGTGGATAGCGCCCACACAGGGGATCTCACAGGTGCCGGGATGCTGGTTCCGATGGCCTCCCTCGCCGAAGAGGGGCTGGTAGAATTCGATGAGGACGATGACGTGACGGCGATTCGTGAGGCCGTCGAGGAGTACTTCGGCGACCCGGTGGTCGGTGGCGGATACGTTGGTGCGCTCCAAGCGCTCTCCGAGGGGCAAGCAGACATTGCGTTCGGACGAGCAACCACGCCAGCGGAGTATTGCGGTGGCGACGACCCGGCGGAGTGGTGCCTGGACATCGACGAATACGACATCGTCGAGGAGTTCACGAACGTGCCGAGTCATCCAGTATTGGCCAGTTTGGAGGCAAGCGACGCGGAGAAAGAACTGCTTGCGGATGCGCTCCTCGCGCTCAACGACGATCCGGGCGGCCAAGAGATTCTCGAAGATCTCTTCGACGTGTACGAACTCCAGAACACGACATCGGAAGAGCACCTCGGCCCGTACGGCGAACTGATCTCGAACCTCCCCGGCATCGAAGACCACCTCGTAGAGTAAGATCCACTAGCTCCGCTCACGATGACCCATTCATCGCCACCAGTTCGTTGCGAGGAACTCACTGTCGGCTATCACGGAGAACCGGTGCTTGAAGGGGTATCGTTCACCGTCGAGACGGGCGCGACGTTGGCACTCGTTGGTCGGAGCGGCTGTGGGAAGACGACGTTGCTTAAGACCCTTGCTGGGATTCTTGACCCACTCGACGGAGAAGCGACTATCCACGGCACGAGAGTGCCACACTCACCGCCGGGTGGCGAGTTGGGATACATTCCACAAAGCCTGGGACTTGTGATGCACGAAACGGTCCTCACGAACGTCCTTCACGGCAGGCTCTCAGATCTCGGGGCGATACGAAGTCTGCTCGGACGCTTCCCGACGGACGCCAAAACCGATGCTCGTGACGCGATCGAACGGGTTGGGCTTGGTGGGTACGAACAGCGTCGGGTGAAAGAGCTGTCGGGTGGGCAGCGGAGACGCGTGGCCATTGCCCGTGCGTTCGTCCAGGAACCGCGTGTGTTGCTCGCCGACGAGATGCTCTCTGAACTCGACTCGGAGACAGCGCACTCGATCGTTGACTGTCTCGCCACACTCCAAGCGGAGACAGACATGGCGGCGGTCATCGTCGAACACAACCTCACCGTGGCCAACGACATCTCGGATACGGTTCTCAGGTTGGGAACCGGAGGAATCGAAGAACGAATAGAACGCACACGGGATCCGGTCTCACGACAGCGCCATGAGTAACGCAGCACAGACCATCTCGGTCACGTCGTTGCGAACCACCCTCAAAACGTTCAGTAGACCCATCCTCTTCGTCCTCGTCTTCGTCTTGGCGGTCTGGAGCATCCTCATCTTAGAGCTTCATCAGACCGATTTCTCGGGTGGTGCTGATGGCCTGAGCTTCCTGTATGAGGCCGCCATACCGCCGGAAATGAGCGTACTGGAGGTCGGGTTTCGAGGACTTCTCGAGACCCTGTATATCGCATACGTGGGCACACTGTTTGGGGTGCTTCTGAGCCTGCCGGTGAGTTTGGTGGCGAGTCGGAACCTCTTTCCGTGGTATCTCACCCTCCCTGCACGGTGGGTTTTGGCGGTGTTTCGTGTCCTCCCGAGCATTCTCTGGGCAGTGATTTTCGTCGTTCTCATCGGGACGGGACCGGCAGCAGGCGTGTTTGCGATCACGCTCTATACGGTCGGGTTCGTCGGCAAACTCGAGTATGAAGCGTTCGAAGGACTCGATACCGATCCCATGGAAGCCGTGTCTTCTTTAGGCGCGACTCGGTTGCAGGTCCTCCGGTTTGTAGTCCTTCCTCAGGCAATCAACGCGCTCATCAGCCAAACGATGTTCATGTTCGAGTATAATGTGCGACATGCCGCCGCGATAGGAATCGTTGGGGCGGGCGGCATCGGGTACTACATCATGAGCTATCTCAACTTCTTACAGTACGATCGGGTGATCGTGCTGCTTGCGATCGTGTTTGTGACTGTCCTGGTGATCGACGAACTCAGCTACCGGTTACGCTCGTTTTTCATCGGTGACACGAGTACAAGTCTCAGCAAGTGAAGCGGTGGCGCTGCTTAACACGACCTCCTCGATTCGGAGGGATGAACGGGTCTACTCGAGGTCGAAGCGATCGAGGGACATCACCTTGTCCCACGCGGCCACGAAGTCGCGGACGAACTTCTCCTCGGCGTCGGCAGAGCCGTAGACCTCCGCGATGGCCCGAAGTCGGGCGTTCGAACCGAAGACGAGATCCACGCGGCTTCCGGTAAACGCCACTTCGCCGGTCTCGCGGTCGCGAAGCTCGAAGACGTCCTCGTCCTCGGAGGCCGCCTCCCACTCGTAGCCCATGTCGAGGACGGTCTCGAAGAAGTCGTTGGTCAACGTCTCCGGCTCGTCGGTGAACACCCCGAGTTCGGAGTTCTGGTAGGTGGCACCCAGCGCGCGCATGCCGCCGACCAGCACCGTCATCTCCGGTGCGGTAAGCGTCAGGAGGTCAGCCCTGTCGACCAGCAGCTCCTCCGCCGAGCGGTCCATCACGTCACCCTCGGTGAAGTAGTTGCGGAAGCCATCGGCGTCCGGCTCAAGCCACTCAAACGACTCGATGTCGGTCTGTTCGGCCGTCGCGTCAGTCCGACCCGGTTCGAACGGAACCGCCACGTCGTAGCCGGCGTCGCTCGCAGCCTGCTCGACGGCTGCACAGCCGCCCAGAACGATTAGGTCGGCGAGCGAGACGCGCGTCCCATCGGACTGTGCGCTGTTGAACTCCTCCTGGATATCCTCCAGAACCGACAGCACAGTCGCCAGCTCCTCCGGGTCGTTGACCTCCCAGTTTTTCTGTGGTTCGAGCCGAATCCGAGCGCCGTTCGCTCCACCGCGCTTGTCGCTGTCTCGGTACGTCGACGCCGACGCCCAGGCAGTTTTGACCAGCTGGGAGACGGACAGGTCAGACGCGAGAATCTCCGCTTTGAGCTCGGCAACGTCCTCGTCGTCGATGAGTTCGTAATCGGCGTCGGGAATGGGGTCCTGCCACAGGAACTCCTCGTCTGGAACCTCGGGACCAAGGTAGCGCTCTGTCGGGCCCATATCGCGGTGAATCAGCTTGAACCAGGCCTTCGCGAATGCCTCTTCGAGTTCCTCCGGATTCTCGTGGAAGCGCTTTGCGATCTCCCGGTAGTCCGGGTCTTCCTTGAGGGCGAGGTCCGTCGTGAGCATCATCGGCGTCTGGCTGCCCTCCGGGTCGTGGGCAGCCGGTGCCGCGTCCTGTGCCTCCTCGTCCACCGGTGTCCACTGGTGGGCACCAGCGGGACTCTCGTCGAGTTCCCACTCGTAGCTGAACAGGTTGTCGAGGAAGTCGTGGTTCCACTCGATTGGCGACTCGGTCCACGGTCCCTCGAGACCGCTGGTGATGGTGTCGTCGCCCTTACCGGTGCCATAGTCGCTCTCCCAGCCCAGCCCCTGCTGTTCGATCGGGGCTTCTTCTGGGTCCGGGCCGAGGTGATCGTCGGGGGCCGCCCCGTGAACTTTCCCGAACTCGTGTCCGCCAGCGATGAGCGCGACGGTCTCCTCGTCGTTCATCGCCATCCGCTTGAACGACTGTCGGATGTACTTCGCCGACTCTTTCGGGTCCGGATTGCCGCCCGGTCCCTCCGGATTCACGTAGATCAGGCCCATGTGGTCGGCCGCGAGGCCGCCCTCGAGGTTGCCCTCTTCGTCGTGGCGCTCGTCACCCATCCACTCCTCTTCGGGACCCCAGTCGACGCCCTCGTCCGGCTCGAAGGCGTCCTCGCGTCCGCCGGCGAAGCCGTACGTCTCGAAGCCCATCGACTCGAGCGCGACGTTGCCGGACAGCACCAGCAGGTCGGCCCACGAGAGTTTCCGGCCGTACTTCTGTTTAACCGGCCAGAGCACCCGGCGCGCCTTGTCGAGGTTGACGTTGTCGGGCCAGCTGTTGAGCGGTGCAAAGCGCTGTCGGCCGCCGGCTGCGCCGCCGCGACCATCAGCGGTGCGGTACGTACCCGCGCTGTGCCACGCCATCCGGATGATGAGCGGTCCGTAGTGGCCGTAATCGGCCGGCCACCACTCTTGGGACGTCGTCAGCGCCGATTCGATGTCCGCCTTCACTTCGTCGAGGTCGAGTTTCTCGAACTCCTCGGCGTAGTCGAACTCCTCATCCATCGGGTCGACCGGTCGAGCGTTCTGGTCGAGAATTTTCAGATTCAACTGATTTGGCCACCAGTCCTGGTTGGAGTTAGTCATCACCGGAGGTTGCGGCTTTCGCGTATTAAGATTGTCTGATTTGCTAATGAGCTTCTACATTGGTAATGAAGTCTTGGCGACAGCCCAAGAAGTCTATCGGGTTTATAAATTTCCCTCAGTAACTCACGTCACAGAATGTCGGGGCGTGGCGGTGGAACTCCCGTTCGAGCCGAACCGACGGTAGACGACCCCCCGTTTCCCCACCTCCGTACCGTTACGTCAAATTGATTGGACCGGTTCGGGTGGAGACGTCACGAGCAATCGACGTGGATCCCCGTCCTCGGGGTCGGTGGAGACGCAGGCGTGTCACCGACCTGTGGAAAGCCGATCCGCGACGCTCTCGGCGAAGTACGTCACGATCAGGTCAGCGCCGGCGCGTTTGATCGACAGCAGGCTCTCCAGGGCGACGTCCTCTAGCTCGAGCCAGCCCTTCTCCGCGGCGGCGTGTATCATCGCGTACTCGCCGCTGACGTTGTACGCAGCCACCGGCCGATCGAACCCCTCGCTCACGTCCCGAATCACGTCGAGATACGGCAGGGCCGGTTTGACCATCAGCACGTCCGCCCCCTCCTCGACGTCCAGGGTGGCTTCGCGGCGTGCTTCCCGCCGGTTGGCCGGATCCATCTGGTAATGTCGACGGTCGCCGAACGCCGGTGCGCCGTCGGCCGCGTCCCGGAACGGGCCGTAGAACGCGCTCGCGTACTTCACCGCGTAGCTCATCACCGGAACGTCGTCGAACCCGGCGTCGTCGAGCGCATCGCGGATCGCGCCGACCATCCCGTCGATCATCCCGCTCGGGGCGACCACGTCAGCACCCGCCTCCGCGTGTGAGACGGCGACCTTCCGGAGCAGATCGAGCGTTTCGTCGTTCGCGACCGTCATGGTCGGGTCCGACTCGGCCTCGTCTTCGAGCACGCCACAGTGGCCGTGATCGGTGTACTCACAGAGACAGAGGTCGGTGACGACTGTCGCGTCGGTCTCGGCGGTGATCGCGCGGGTCGCCCGCTGGATCACGCCGTCGTCTGCCCAGGCACGAGTCCCCTCCGGATCTTTCGACGCGGGAATGCCGAACAGGATGACGGTTTCGACGCCCGCGTCAACCACTTCCTCGACGCGAGCGACGGTCTCCGAAATCGGTACGCGCTCGTGACCCGGCATCGACTCGATCGGAACGCGCTCGGTCGCGGTCGCGTCGACGAACAGGGGCGCGATCAGATCGGACGGCTTGAGGTCCGTCTCCGAGACCAACTCGCGGAGTCCGTCCCGCCGCAGCCGGCGCGGTCGATCCGTTCGGTCCATGCCAGCGGTTGTGTCGGGGGGCGCAAAACGTCGTCGTTCGCGGGCCATCTACCGACGTTGACGCACGGGCGGGACTCGTACCGACGCGCATTCGATTTCGGTTCGTGACGAAACGCCTTTGCCCTCGGTAGCGGAACGGGGGAACGATGGCTACGCGAACGTCACTCTCCGCCCTCCCCGTTCCCGATCGCGTCCGGTCGTTCCTGCTCGACTACGGGATCTTCCTCTTTTTCGCCGTCGTCGTCGTGACTGGCGTGACGATGTTCTTCGTCGGGGATATGGATCTGTTCCGGACGTTGCTCGCCGACTACTGGCTCGCTGCGCTGTTCGGCGTGATGATCCTCGAAGGCGGAATGATGCTCTACTTCGCGCCGAGCGAGAGCCTCGTGCCCACGGCGGTCCTCCTCGTGGAGGGATCGCTCGTCCAGTACGCGCTCATCATCGGTGTGTCAGTCGTCGGCGCGACGATCGGCCAGTACGCCCTCTTTCGGGTCGCTCGACGGGGTGGAAAGGAGTTCCTGCTCGACCGACCGTGGTTCCGCGTGAGCGAGGAGACGATCGAGAAGTTCGAACGCTGGTTCGACAAGTGGGGTCCCCCGGCGATCGCCATCAGCAACACGCTCCTGTTCACCCGGGGAATGCTCACCGTTCCAGCCGGCTTTTCGGACATCGACGACCGGACGTTCATCCTCTACTCCGCGCTCGGCACGCTGTCGTTCCAGACGATCCTCGCACTCCTCACGCTCGGCATCCTGAGCATCGGAGTTCTCGATCCCTGGTTGCCGTCGTGAGGCGGAAACCATCGAAGCCGAATCGCCTCACCGCTACGCAAAGAGTTACCTGCGAGACGCCTGATTTTTCACGACATGCACCGACTCACCGGGGGCGAAGCGATCGTCCGACAGCTCGAACGTGAGGGCGTGGACGTGGTGTTCGGGATCGCAGGCGTCCACACGCTCGACATCTACGACGCGCTGATCGACAGCGAGATCGAGCAGATCACCACCCGCCACGAACAGGGAGCCGGCTTCATGGCCGATGGATACGCGCGTACGACCGGTCGGGTCGGCGTCACGCTGTTGATCACGGGTCCGGGGCTGACCAACGCCGCGACGCCCATCGGACAGGCGTACTCCGATTCCTCACCGATGCTCATCATCTCCAGCGAGAACGAGACGAACGAGGCCAGCCGCGGGAAGGGCTACCTCCACGAGGTCAAAGATCAGCAGGGGATGATGGAGAACCTCGTCGCCTACAGCGAGCGCGTCGAACGCGTCTCGGACATTCCCCGCGCCATCGCCGACGCCTTCGACTACCTGGAGACCAACCGGCCCCGTCCGGTTCACATCCAGATCGCGACCGACCTCTTGGAACGAACGGAGCCGGTCGAACCGTTCGACCGGCCCGAGCCGTCGCTCCCGCCGATCGACGACGACCGCCTCGATCGGGCCGTGGACATGCTGGCCGACGCCGAGCAGCCGCTCTTGCTCCTCGGTGGTGGTGCCTCGGGCGCGACCGAGGAGATCCGTCAGTTCGTCGACCGAACCGGAATCCCGGTCGCCTCGACCGTCGCCGGAAAGGGGATCGTGCCGGCGGATCACGAACGCAACCTCGGGGCTACGCTCCGCGATCCCGACGTCTCCGAATACGCCTCCGACCGGGATCTCGTGCTCGCGGTCGGGACACAGCTCAGCCCGATGGACACTCGCGGGATCGACTTCACCGAGAATCTGATCCACGTCGACATCGACTATCGGAACTTCGGGCGGACCTACCCAACCGAACTCGGGATCGTCGGCGACGCTGAACGCGCCATGGATGAACTGCTCGACCGCGTCGAAGAGCGCGACATCTCCTTCGGCGACGAGCACCGCGAGGCGGTCGCCGAACTCAAAGCCGACGGATTGGGCTATCCGACGGACGAAGACGATCAGCGCCACCAGATCCTGGCTGCGCTTCGGGACGCGCTCGACAGCGACGCCGTCGTCGTCAACGACATGACGAAGCTGTGTTACGAAGCCAGCGGGACGTTCCCGGCCGACGAGCCGGACACGTTCCTCTTCCCGCGTGGCTACGGCACGCTCGGGTTCAGCCCGCCCGCGGCGTTCGGAGCAGGCGTCGGTAATCCGGATCGGCAGGTCGTCGGTCTCGTCGGGGACGGTGGATTCCTGTTCACCGTACAGGCGCTTTCGACGGCCGTCAAGTACGACATCGGCGTTCCGATCGTCGTCATCAACGACGAGTGCTACGGCGTCCTCGAGGACAACCAGGTCAGAGACTACGACGGCCGGACGATCGGGACGCGAATCGAGAACCCGGAGTTCGTCGAGATGGCACGAACGTTCGGTGCGGCCGGTGAACGCCTCGACGTCGACGAGGTCGACACCGCGCTGCCCGACGCGCTCGCCGCAGCGTTCGAGCGGGACAGACCGACCGTGATCGAGATTCCGGTGGACTTCTAGCTCGTAGCCCGTTCTCGACTCCTCACTCCGGTTTCGCCGTCGGACATCTTCTCTCTCGGTGTCAGTCACTATGCACACGCTCGGTGTCAGTCACTACGCACACGGATTGTCGAATTCGGCCGGTTCGACCGTCGTCCTGGTGTCGAAGTCGTTGAACGCTTCGACGTACAGCGTCCCCTCGACCGAGAGCCGGTCGCCGGCAAGCCCCTCGTTCTCGAACTGCTCGCAGGTCGTCGTGACGGTGACCGTTCCCGTCTCGCCCGCCGAAATCCGTTGTTCTTCGTGTCTCGAAGTCTCGACCTGTCCCTCGTCAGCGGTGATGCGGAGGAACGCTCGATCGACCACCAGCGTCCCCTGAAGTCGGTTTTCGAGTTCGATCGTCACCGTGATCTCGTCCCCGTCACCGGTCAGCTCAGTCACCGTTGCGTCCACGTCCCGCTGTTCGACCGCCGAGGTGTAGTTGATCGCGAGCGTCCCGGAGAGCACGAGGCTGGCGATGAGGAGGGCGAGCACGAGTGCGTGCGTCCCGTTCGAGGAGTCGACGGCCGTCCGGTCGAGTAGCTCCTCGACCAGCAGGAACCGTCCGACGACTGCCCCGATGGTCATGATCGCCGCGCTCAGCGCCGTGAAGAGCACCGACTCGGCGACCCCGTTCATCATCATCGCGTTGGCCTCGACCGTCGGCAGG
>SKSS01000003.1 GCA_007122875.1 Salinarchaeum sp. | reverse complement strand
GCGAGCTTCTCGTCGACGAGCGCCTCGTCGTAGCTGTGATTCCGCCGATCCATCTCGGCCTGTACTCGCTCGGCGTCCTCGACCGCCGTTTCAGCGAGAAGAGCATCGGACGCGGTCAGCTGCTGAGCGATCTCGGGGTTGTGATCTTGCTGCTGGGCGACAATGTGGGCATCCTCGTGGAAGACGAAACTCGCGTTCACCCGGTTCGGATCGATCACCTGGTCGAGTGTCGCGTTCAGTAACGACAGGTGCTCAGCCTCCTTTCCGTCGAGCAGCCCGCTGTCCTGGCTCTCGAGCTGGCTGTACGCCAACAATCGGTAGTCAAGCGCTGTTGCCCCCTCATCGACACTCGGCACGATCGGACGGTCGGACTGGTGCTCGTGAACTGGCGTCTCCGCTGTCGCAAATGGCGTTATCATCCCCGTCACCGTCAACATACAAATAAATATTACCATCCAACGACCCGATATAACGCTCATTGGCCACACAGTAACATAGTAGGGATATAAATTTTTCCCAAAATAAGAAAAATCCTATCCCACTCTGGCGAACGTTGCCGTTACTGTTGGTTATATCCTCTCCCACATCTATGCCCATAGTGCATGAGCAACGACGAACGCCGGGGGGAACAGCCCGGACGATCGGGGGGACGGTTGGTGTCGCGAGGAGGTCGGTCGGCCGGGGACGAACCGGGGCTTGCCACCCGGAGCGTCCACGCCGGGACCGAACCGGACCCGGCGACTGGCGCTCGCGCCCAGCCGCTCTACCGGACGACCTCCTACGTCTTCGAGAGTGCCGACGACGCGGCCGAACGCTACGCCCTGGACGCCCCTGGACACGTCTACTCCCGGATCTCGAACCCCACGGTCGAGTCGCTCGAAGCGCGAATGGCCGCCCTGGAGGGGGGAGCGGGAGCGGTCGCGACCGACAGCGGAATGGCCGCGCTCGACGCGCTGACGTTCGTTCTCGCGGGCACGGGCGACAACGTCGTCGCCGCACGTGACTGCTACGGCGGAACGGCGGCGTACTTCTCGCACACTGCGTCCCGGCGCGGGGTCGACGTCCGGTTCGTCGATACCCTCGACTACGACGCCTACGCCGAGGCGATCGACGACCGAACGGCCTCCGTCCACGTCGAGACGATCGCCAACCCCACGCTTCTCACCCCGGAGTTCGACCGACTCGCCGACATCGCCCACGACGCGGGCGTCCCCCTCGTCGTCGACAACACGTTCGCCACACCCGCGCTCTGCCGGCCGATCGAACACGGCGCGGACATCGTCTGGGAGTCGACGACGAAGTGGCTCCACGGCGGCGGCACCACCCTCGGCGGCGTCGTCGTCGACGGCGGCACGTTTCCCTGGGCCGAGCACGCCGACCGATTCCCCGAGATCGGCGGCGACAACCCCGCCTACCGGAGCGTGAACTTCTCCACGGACTTCCCGGACGCCCCACTCGCTGCGGCGGTTCGCTACCGTGCGCTTCGCTCGCTCGGGGGCGCACAGTCGCCGACCGACGCCTGGGACACGCTCGGCCGGATCGAGTCGCTGCCCGCCCGAATGGAACGCCACTGTGAGAACGCGGCCGCGGTCGCGTCGTTTCTCGACGATCACCCCGACGTGGCGTGGGTGGCCTATCCCGGTCTGCAAGCTCATCCGACTCACGAGGAAGCCAGCCAGTACCTCGGGGACGGCTACGGCGGCGTCGTGACGTTCGGTCTCGCCGGCGGCTTCGAGACCGGAAAACGCCTCTGTGAGTCGGTCGATCTCGTGAGCTTTCTCGCCAACATCGGCGACGCGAAGACGCTGCTGATCCACCCCGCGAGCACGACACACGGCCAGCTCAGCGAGGAGGAGCGTCGGGACGCCGGCGTCGAACCCGACCTGCTCCGCCTCTCGGTCGGGATCGAGGACCCCGACGACGTGATCGCGGATCTGGAGGCGGGAATCGCGGAGGCGACGCACACGTGACCCGAGCGCACGACGCACCGCGGGTCGATCGCGAGACCGTCTCACTCGGCCGGTTCACGTTCGACCGCGGCGGCTCCGTTTCCGATCTTCGAGTCGCCTACGAGACCTACGGCGATCCCGCCGATCCCGTCGTCCTCGTCTGTCACGCGCTCACCGGCAGCCAGCGGGTCGCCTCGCTCGGCGAGCCGGAACCGATCGACGCTCCGTTCCAGCCCGCCGGGGGGCAGTCGGACGGCTGGTGGACCGACGTGGTCGGTCCCGGCAAGGCGATCGACACCGACCGCTACCGGGTCGTCTGTGCGAACGTCCCCGGCTCGTGCTACGGCACGACCGGCCCGGCGAGCGTCGATCCAGAGACCGGCGAGCCGTACGGGAGCGACTTTCCGCCCGTCACGGTCGGCGACTGGACCCGCGCACAGCGCGCGCTCCTCACGGAACTCGGCGTCGATCGGCTCCACGCGGTCGTGGGAGGATCGGTCGGCGGGATGAACGCCGTCGACTGGGCGCGGCAGTACCCCGACGACGTCGAGCGCGTCGTTCCGATCGCGGCCGGACCCCGCCTCGATGCACAACTGCTCGCGGTGGGGGCGATTCGTCGACGCGCCATCCGGTCGGATCCGAACTGGAACGGCGGGGACTACTACGGTGGGGACCGACCGACCGAGGGGCTTGCACTCGCCCGCCAGCTCGGCCACGTGGCGTATCTCTCGAAGGACTCGATGGCCGAGCGGTTCGGACGGGATGCAGGTTCGCGGGGGCGATTCGATCCGTTTCCGCCCGATCCTGCGGCGGCCGCGTTTCCGTACCGGTCGGTCGAGTCGTATCTCGACTATCAGGCGAGCGGCTTCGTCGAGCGGTTCGACCCGAACAGCTACCTCCAGCTCACGCGGGCGATGGATCACTACGATCTGGCCGAGGGGCACGAGTCGGACGCCGAGGCCCTCGCCGAGTTCGACGGCGAGGTTCTCGTGATGAGCTTCACCGGTGACTGGCACTTCACCGTCGATGGCGGCAGGAAACTCACCGAGGCGTTTCGGTCGGCCGGGACCGCGACCGTCCACCACGTCGTCGAGTCCGAGTACGGCCACGACGCCTTCCTCGTCGAACCCGGAGCCGTCGGCCCGCCGTTGTCCGGCTTCCTCGACCAGGGGGTGCGTGGGTACGCGTCCCGCCGCGATTCGGATCCTGACGACCGGCGTCGGCGGTCGCGTCGATCCCCCGACCGCGACCGTTGTGCGCCCGTCCACGCGAGCCTGCTGTCGGGGTGACCTATCTCACGTTCGATCCGCGGATTCATTCGTCATGTTATTGTCAACCAGATGAAAGTGTTTGCGTCGGATAGTCACTTTCACTGGTCGAAGTAATTGACTTTCACTGGTCGAAGTAAGTTACTTTCACTGGTCGAAGTATTGGATCAGCGGTCCGAACGGGCAGGTTTTGGCGGCTTCCGTTCCGTTCGCCGGACGAGTGTTCGTTGGTGACACGTAGGGAGCGGAAGCCCACCCCTTCAGGGGTGGGTCCGAGCGACAGCACAGCCCGACGTTCCACACGCTACGACTCGTCTGGATGTTCCACGTTGGCGAGTCCGGTTCTCACTAACTCAATGTACGCTTCGGTGAGCGTCTGGTCAGTGTCCTCAGCCCACTCTTTCACTTGGCCGTGGAGCGACCACGGAATATCTACGTTCGGACGCATCAGTGACAAGACTTTAGGACCACAAGACCATAGAAGTTGGTGTCGTGAGGCGAACCAACACGTTCGCGGTACGCCCGCTCTCCGAGCAGGACGAGCGACTGCTCCGCGACCTGTTGGACGCCTCCGCCAGCCTGTGGAACGAACTCAACTACGAACGTCGCCAGCAGCTCTTTGACGGCGAATCGGTGTGGGACACCGCCGACTACCGCAAGAAGTATGTCGGCGTCCTTGGTTCTGCTACCGCCCAACAACTCATCCGCAAGAACAGCGAAGCGTGGCGGTCGTTTTTTGCCACCCGAGAAGATGGCGAGGACACCGCCCCGCCCGGCTACTGGGGCAACGAGGAAGACGGCAGGGAGTTGCGGACGTACATCCGCAACGACCAGTACACCCTCGAAACCGGCGAACGGAGTCGCCTCGAAATCCCTGTCGGCCAAGACCTCAAAGACGAGTACGGACTTGGCTACCACGACCGACTGCGCCTCGAAGTCGCTGGCGACCCCAAATGGGAGGGCGATCAAGGCCGGTTGGAACTGTACTACGACGAGGTGGACGACACGTTCAGGGCCATTCAACCCGTCACCGTGCCTGATTCCCGACGGGATTCACCAGTAGCCGAGGAATCGGCTGCCTTGGACATGGGTGCGAACAACCTCGTCGCCTGTACCACCACAACCGGTCAACAGTACCTCTACGAAGGCCATGACCTGTTTGCCCGCTTTCACGACACCACCGAGGAGATTGCCCGCTTGCAGTCCAAACTCCGTGAGGGTCGGTACAGCAGTCGCCGGATTCGACGCCTCTATCGAAAGCGGACACGACGACGCGACCACGCACAGGACGCGCTCGTGTGCGATTTGATAGAACGGCTATACGACGAAGGCGTGGCTACCGTATACGTGGGCGACCTCACCAATGTGCTGTCGAAACATTGGTCGGCGCGAGTGAACGAGAAAACGCACCAGTTCTGGGCGTATCGCTCGTTCATCGACCGTCTCGCCACGACCGCCGAGGAATACGGCATTACGGTCGAAGTCGAGTCAGAAGCGTACACGACGGCGGAGTGTCCTGTGTGTAGTGAGCGAGACGATACAGAGCGGGACGGCGACGTGTTCCGGTGTTCGTGTGGCTACGAGGGCCACGCAGACCTCGACGCTTCGCGGACGTTCCTCGAACGACAGGCTGGCACGAATCTGGAAGTCGGGTCGATGGCACGGCCCGTGTGCCTCAAGTGGGACGACCACAACTGGTCGGAGATACCACACTCTCCCGAGAGGGCCAGTCCCAACGAGGAGCGCACAAACCGGAGTACCGGCGACGGGAAACTTGCCTCCGTGGGGACGGCATAGCCACCATCCCCACCTGAGGAATCCCACCCCTTCAGGGGTGGGAGGATGTCAAAGATGGATACTATTTCGGGCACTCATCGTTCTCGCACGAGACCCCACGGAACGCCACACGCCTCCCCAGCCGACTGCGTTTCTCGGCGCTCCCTGCGGTCGCTCGCCTGCGATACTCGCCCCTCGCGCAAGGGGGAATCGCGGCGCTTCGCGCACGCGATTCAGCGCGCGCCACCGCACCGCCCGTGCGCCCGTCGACCGCACATCGTCCGTCGATCAGACGGGGATCAGTCGACTTGATCGATTAGGTCGTTCGGAAGGCTCGATCGCCAGCATCGCCGAGACCGGGGACGATGAAGCCGTCGTCGTTCAGGTGGTCGTCGATCGCCACGGTGAGGAGGTCGGCTTCGGGAAACTCCTCGCCGATTCGGACCAGCCCGTCCGGGGCGCTCACCGCCGAGAGGACGATCAAGTGCTCTGGGTCGGGCGCGTTGGTCAGCACGTGATCGAGAACGGCACACAGCGTCGAGCCGGTCGCAAGCATCGGATCGGCGACGATCACGGTGTCCTCCTCGCGGATCTCCGGCAGTTTGACGTAGTCGACCGAGATCGGGAACTCGCCGTCTTCCATCCCGGCGTCCTCGTCGCGGCTGGCGCTGATGACGCCCTGACGGGCCCGCGGGAAGGCCTTGAGCAGCCCCTCGACGAACGGGGTCGCCGCACGAAGGACGTTCACGATCACCACGTCGTCGAAGCCCTTCACGCGCTCGCCCATCGTCGCTTCGAGCGGCGTCTGGACGGAGACGTACTCGGTCTCCATGTGCCCGTCGATGA
Source organism: Salinarchaeum sp. (assembly GCA_007122875.1). Taxonomy (GTDB): domain Archaea; phylum Halobacteriota; class Halobacteria; order Halobacteriales; family QS-1-68-20; genus QS-1-68-20. Next base: position 11,560 of record SKSS01000003.1, on the reverse strand, counting down.
TCTCGTAGCCGCAGATCCGTCCGAGTTTGACCAGCCCCTTCCGGAACTCGACCTGCTCGGTCTCCGCCGATCTGAGCGTCGAGAGCGTGTGGCGGGCGAACGCGTGCGTGACGAGATACGCATCACCGCGATCCTCGATGGCCATAGTTACACGGGCGTTGTGTGGATACTTATAGGATTGCGGAACCGTCCGCTGCTCGGGAGTCGGAGACAAACCGAGCGCTACGTTCGCACGTGACGGCGGGAACCCTTATTTGGCTCGCGGACATAGCCGCGGGCCAATGATCGAAACGGGCGCGGTGCTCGATCTCGGATCGGCCGTCCGTCGCTGGAACGACGGCATGGCGTCGGGCATCCAGGGATGGAGCGGCGGCGAACCGACGGAACGTCGTTTGCGAGCGCGGATCCGCTGATATCGACGGAGAGCCATGGAAGAGCGCATCTCGGGATTTCGGGTTCGCGGAACGTGGGCACGGGTGGTCGAACACGGTGAACGTCTCACGAAGGCGCTTCGCGAGTCGCTCGCCGACCAGGGAGAAGACGAGGAGTACACGGAAGCGTTCGACGAGTGGGACGACTGGCGACCGAAGTCCCACGAACGGACGGCGGACGTGAGCCAGAAGACGGCGGATCAGGCGAGCGTCGAGGAAGGGAAGGGCGAACAGGCCGGCAAGCGGCCGGACGAGGACCTCCAGACCGCGGGCGAGAAGCTCACCGAATCGTACGAGAAGCTGGGCGAGGAAGATCCGGACGAGGCCGTCGAGCGCTGGCACGACTCGATCGACTACGTGGCGCGGGCAGCCGATTCCGCTGGCCGAAAAGCCCTCCGAACCGTCGAGGACACGGTCTATCGGCGGGTGATGACCCAGCTTGCGCCCTACTACTTCGATAACGCACTCGTCAGCGCGAACCTCCAGCGGGCGGCCGGCGAAGACGACGAGTTCGTCTTCGAGGTGAACGTCAACGATGACGACCTCAAAGACGAGGTCTCCGAACGGCTGGCGGAGTACGAAGTCGAGTTCGACCGGTGGCACGTCGACACCGAGAAGGTGACCGAGACGATCGAGGCCGCCGAAGGCGTCGAACCCCCGAACGGCACCAACGACCGGGACTCCGAACCCGACACGACCTGACCGGCGGGGCGCTCCCGGTCGATCTCGGAACCCTTTATCGGCGGCGGCTCCCTACACGGACACGATGGTCGATCCCGTCGCGATCGTGACGCTCGTCGTCGCCTGTATCGCCAGCCTCTTTATGGCGTGGGCGATCGGTGCGGGTTCGGCGGGATCGACGCCCTTCGCACCCGCGGTGGGCGCGAACGCGATCTCGGTGATGCGGGCCGGGTTCTTCGTCGGGCTGTTCGCCTTTCTGGGTGCGGCGATTCAGGGCCAGAACGTCTCCGAGACGGTCGGCCGTGAGCTGATCGGCGACGTGACGCTCTTTCCCGCCGCCGCCGCGCTCGCGTTGCTCATCGCGGCCGGGCTGGTGGCGATCGGCGTGTTCACCGGCTATCCGATCGCCACGGCCTTTACGGTCACCGGGGCGGTGATCGGTGTCGGACTCGGGATCGGGGGCGATCCCGCGTGGACGCAGTGGCTCATCATCGCGCTGATGTGGACGTTGACCCCGTTCGCCGGCGGCGGGATGGCCTACGTGACCGCTCGAATACTCCGAAGCGACTTCCCGGAGCGACGTGCGGTACCGATGCTTGGTGCGGTCGTCGGGCTCATCGTCGCGTACATGGACATCGCCGCGCTGGGCGGTCCCGACGGCTCCTCGTCGATCGCCGGCGCGACGGCCGATGCGCTCGTCTCGATTACCGTTCTCGGCGTCGACCTCGTCGGACTGGCCACGGCGGTCGCGATCGCAGGGCTCTGTGCCGTCGTCATCGATCGCCAGATGACCGCGAATCCAGTGGCCGGCCAACGGCGCTTTCTGCTGGCGATGGGTGCGCTGGTCGCGTTCTCCGCCGGTGGAAGCCAGGTCGGGCTGGCGATCGGCCCGTTGCTCCCGCTGCTCGAACCGCAGGGGATCCCAATGTGGGCGATTCTCGTCGGCGGCGGATTGGGGCTGCTGATCGGCTCCTGGACGGGCGCGCCGCGAATGATCAAAGCGATTTCACAGGACTACTCCTCGCTCGGTCCACGACGCTCGATCGCGGCGTTGATCCCCTCGTTCGCCATCGCACAGGTCGCGGTTCTGCTCGGGGTTCCCGTCTCGTTCAACGAGATCGTCGTCAGTGCGATCATCGGTAGCGGATACGCCGCCGGCAACGCCGGCGTCAGCCGACGAAAAATGCTTTACACCATGCTGGCGTGGGTCGGATCGCTGTCGCTGGCGATCGTTCTCGGCTACGTGATCGTCGTCGCGTTCTCGGCGACGTTCTGACGGAGGCGGCCCGGACCGTCTCACTCCTCGTCGGAGTCGATATCCGACGGCTCGACGCCGCGGATGATTCGCGCCTGCATGATTCGTGTGTTCTCGACGCGCTCGACGACGATTTCGACGCTGTCGTAGGTGATTCGCTCGCCCTCTTCGACCAGGCGGCCGACCCGATTGAAGATGAACCCGGCGATCGTCTCGAACTCCTCGCCCTCGGGCAGGTCGATGTCGAGTGCCTCGTTGACCTTCTCGATGTTGACCTCGCCGCGAACGACGAGTGTGTGGTCGTCGACGTGCTCGATCGGATGTTCCTCCCCACCACGGAGAATCTCTCCGACGATCTCCTCGACGATGTCCTCGATGGTGATCAGCCCCTCCGTGGTGCCGAACTCGTCGATGACGACCACCATCTCGATGCGCTCTTCGCGCATCTCCGTTAAGAGTTCGTCGACGTTCTTGCTCTCGGGAACGTGCAATGTCGGGCGGATCACGTCGTCTAAACACGGATCGCCCTCGCCGTAGCGCACCTCCCGGATGAGATCACGGAGGCGGGCGACGCCCAGCACGTTGTCGAGACTCCCCTCGTAGACGGGGACGCGCTCGTGACCGGCTCGAACACACGTCTGAATCGCCGCCTCGATCCCATCTTCCTTGGCGACCGCTTCCATGTCGGGACGTGGCGTCATCACCTCCTTGGCGATCGTGTTCGTGAACCGAAAGATGCGCTGGAGCAGTTTCTGCTCTTCCTCGTCGAGGACGCCCTCGCGCTCGCCGGTCTCGATCATGTCCTGGATCTCGTCGCGGGTGACGTACGGCGTCTCGATCGCGCCGGTCGAGCCGGTCGCCTTGTTGACCTGCCTGGTGAGGTGATCGAAGAGGACGATGAGCGGATACAGCAGATACTCGGTGGCCTTTAGCGGCCGTGAGATCCGAATCGCCCACGATTCGGTGTTCTCGACCGCGTAGGACTTGGGTGCGCTCTCGCCGAACAGCAGGACGATCGCGGTGATGCCGAAGGTGGCGAGGATGACCCCCAACAGCCCTCCGAAGTGGATCGACAGCACGGCCGTCGCGATCGAGGACATCGCGATGTTGACGATGTTGTTTCCGACGAGAATCGTCACGAGCAGGCGGTGTGGGTCGTCTTTGAGCTCTTTGACGAGCGTTGCTCCCTCGACCTCGTTGTCGATCATCCCCTCGATGCGGTGTTTCGGCAACGAGAACATGGCGATCTCCGAGGAGGAAAAGAACCCGGAGAGCGCGATGAGCACCGCGACCGTGAACACGCCCAGCCACGTTGTCGTGGTCTCGTCGACCTCGATTCCCACGAACGGGACCTCGTACGCCAGCGGTAACACCTCGACGAGCGCCACCGTCCCGACCCCGAACGTCGCAGCTATGGCCATCAGTCGTCATTGTGAGGCGATAGGTTAAGCGTTTTTGCCCTGTATTCTGTCGCGTTCCTCAACGCGAACGTTTAGGCGACTGGCCCGGCAGAAACACGGTATGGCCCGCCTCGAACTCGATATCGACGGGAAGACGTACGCTGGCCGGTTGCTGGCCGACGAAGCACCGGAATCGGTCGCGGCGATGCGTGAGTTTCTTCCCCTCAAGACGACCCTGATGCACGTCCGTTGGAGCGGCTACGCGGTCTGGATGAACATCGACGAGGTCGACCTGCCCGACATCCCGCGGGAGAACCACACCGTCTATCCCTCCCGCGGTGACGTGCTCCTCTATCCGGGGTACCGAAACGAGCAGGAACTCCTCGTCGCCTGTGGACCGACCCGCTTTTCGAGTCCGGCGGGCGACCTCGCTGGCAACCACGTGGCGACGCTCGACGCCTCACGGGACGACCTCGCGTCGCTGGAGCAGGCGACGCTCGACGACGGGGCGATGGACGCGACAGTCCGAATCGAGTGAACGCCTGGCCGTCGGCACACTTTTTTCCTCGACCGTCCGAGACGTGACCGATGGAGTCGCTGGATCGGGCGGCCGACGCACTGCGTGACGGCGACCTCGTCGTCTATCCCACCGAGACGGTCTACGGACTCGGCGCGAACGCGCTCGACCCGGACGCGGTCGCCCGGGTGTTCGACGCGAAGGGTCGAGATCACTCGAAGCCGATATCGCTCGCGGCACCCTCCGTCGAGGTCGCAACGGCGTGGGTCTCCCCTTCCGAACGGGGGCGTGCGCTGATGGACGAGTTCCTTCCGGGCCCGGTGACGGTTATCTGCGAGCGACGGCCGGTTGTCCCGGACGTTCTCACGGCGGGTCGGGATCGGGTCGGTGTGAGAGTGCCCGCTCACGACCTCGCACTCGACCTGCTCGATCGAGTCGCCCCGATCACCGCGACGAGCGCGAACGCGAGCGGTCGGCCGAGCGTGCGTCGGATCGAGGACCTCGAACCCGACCTCCGGGACGCCGTCACGGCCGTCGTCGACGGCGGGGTGTGTCCCGGCACGGAGAGTACGGTCGTCGATCCCGATCGGGGCGTGATCCACCGCCGGGGCGCGCTCGCAGACGAGATTGCGGCGTGGCTCGACCGCCGGGCGTGATCGTACCGTGAACCGCCGGGAGTGATCGGACCCCGGGCCGCCGGCTCACAGACCGAGGAGCGACCGCAACGATCGGGTCCGAACGCCGCACTCGTCGGCGTACTCGCAGGGGTCACACTTGGCCCGGTTGCGCAGCCGTGGCGGCGGCCCGTCGAGTGACTCCACGGCTCGAACGGCTTTCCGGTAGGCCGCCTTTCTGCGCGTGGTCAACCGAACCGGACGAATCACGCCGTGGGTCGGGTACTCGACGTACGCTCGTGGGACCTCCCGCTGACACTCCCAGGCGAGCGCCTTCGCAGCGGCCACCACACGGACGGTCTGTGAGGTCCACACCCCCTCGTCAGGGGGCGTCCCCGTGAACACGAGCGACGGGATCGGTGGATCGCCGTCGATCACCTTGTGGGCAATTCCGCGTGCCTCCCGGCCGGTGAGGAGCACGTCTCGACGGTCGGGGTCAGCCAGGCTGGACCACTCGTCCACCCGGTCGCGGGCAGTCGCTAACCGCTCTCGATACGTCGCTGGCGGGAGGTCGATCGGGAGTGCGGACAGCGTCGCGTCGTCGGCATCCACCAGTTCGGGATACCGGAACGCGAGCGCCCGTCGATCGGACACGTCAGGTGGGTCCCAGCCATGCTGTTGCTGATAGTAGAGCTTTCGCGGACAGTACGTGGCGAGCGCGAGTTCGCTAAAGGCGTGCAGGGACACGCCAGGAGTTGGTTGCGTTCTGGGATATGAACATTCGGCTGTCTCGGACCGCGCCCGCCGCTCGGCTAGACTGGAATCTTTCGAATCTTCTTGATTCCGACACCGCCCCATTCGAGGTCGAGTTCGAACTGCGCCAGTTCGTCCTCACCAGCGGTGGCGAGTAATTCCCGAAACTTCTGCATCGTCATCAACCGCCGACGGGTGTGGTTCGCCCGATCCCAGCGAAACTCGAGGACACCGTCGAACGAGTTGACGAGAACGCTGTACTCTCGTCCTGTCAGAAGGCTCCGTTCGACTGGTGTTAACAGAACCGTGTTCCGCTCGACGATCGTTTTCCTGAGCGCCGCCAGCACGAAGAACATCTCTTGCCAGTCGAACGTCTTCGTGAGAGCGGAGAGTAGCTCTGTCATCCCATCGATAATAATGAAGCTGTGCTCCGGTCGATCGAGCAGCATATCGCCGATCGTTCGAAGGAACTGACGGTAGTCGGCGTCACTGATCTCCGGATCGACTGGAGTGGCAAGTGGCCCATCGCCAGGTTCCGTCTGCGTCAACTGTGCAATCGTCGACAGTGAGAGGAACTCGTCGACGACGCTGTGGAACGTCAGTCCATCGAGCGCGATCTCAGCCCACGAACTCTCGATGACGTGGAGCAGTTCACGTTTGAACTGTGCTTCCGTCTGTGTCAGAGAGAGGTAGCAGACATCATCCGGCCATCGATGCGCTGACGACTGTTGGTACACATCGACCGAGTCCGGGATGATACTACCGAGCTGATGGCTCCCGTGAACCGCAGCAGCCGTGAAGATGAACTCACGATAGCCGGTTCCAATCCCACCCATCGATAGCACCGAATAGCCTGGAAGCACGCCCCCACCTAACCGAATGTCCAGATCTGGAACCCCCAGCGGAACTCGTTCATCGCCAGTCATACCTGGTCTTCTGGCCTCAGCAGTGTAGTTCTTTTCCACAGCCAACAGCTCACCAGGCAGATATTCTCAGTATGCGTATACTGGAAGAACCCTAGAACGAAACGTCGGTCTCCATCCCCTCGGTCGCATCCTTGAGTCCGTCTTTGGTCATCTCCCCGGTAAGCTGATCGGCGAGATCCGCGTCACCGAGAATCGCGTCGAACTCGTCGCGGAACCGGTGGCTGGCCCGTCGCGCCGCATCGCGTGCCTCGATGACGTCGCGGTACCGCCGGATCGTCGATTCGCTGACGTCGAACGCGTCAGCGCAGTCAACCAGCGGTTCGCCGTCGTCCAATCTCCCCTTGAGGTCGGAGAGATCGAACGCCGCGTCCGTGTCGCTCTCGCGGAGCAAGTGGAGATCCATTCGTGCCCGAAAGACCGTGCTTCGCGGGACACCGAGTTCGCCCGCAAGGTCGGCATCCGACTGATCGCGATAGAAGCCTCGAACGAGCTCGCACAGCTGCTCGTCGTCGAGTTCCGTCCGGAACTCGTACTGCTCGCGCATCGTCTCGATCACCGTTTCGATCCGTTCGTCGACGCCCCCCTCGTTCGTGAGCGACCCCCGCGTGTCCTCCTGGCGCTCCGTCACTGTCTCATCGTCGGCGACATCCATGAAGATGTCGCGGAGTTCCTCAGTCTTCTCGTCCATGGAGTGAACAGGGTTGCGTCGGGGAGCGTATAAATAACTATCGCACGGGAGGCATCCGAACACGCACGGTCGAACGGAGAAGGCACGTCGGAAATGGTATTCATATAATAGCAACTCAAACCGAGTTGAGAATTTCCGAAGGACGTGAGTGGGACCTGATCGGCCGTTGTGGCAAGATTTAAGCGGGTTCTGCTCCGGTGTGGAGGTATGACGCTCCTTGCCGCGACGGCGGAGGTGACACGGCCGACGTTCTGGAACATCGGGGACGTCGGGAAGGCGATCTTCTACTATCTCGCGGCGGTCGCGATTCTGCTGTTTCTCTTCGGGGTGTACGCCCGGTTCCGGACGTACGCCGCGGGTCGTGACGATCCGTTCTCCCGGCTCGATGCGTTCCCGCGGCGAGTGATCGAGGCCGCTCGAATCGCGCTCTCGAACGAGAAAAACTTCGATCGGGATCTGTACGCCGGCATCATGCACGCGTTCATCCTCTGGGGCTTTCTCACGCTGCTGATCGGGACGACGATTCTGGCGATCGACATGGATCTGTACGGACCCCTGACCGGCGAGTCGTTCTGGGTCGGCGACTTCTATCTCTCCTACCAGCTCGTGATGGACGCGATGGGACTGCTGTTCACCGTCGGTATCGGCATGGCGATGTACCGTCGCTACTGGGTTCGCAATCACCGGCTGTGGGGCCGGCACACGAGCGTCGAGGACGACCTCTTCATCTGGACGCTGTTCGTTCTCGCCGTCGGCGGGTTCCTCCTCGAAGGGCTGGGCATCCTCGGCCGCGGCTTCCCCGAGTGGGAGGTCGTCAGCTTCGTCGGGTACTTCGTCGCGCTCGTGCTCCACGCGGGCGGACTCGGTCTCTCCCCGGCGGGTGCCGAAGCGCTCTACCCCGTCGTCTGGTGGCTCCACGCGGTCCACGCGCTCGCGTTTGTCGCCGCGATCCCCTACGCCAAGCCGTTTCACATGCTCTCGTCGTTCGCCAACGTCGTCACGCGCGACGAGAAGGCTGGAACCCGGCTCCCGGAGGTCCCGACGGACCTCGATCACACGTTCGCCGAGTCCGTCGACGACTTCACCTGGCGCGAGACCCTCGATCAGGACGCCTGCACGAAGTGTGGACGGTGTTCGGCGGTCTGCCCGGCGAAGGCGTCGAGTCGGCCGCTCGATCCACGCGACGTGATCCTCGATCTGAAGGCCTACCGGGAGTCGCTGGCCGATGGGGCCGAAGAGAAGCCGATCATCGCCGACGGGGGCACGTCGGTGATCGACGCCGAAACGATGGAGTCGTGTATGGCCTGCATGGCCTGCATGGACGCCTGCCCGGTCGAGATCGAACACCTCAACTCCTTTACGCGGCTGAACCGTCAGCTCACCGACCAGGGCGACGTCGACGCGAACGTCCAGGACGTCCTCCAGAACGTGCAGTTCGATGGGAACACGTTCGGCGAATCCCAGGAGAGCCGGGCAGACTGGGCAGACGAACTCGACTTCGACCTCGCGGACGCCCGCGAGACCGAGGTCGAGTACCTCTGGTACGTCGGCGACTATCCGAGCTACGACGACCGGAACAAGCAGGTCGCCCGCTCGCTCGCGCGGCTGTTCGACGCCGCTGACGTCGAGTTCGGCATCCTCTTCGAGGACGAGAAGTACGACGGCAACGACATTCGGCGGATCGGTGAGGAGCTACTGTACGTCGAACTCGCCGGCCACCACGTCGAGACGTTCGAGGACTGTGCGTTCGAGAAGGTCGTCTGTACCGATCCACACTCGTACAACACGTTCGAAAACGAGTATCCCGAGGTCGACTTCCCCGAGTACGCCGACGACGAGTTCATGCCGTTCGAGTACGACGAGTTCTGGAACGAAGACGGCGACGTGGACGTGCTCCACTGGACGCAGGCCGTCGAGGAACTCGTCCGCGACGATCGGCTCGGGCTCTCGGGGAACGAACTCGACTACACCGTCACGTACCACGATCCCTGTCACCTCGGGCGGTACAACGACGAGTACGAGGCACCCCGAGAACTCATCCGCGCGACCGGGGCGTCACTCCACGAGATGCCGCGAAACCGGGCGGACTCGTTCTGCTGTGGTGGCGGCGGTGGCGGTCTCTGGATGGACTTCGACGAGGAGCCGAAACCGAGCGAGGAGCGACTTCGAGAGGCGCTCGAGGACACCGACGCTGGCGGAGCGGTCGAAAAGTTCGTCGTCGCGTGCCCCATGTGTATGACGATGTACGAGGACGGCCGCAAGACCGGCAACTTCGAGGACGACATCGAGATCGTCGACGTGGCGGAACTGCTGATCGAGGCGGTGGAGGCGAACCACGGGGGGAGCTGACTGAGAAAAGAAAGTCCGAGAGGATACCCCGGAGTAATCGTCGAGCGTGGATTGTAAAGTGGAGTGTCGGATTCACGCCCGCCCTAAAGGGCGGGACTCTCTCCTTGAGTCAGGTAGCTGACTACCGAGACGCTTCGAGTATGTCACTCGGTGACCTTGCTCCTGCATCGATCAGCTCCGCGTCAAAGGTCACGAGGGTGGCATCCTGGTCCTCGGCAATTGCAAGGAGAAGACAATCGAGTGGATAGAGCAACGTCTGTGACTGCAGTTCGTTTGCGGCCACCAAATCCGATGGCTCGTGATAGATAACTTCGAGTCGGTCTTCGATCTGCTTGATGATCCGCTCGACTCTGTTCTGCTCGATCATCTTTTTCTTCGTGAGAACTGTTCGAAGTTCCATGATGTTGAGCAGGCCCGTGTAGTACTCCGCTTCAATATCCAGTATCTCGGTTGCGACAGCACCCCGCTGGGGTTCCGAGGTGAGTGATGCGACCACGACGTTCGTGTCGAGAAACAAGCGCTCAGAGCCGCTCATTCGTTTCGTCGGACCTCACGGACCACGTCGACAGAGTCTACGTCGACCTCCGACAAAGCGCCGTCGAGAACATCCGCAAGCGAACACAGCTCCCGTTCGGGATCGTCCTCGGAGAGATTCGCTGCGGACCGGAACACGGTTCCCATGTGTTCTACTAGCGACAACGAGAGCAAAAGGGTTTGGGATGGATCGGCTCGGGTTACATCGTTTGAGAAGCGTGAATGTTCGAACAATCCCGAGACACTCGATCGGTCTCTCGCCCTCGCTGGCGACTTCCCGTCTGTCGGACTGGGAGCCTGATCAGACAGTGCTGAGCGTCCCGCAGGTTCATGAGGTGCCGTTCGCGACTCTAAACCGATTCAACGCGAAACGGAGACCCCTGTCAATCCGGGCCGTTGGGCGGACCGAACAGCACGTCGTCGATCTCGTCCTCGTCGGACGGCGTGGCGGCTTCGCTCGCACCGACGAGCCACCGTTCGATTCGCTCGCTGACCGGTGTCCGGCTGGACATGACGAGTCGTATGTCGTGCGCCACGATAGCTCTTGACATAGTAGGTGTGGCAGTCGCCAGCGGATCACCGGCTCGCTTCGAGCCACCGCCGAACCCGTTCGGCGACGACCGACTTGAATCGCCCCTCGTCGACGTCCGCGTGCTGTATCGTCCGGTGACGTTCGCGCAGGAGCCCCTCGTACACCCGTTCGTACACGGAGTCGAACGTCGGGGCGCGGTCGTGGCGTTCGAGCGATCGAACGGCCCGCTCGATCCGGTGGTCGGTGATGTACTCCCCCGCCAGTGTCTCGGGGTCTTCGACCGCTGGAACGGCATCCTCCTCCCCCCGAACCCTCGGATGGAGCAGTTTCGCCCGTGATCCCCGTTTGTTCTCGATCACGACGCCCTCGGCGGGGCCGTCGTACCACGCCGAGTCGGGGACCTCGTAGCGGTCCGGATCGAAGTCGGTCGCCCGCACCTCCTTTCGAACGACGGGAACCGGATCGAGATCGATCGCGGCGAACGCGCGGTGGGCGGCGTCCGGCGGGAGGAACGCATCGTGACGCTCCGAGTGGACGGCGAAACCGAGAACCGACGGGAGTCGGTCCCAGTCGTATTCGATCGCGTGCTTGTGGGTAGCTTCCCCGAAGAAGGTGAGCGACGACGGGTCCGAAACGGCGTCGGCGAGCGCCTCCCGGTCGAGCCGTTCGCGGACGTTCCTGACGGCGTGGCCGTACGCGGCGGGCACGTCATCGTCGTCGTAGATCCGGTTTCGGTCACCGAAGACGAGGAGGCCCGACTCGCGGACCCGAAACCGGAGGGGTGCGCCGTCGATCTTTTCGGTGATCCAGACGTGGCCGCCGGAGCGGAGTTCGTCCGGCGCGTCTTCGACGTGGGGGACCGGCGGAAACTGCTTCATCG
>SKSS01000107.1 GCA_007122875.1 Salinarchaeum sp. | reverse complement strand
GTCGGCTCGTCTAGCAAGCTTTAACCGATACAATGCGCAAGGTTCCCCCAACAATGGCCAGTGAGAAAATCCTGGGGATCGACCTTGGGACGACCAACAGCGCGATGGCGGTGATCGAGGGGGGAGAGCCGGAGATCATCGTCAACTCGGAGGGCGACCGAACGACGCCGTCGATCGTCGCGTTCGAGGACGACGGCGACCGGTTGGTGGGCAAGCCCGCGAAGAACCAGGCGATTCAGAACCCCGAGCGAACGATCCAGTCGATCAAGCGCCACGTGGGCGACGACGACTACACCGTCGAGGTCGACGGCGAGGAGTACACGCCCGAGCAGATCTCGGCGATGACCCTCCAGAAGCTCAAGCGCGACGCCGAGGAGTATCTCGGCGACGAGGTCGAGCGCGCGGTGATCACGGTCCCCGCGTACTTCAACGACCGCCAGCGACAGGCGACGAAGAACGCGGGCGAGATCGCCGGGCTGGAGGTCGAACGGATCGTCAACGAGCCGACCGCGGCCAGCATGGCCTACGGGCTGGACGACGACAGCCAGCAGACGGTGCTGGTCTACGACCTCGGGGGGGGAACCTTCGACGTCTCGATTCTCAAACTCGGCGACGGCGTCTACGAGGTCGTCGCCACGAACGGCGACAACGACCTCGGCGGCGACGACTGGGACGAGGCGATCATCGACTGGCTCGCCGAGCAGTTCGAAGAGGAACACGGGATCGACCTCAGAGAGGACCGGCAGGCGCTCCAGCGGCTGAAGGAGGCCGCCGAGGAGGCGAAGATCGAACTCTCCAGCCGCAAGGAGACCGAGATCAACCTTCCGTTCATCACGGCGACCGACGACGGACCCGTACACGTCGAAGAGCGGCTCAGCCGCGCGAAGTTCGAAGCGCTCACCGAGGATCTGATCGAGCGGACCGTCGGGCCGACCGAACAGGCGCTCGCGGACGCCGAGTACGACACCGACGACATCGACGAGGTGATCCTCGTCGGCGGCTCGACCCGGATGCCGCAGGTTCACGAGCAGGTCGAAGAACTCGTCGGCAGCGAGCCCCAGAAGAACGTCAACCCGGATGAAGCGGTCGCGCTCGGAGCCGCGATCCAGGGCGGGGTCATCGGCGACGACGTCGACGACATCGTCTTACTCGACGTCACGCCCCTCTCACTCGGTGTCGAGGTCAAAGGCGGACTGTTCGAGCGGCTCATCGAGAAGAACACGACGATCCCCACTGACGCGACGAAGACGTTCACGACCGCGGCTCCCAACCAGACGGACGTCCAGATCCGGGTATTCCAGGGCGAGCGGGAGTTGGCCAAGCACAACGAGTTGCTCGGTGCGTTCCAGCTCGCCGGGATCCCGCCGGCACCCGCCGGAGTCCCCCAGATCGAGGTGACGTTCGCGATCGACGCCGACGGCATCGTGAACGTCTCCGCCGAGGAGCAAGGCTCGGGCAGCAAGGAGGAGATCACGATCGAAGGCGGCGTCGGTCTCTCGGACGACGAGATCGAGCGGATGCAAGAGGAGGCCGAAGAGCACGCCGAGGAGGACAAGCGCCGTCGCGAGCGCATCGAGGCGCGAAACGAGGCCGAAAGCTCCGTTCGGGCCGCCGAGACCATGCTCGAAGAACACGAGGAAACGATCGACGACGACCTCGAAGCCGAAATCGAGGCGGCGATCGAGGACGTGAACGAGATCATCGACGACGAGGACGCGACGAAAGAGGAGTACGAGGAGGCCACCGAAGCGCTGGGCGAGACGCTCCAGGAGATCGGTGAGCAGATGTACGGCCAGCAGGCGCAAGCCGGCGCAGCCGGAGCCGGTCCGGGGGCGGCCGGCCCGGGCGGCCCGGCGGGTGCCGCTGGAGTCGATCCGACCGCGGGCGCAGCAGGCGAGGGGGGCGAAGAGTACGTCGACGCCGACTTCGAAGACCTGGACGACGAGTTCGAGAACGAGGACGTTGGAGTCGGGACCGACGACAGCGACGAGGACGAGTGATCGAACGACCGCGCCGCGACGGACGGTCAGTCGTCCGCCGTGAGCGAGCGTCGGAGTTCGGTCGTTTCAAGTGAGCAAGCGAACTATCCGATAACGAATGAGCGTGGGCGAGGACTTCTACGACGCACTCGGGGTGGATCGGAACGCCAGCACCGAGGAGATCGAGAGCGCGTTCCGCAAGCAAGCGGCACGGCATCACCCCGACGTGAGCGACGATCCCGACGCTGAGGAGACGTTCAAGAAACTCCAGAAGGCGAAGGAGGTCCTGACCGACGAGGACAAGCGGGCGCTGTACGATCGGCTCGGTCACGATCGATTCGTCGAGGCCGAAAAGCACGGCGCAACGGACGGGAACGCCGCTGGAGCCGCCGGCGCAGGGGTGGGCGATCCGTTCGGTGGACAGGGCCCGTTCGGTGACATCGGCGACATCTTCGAGGAGGTGTTCGGCGGTGGGGGTCGAAGCCGCGGACCGAGTCGGGGTACCGACCTCCGGGCGACCGTCGAGATCGATCTTGAGGAGGCGTTCGAGGGCACCGAGAAGGGGCTCTCGTTCCGCCGGGACGACCGGTGTGACGACTGCGACGGCACCGGTCACCCGCCGAGCGCCGACTCCCGAACCTGCCCCGAGTGCCAGGGGCGGGGACAGGTCACCGACGTTCGCCGGACGCCGTTCGGACAGATGCAACAGCGCCGGTCCTGTCGACGCTGTGACGGCGAGGGACAGCTCTACTCCGAGACGTGTTCGACCTGTGGTGGCGGCGGCACCGTCCGCCGGGAGGTCTCCGTCGACGTCGAGATCCCACCGGGAATCCGCGACGGGCAGACCGTCCCGGTGGAGGGTGAGGGGCTGCCCGGCGATCGGGGCGCGCCGACGGGCGACTTGCTGGTGGAGGTGCGCGTAGCTGACCATCCCGAGTTCGACCGCGACGGCGATGACTTACACCGGACCGAACCGGTGTCGTTCCCGCAGGCGGTGTTCGGCGACGAGATCGAGGTGCCGACGATCGACGGCAGCGTCGAGATGGACCTCCCGGCCGGAACCGAGACGGGCGAGACGTTCCGGCTCTCCGGCAAGGGGATGCCGCGGCTGCGCGGTCGCGGGCGTGGGGACCTCTACGTCACCGTCGAGGTCGCCGTTCCCAGCCCGTCGGAACTGACCGAGGAGGGGCGGGACGCGCTGGCGGCGTTCGCCGAGGCCGGTGGCGACGAGATCGAGGTGGACGAGAGTTTCTTCGATCGGCTCCGGCGCGGGCTCTGACCCGCTCGATCCGGCGAGCCGTGCCCGGACGGCAACGCCCTTACCCACGCCCGCCGAGACCCGACCATGCGCGTTGCCATCGCGGGACTCTCCCACGAGACGCACACCTTCCTCCCCGACCCGACCGAAATCGACGCGTTCGAGCGCGGCGCGGCACGCGGTGGGGCGATCGTCGACCAGTACCGCGGGACGAACACCGCCATCGGCGGGTTCGTCGATGGCTGTGAGGACCGCGACTTCGAGATCGAACCGATCCTCCACGCGAGCGGCGGTGTCTCGGGCACCGTCGTCGATGACGTGTACGATCGATACGTCGGCGAGTTGTGCGACGAACTGGCCGCGATCGACGACCTCGACGGCGTGGCGCTGTTTCTGCACGGTGCGATGGTCACCGAAACGCGAGTCGATCCCGAACGTGACGCCGTCCGAGCGGTTCGGGAGGTGGTCGGCGACGTTCCGATCGTCGTGGCGATGGATCTGCACGGGAACGTCGACGGGCGGATCGCCGAGGCGGCCACGGCGGTCTGTGCCTACCGAAGCAGCCCGCACGTCGACGCGGGCGAGACCGGACGCCGGGCAATCGCCCTTCTCGCGGACGCGATGGCCGGCGACACCGACCCGACGACCGTGGTTTCGAAGCCCGGACTGGCCGTTCCAAGCCCGTTCAGCGCGACGACGACCGAGCCCGCGCGGTCGGTCGTCGAGCGCGCGATCGCCTGGGAGACCGCCCCCGAACTCTACGACGTAACCCGGTGGGAGGACCGGGATGCGGTCCTCGACGTATCCGTCTTCTTTGGGTTCGCGTGGTCGGACGTGCCGCAGATGGGGGTGTCAGCGGTGGTAACGACCGACGGTGACCTCGACCTCGCGGAGACGATCGCCGATGACATCGCCGCGTTCGCGTGGGAGCACCGGGAGGGGCTGACGAACCCCGACGGACTGTACGGCGTCGAGGAAGGCGTCGCGTACGCGATCGAACGGGGACGAGAGACGGATCGACCGATCTGCGTCCTCGACGCGGCCGACCGCCTCGCGGAGACGACGTACGTCCTCCGTGAACTGCTCGAACAGGGGGCCGATTCGGCGGCCGTGCCGCTGTTGTGGGATCCCGAGGCGGTCGAGGCGTGCGAAGAGGCTGGCGAGGGAAGCGAGATCACCGTCGACGTGGGAAGCAAGAGTTCACCGCGAGGCGGTGGGCCGGTCGAACTCACCGGGACGGTCGAGTGGGTTGGGCACAACCCGTACGTCGCGACGGGACCGATGCGGAAGGGCCAGCGCATCGACCACGGCCCGACGGCGATCGTCGACGCCGACGGCGTGTGGGTCCAGGTGACTACGGAGATGGACACGGCGATGATCGACGCGGATCCGATCGAGCAGTACGGCTACGAACTCGACGATTTCGACGTGATCGTCTCGAAGTCGAAGACGCACTTCCGGGCCGTCTACGAGGAACGCGCCGCCGAGATCGTGATCGTCGACGCCCCAGAGTACAGTCCGGCCGACCTCTCACAGTTCGAGTACGACCACGTCGAGGGAGTCTACCCGGTCGACGAACGGTAGACGCGACCGGATCCCCTATATATACTTTTCTATAGTTCAATAGTTTTAATGAATTATTAAACCAGTTCCTACTCCGTGAGAATGTATTCTCGGGGGATGGGATCCATTCCCGCAAAGTGGGAATGGTCTCTCGACTGTCGGTTCGCCTGTTCACGCCCCGGCCTGTCCCTGCCACTCGCGGAGGCGGTCGGCGCTGACGCCCTCGACCTCCGCGGCGAGGTCGTCGGGATCCGCATCCGTGAGATCGGAGACATCCTGAATGCCGGCGTTCGCAAGCTTCTCGGCGGTCTTCTCGCCCAGCCCGTCGAGATCCACGAGATCGCCGTCACCCTGTCTGGCCCGGTACTCCCGGTAGTTGCAGATCGGACAGCCGAGTTCCCAGGGATCGTCCCCGCTCTGGACGACGAGTTCCGGGAGGTCGTGCTCCTCGCAGTACGTCTCGGTGATCTCGATCTCGCCCCGGCGAGGCAGCGGCAGGGCGTACTCGCAGTCGGGATAGCGCGTACAGCCGACCAGCCGCGATCCCGTTCGAGTTCGCTTGATCGCGAGCTCCCCGTCGTGGTCGTCGCCACAGTCGGGGCACGCCCCGATGACGCGCTCGTCGTGGTCGGCGGCGGCGTCGGCTCGACACTGCGGACAACCGTGGACGAACGTCCCACGCCCCGCGAGCATCTTCACCTCGTGGAGATCGTGGTCGTCACACCGGTCGTCGAGGATCAACGGCTCGCCCCGATTCGGTAGCGGGAGGGTGTACTCGCAGTCGGGGTAGCCGTCACAGCCGACGAAGTGTGATCCCTGCCGGCTGCGCCGGACCAACAGCGACTCGCCGCAGTCCGGACACGGTCCGAGCGTCTGATCGGCCTTCAGCGCCTCCCGGAGATGATCGCCGATCTCGTGGCGAGAGTCGGTCAGGTCGTCGAACACCGTCCGGAGCATCTCACGTGACTCGTCGGTCACGTCGTCGTAGGTGGCTTCGCCCTCCGCGATGGCGGTCATGTCCGCCTCCAACTGTCCGGTCATCTCCTCGCTCACCACCCGATCGGCGTACTCCTCCGCGGCCTCGACGACGGCCATGGCGAGTTCAGTCGGCCGTGGCGGATCGCCCTCGACGTATCCTCGATCGTAGAGCTTTTCGAGCGTCTCGTGACGGGTCGCCTTCGTTCCCAGCCCGAGATCCTCCATCGTCTCGATCAACCGGGACTGGCCGTACCGACGCGGCGGTTGGGTCTGTTTGTCCTCGCACCGAACCTCCTCGATCGCCAGTTCGTCCCCCTCCTCGACGGCGGGCAGGTGGCTCTCGCTCGTCGAGAAGTAGGGATACACCTCGTGGTAGCCTGCGTCGATCAGGCGCTTGCCAGTCGCCTTCACCGTGTGACCCGCGGCTGTCGCCTCAACGCGGAGGTGGGCCCACGTCGCTGGCTCGGCGACCGTCGCCAGAAAGCGCCGGGCAACCAACTCGTAGACCTCCCACTCGTCCTCCGTGAGCTCCGACGGGTTCGGCACGTCCGGGGTCGGGTGGATCGGCGGGTGGTCGGTCGTCTCGTCGTCGCCCTCGGTCGGGACGAGGTCGCCATCTCCGTCGAGCAGTCCCTGGGCATCGTCCCCGAATCGGGGTGCATCGGCGAGCGTCTCGACCAGTTCCTCCGGATCGAGGTCGTCGGGATAGACCGTGTTGTCCGTCCGGGGATACGTCATGTACCCCGCCGTGTAGAGGTCCTCCGCGATGCTCATCGCACGCTTGGCGGAGTAGCCGATCGCGCCGGCCGCGCGGATGAACGCCGTGGTGTTGAAGGGCGTCGGCGGACGATCCGTCCGACGGCGTCGCTGCACCGACGAGATCGCCGCTCGACCCGAATCCGCGAGTTCCCCGTAGACGGTCTCGGCGCGATCACCGTCCCAGAGCCGGTCGGACTCGCTGCCGTCCTCGCGGTAGACGTACTGGCTCTCGAAGGACCCGTCGTCGGCCGCGAGATCGGCGTAGATCTCCCAGTAGTCTTCCGGCTCGAACGCCTGAATCTCCCGCTCGCGGTCGACGAGCAGTCGCAGGGTCGGACTCTGCACCCGACCGACGCTGACGAACTCGTTGCCCAGCCGGCCGGCGGACAGCGAGAGAAAGCGCGTCAGTGCCGCCCCCCACACCAGGTCGATCACCTGTCGGGCCTCGCCGGCCGCGGCGAGGTCGAAGTCGAGGTCGTCCGGGTCGGCGAACGCCGACTTCACCTCGGTCTGTGTGATCGAGGAGAATCGGACCCGCCTGACGGGAACGTCCTCATCGACCTCGCGGACGATTTCGTAGGCCTCCTTGCCGATGAGTTCGCCTTCCCGGTCGTAGTCCGTGGCGATCGTCACCAGGTCGGCCTCCCGCGAGAGCGAGCGCACGGCCGCGACGATGTCCTCGCGGATCGGCCGTTTCTCGATCCCTGCGTCGATCAGTTCGACTGGCTCGACATCCCGCCAGTCGGCGTACTCCTCGGGGAAGTCGACGGTGACGACGTGGCCGGAGAGTCCGACCACCCGCGTCCCGCCCCACTCGTATACGTTGACCCCACGGCGGCGGCCCGCCTCCGCGGATCCGTCGCTCAGAATGTCGGCGATGCGCCTGGCCGCGTTGTCCTTCTCGGTAATGATCAGCTCCACGATGTCACCCCGAACTGCCGTCTCGGTGCGGCCGGCTACGGCGGTCCCGTTCCTAAACCTTTCGGGAACCCCACGTGAACCGGTCAAAAAACCGCGAGAGGGCGTCCGGGTGGTCGATTCGGGTCACTCGATTTCGTCGAGTAGCTCCCATTCGAAGCGGGCGAGTGCTTCTGCGGCCGCACTGTCCCGGTTGATCCGGTACATCTTGCTGTTTCCGACCGTCCGGGTGACCTGAACGAGATCGTACGCCGTGAGATCATCGATGTGATCGTAGAACGTCGTTCGGTCGATGCCGGCCAAGCGTGCGATCTCGGTGGCGTTGAGGTCGCGATCGCTCTCGCCCAACAACGCCGAGAGGATCTTCACTTTCGCGTGAGTGCCGAGCGTGTCGGTGAGCACCGTATCATCAGCAGCCGCTTCCATCGTACCCCGATCCGAGACGGACTGACCCATCGTAAGACCAACCACGACCCGCCCCGGTTTTACTCTTGTGGTCTGAATACCTCCTGAAACGGAGTATTCTCCTGTACACCGTTCTCAAAATCCATCACGTTTATATTGGAAATGTGAGTAGCGGATCGTGATCGATGGACGACGACGCGCTCAAGGTCAAGATCGTCAAAAAGCTCGCGCGGAAGAAAGTGGTTGGAGGACACAAAAAACAGGTCGACACCGTGAAAAACTGGTTCGCAACGAGCGATCAAGGGCGAGTCGAGGATCTAATTCGAGAGCTGATCAGCGATCCGGACGCCCCACTCGAACGCTACGGTGGAAGTCGTGACAACGTCCGCTTGACGAGTGTCGCGGCGGCAAAGGAGTATATCGTGGACAACGGTGGCGAGCTACCGTGGGGACTCCGTGACGATTGAGGGCCGCTACCCGTCCAACCGCTCGCGCAGCAGTCCGTTTACCGTGCCGGGATCTGCGCTCCCGCCGGTCGCGGCCATCACCTGTCCGACGAGGAAGTTCAGCGCGCCCTCCTCGCCCGCGTGGTAGTCTTCGACGGCCTCGGGATTCCCTTCGATCGCCGTCTCGACCGCCGCGACGACCTCGTCGTCGTCCGTCTTTCCGAGTCCGTCACGCTCGACGATCGTCTCCGGGTCGTCGCCGTCGTCGAGCATCGATCGGAGGACGACCTCCTCGGCGTTCTTCGCGGTGATCTCCTCGTCGTCGACCAGTTCGATCAGCCGGCGGAACTCCTCGAGTCTGTCCTCGACATCCGTGACCGTCATGTCCCGGTAGTTGAGTTCGCCGAGCAGGTTGTCCGCGACCCACGTCGCCGCGAGGTCGGGATCGAACTCCTCGGCGACCGCCTCATAGAAATCGGCCACGGCCTTCGTCGACGTGAGTTTGTCCGCCGCCTCCGAAGAGAGTTCGTACTCCTCGCGGAAGCGCTCCCGGCGGGCGTCCGGAAGCTCGGGGATCGAGAGTTCCGATTTCCAGCCGGCGACCCGAAGCGGCGGCAGATCGGCCTCTCTGAAGTACCGATAATCGGCCTCCTCCTCCTTCGAACGCATGCTCACCGTGATCCCGCGAGTCTCGTCCCAGTGGCGCGTCTCCTGTTCGACGACCCGTCCGCGACGGATCGCGTTCCGCTGTCGGGTCACCTCGTAGGAGAGCGCCTTCTGGGCCCCTTTGTGACTGGAGATGTTCTTGACCTCCGTCCGGTTTGCGTCCGCGAGAACGGCGTCGTCGATCGACCCGTCCTCATCGACCTCGCTCGCGTCGACCAACGAGACGTTGGCGTCCACGCGGAGGCTGCCGTCCCGACCGCTGTCGAACACGCCGAGGTACTCTAGGACCTCCTCTAACTTCGCGAGAAAGCCACGCACCTCGTCGGCTCCGCGGAAGTCCGGTTTCGTGACGATCTCCAACAGCGGAATCCCCGCGCGGTTGTAGTCGACGAGTGTGTAGTCGGCCGTGTCGATGTTCCCGCCGACGTGCTGGAGGCTTCCGGGATCCTCCTCTAAGTGCGCCCGCTCGATCCCGATCTCGCGGCGCTCGCCGCCCACCTCGATCGACAGCGAGCCGTTCTGACAGATCGGCTCGTCGTACTGGGTGATCTGGAAGTTCTTCGGCAGATCGGGGTAGTAGTAGTTCTTCCGGTGGAATCGGGTTTCCTCGGGAACGTCGGCGTCGATCGCCTTCCCGACTTTCACCGCGGCCTCGACCGCCGCCTCGTTGACGACCGGAAGCGCGCCGGGCAGCCCGAGGCAGGTCGGACAGACGTTCGTGTTCGGTTCCGCGTCGACGGCGTCGGTCGAACAGCCACAGAAGATCTTCGTCTCGGTTTCGAGCTGGACGTGGACTTCGAGACCGATGACGACGGCCAGCTCGCGTTCCTCGGCGGCCTGCGTGCTCATTGACCACCCGTTTGAACTCCCCGGAGTAAAGGCTACCGTCCCGGCGCGACTGGCTGCGAACCGGACTTGCGTACTTCAACGACCGTCAGCGGGCTGCCTTCCGAAAGCTCTAATCGGCGGGGCGGCAAACGCCCGGTCATGAGCGACGACAGCGATGAGGACGAACCTGCGGTCGAACTCGGTGAGGGAGCCACGGTCGAAGGCGCTCCGCTCGCACGGGTGGCCGCCCGGCTCCACTGGCCGATCGAAAAGAGCGAGATCGACCGGAAGGAAGGCGATACCGAGATCCGAACGCCGGACGGTCCGCGCGAGCTCTCGGACGTGCTCGCCGGCGTGGCCGTGCCGTACTTCGAGCGCCGCCAGGAGTTTCTCGAGGCCGTCCGGGACGTGATCGGCACAGGACCGATCCCGACGGTAGACGAGCAGTAACGTGTTCACAGCGGTTCGTCACCGACTTCCGTCACTCACCTGGATTCAGCTTTCGCTCCTGACCGGCGGGATTCTCGCCATTTTGACCTATCAGTGGACGACTAGTGGGCTCACGCAACGGGTCCTCCGCGACGTACTCCTGTACCTCCTGGTACCGCTTGGATTGGGGATCACCCACGGACGGCGAATCGGCTGGCAGATCAACCGCCGGGCGATCCGCAACGCCGTCATCCTCTCACTGTTCGTGCTCCCGTTCTACCTCGTCGGCTCGACGCTGCCGACGATCAGGGAGTACTACCCGATGTGGCACACGACGCCGCACCTCGGCGAGTTCGTCCCTCACGCGATCCAGCTGTTCGTCCTCGCGCTCGCGACCGAGACCTACTACCGCGGGTTGCTCTGTGTGGGCGTCCGCGATCTCGGCTTCAAGTGTGTGTTCATCAGCCCCGTCCTCTACGCGGCCAAACACTACACGAAACCGCCGATCGAGTTTCTGCTGTCCGCGCCGACCGATGTCCTGTTCGGGGCTGTCGACTACGACGCGAACTCGATTCTCCCCTCGGTGGTGGCTCACGGGTTCGGGCTGGTGTTGCTCGACTGGCTCGTCCTCCACGACCCGATCATTCCGCCGGAGACGACCCTCCGGTGGCTCTCGTGGGTTCCGGTCCCGCTGTAGGCGAGTCCGACTGCCGATGGCGGACAGGCGGCACGCGACTCCTGCGGAACGATCGTGCCACACGACCGCTGCTCGTCCCGCAGCTGGAATCAGCTCACAGAGAGGTTGGTCCCGTTCTCACTGATAAGGATACGCCGTGACCCTGCCCTGAATTCAATCCCGACGATTTACTGCCGCCGGCACGTTATCACTGCTTATGACCGAACGACTGCCGATCGATCCATCGGCGATCGATCCCGACGACTACGGTGCCCACGAGACGACGCTGGCGATGGACCACGAGGAGGCCATCGAGTACGTCCGCGAGGAGTGTCTGGAGGTGGGATTCGGGATTCCCGTCGAGTTTTCCCCGTCCGATCTGCTCACCGAGAAGGTCGACGCCGACCGCGATCCGTACTACGTGCTTGGGGCGTGCAACCCGGCGATTGCCGATCGCGCGCTAAACGAGACGCTTCGGATCGGCGGACTCTTTCCCTGCAACGTGATCGTCTGGGAGGAAGAACCGGGCGTCCAGCGGGTGTATCACGTCTCGATCATGAAGATCGCACGGCTGCTCGGAATCGCCGAAAACGACGAGGCGTGGCGTGAGATCGTCGCCGAAACCGGTACGCTGGTCGAGGAGCTGTTCGAACGCCTCGATCAAGACGAGGGGATCTAAGGTCAGTATGCCGTGTCAGTCGCGGTCGGTGTGATCGTCGCTCACTTCCGAACGAAGCTCCTCGACCTCGCGTTCGAGCACGGCTACCTCACGTTCCAGTTCAGCCACACGGTCGTCAGCGCTGCTCCCGGAACGAGTCACGAGGAAGTAGGCGATCACGAGTACGGCCACGAGTGGAATACCGAACAGCACCGCGATCATCAGCAGAACGATCACCTCGGGACCGCCGGGAACGCCGCCGACGAATGCGGGGGCGAGAGAGGAGAGCATACCTGGGGTTCTCGCGGGTGCGACTAAACTCCTCCGTTGGACGAGAAGTCACCGAGCTCCGCTTGCAGCCCAGCGACCAGTTCGGAACTCCGACGGAGGTCGTTCAGGGACACGGGAAGGTGCGGTTCGATCGTTCCGAGCGCCCCGTGGAACGTCTCGGCGACGCCAGGGTCACGCTCGTCGAAGGCGTTCCGGATGCTCTCGCGCACCTGCCAGACCCCGACCGGTCCCCAGTAGTCGTCGGAGACGTGCCGGAGGACGAGGACTTTCGCCTGCCGACCGCGATCGGAGAGGTGTTCGAGGACGCCCAGCCTGGCGGCGTGGTACGCGCCAGCGGTCTCCTCGACGTAGCCCGTTCGCCCCCCGTACCCCTCGTAATCCGTGGCGATCCAGACGCCGCCCTCCGGATCGGGGTTCCAGACGCTGCCGGCGGCTTTCAGCTCGACGAGTTCGTACTCCCAGCGACCGGGCGCGAGGATCACCCAGTAGCGATTGCCGACGAACTCGTTCGTCCACACCTCGACCTCGTCGATCGACGGGACGTTTCGGATCGTTCCTCGGAGGTAGCGGCCGATCGCGTCGTCGACTGCGGTGATCGACCAGCGAGTCGGGACGAGCCGACGGTTCTCCCCTCGCCCGAGCGCACCCGCCGAGAGGATCTCCTCGATCTCGTAGACATCGAAGCCACGCCGGTAGAGGTAGGTCATCGCCCCGTCCGCGCGCCAGTCGTCGTCCTCCAGCGTCTTCTCGACGGCCCTGGGGACGTGCGGGTTCTCGGCGAGCGTGGCCGACTCGGCGTGTGCTCGCGGCCCGGTCGGTGTGGCGACGTCCGCCGGGGAGAGTTCCGTCTCGAAGTCGGGCCGGTCGGCGAGACCGATCTCGACGTCCACGGGTCGGTCGGCGATGGCGACCTCGCGTTGGACGCCCACGAACCCGTCCCACACGTCCTCGACGTGGACTCGCGTGGAGCGACTGGAGTTGAGCAGCGAGCCGCGACGGCGGAGCACGTCGCCGACGCCGAGTCCCTCGTGGTACCAGTCGGCGTCCGCGACGAACGAGGATGCGCGCTCCTCGTTGCCGACCGGCGAGAGGACGCCCGTCGAGATGTCCGGATAGCCGGATCGGCCGACGAAGATCGACGGTGCAGTCGAGCCGAACAGCGACCGCCCCTGGAGCGTCTCCTGAAACTCGCGGGTCACGCCCTCGAGATACTCCGTGATCTCGTAGGACTTCTCGCGAGCGAGGTGACGGCGCTCGGCCTCCTCGTCACGCTCGAACCCCTCGATGAACTCGTCGAGACGCATTCGGGTGAGGTAGGTGCGCGAGCGGCTTGAATCTTCAGCACCCGAACGACGGCAGAGTCTCATGTGTCGAGGCGGACACCGCTCGTATCCGAGTGATGGGCAGGTGACACCGGCTCCTCGACGAAACGGACGTGTCACTCGACCGCGGCCCCGTTTCGGTGATCGTCAGCGCACGGGGACGGTGGGTTCGGTATCACTCAAAAAGGCATGGATCTGCGGTATCACTCAACGGGGCGTGGATCGGGAGCCGATCGGTCTCCCGACGGATGGGAGGGGTTCACCGGTAGCGCTGGGAGAGCCCGCCCCCCACGAATCCCCGGCGACGGGCTAACTGTGGATTCCCATCGCCTCGATCTGTTCTTGGTACCGGTTCCGGATGGTGACCTCGGTGACCTGCGCGACGTCGGCGACCTCCCGTTGGGTCTTCTTCTCGTTGCACAGCAGCGAGGCAGCGTAGATCGCCGCGGCGGCGTATCCAGTCGGTGACTTTCCGGAGAGCAATCCTTCCTCGGCGGTCTTCTCGATGATCTCGTTGGCTTTGGTCTGAACCTCCTCGCTCAGTTCGAGTTCCGAGCAGAATCGGGGGACGTACTTCTTCGGATCGACGGGCTTCATCTCCAGTCCGAGTTCCTGGGAGATGTATCGATAGGTCCGGCCGATCTCTTTTCGTTCGACGCGCGAGACCTCGGAGATCTCCTCTAAACTCCGTGGGATCCCCTCCTTTCGGCAGGCGGCGTAGAGCGCACTGGTGGCAACCCCCTCGATCGACCGCCCCCGAATGAGGTCCTCTTTGAGCGCACGGCGGTAAATGACGCTTGCGACCTCCCGCACCGAACGAGGCACCCCGAGTGCGCTCGCCATGCGGTCGATCTCGGACAGCGCGAACTGCAGGTTGCGCTCGCCGGCGTCCTTCGTCCGAATGCGTTCTTGCCACTTGCGCAGCCGATGCATCTGACTGCGCTTTTTCGAGGAGATCGAACGGCCGTAGGCGTCCTTGTCCTTCCAATCGATCGTCGTCGTCAGCCCCTTGTCGTGCATCGTCTGAGTCGTTGGAGCCCCCACACGGGACTTCTGCTGGCGTTCCTGGTGATTGAACGCCCGCCACTCAGGGCCGGGATCGATCTTCTCCTCCTCGACGACGAGCCCACAGTCGTCACAGATGAGCTCCCCACGATCGGAGTTCTTGACCAGGTTTTCCGACGAGCATTCAGGACACTCCCGTACGTCCTCGTCTTCCTCCTCCGATCGCTCCATCGCGCGCTCGCGCTCCCGCTGGCGGGTGGACCGTGTCATCGCACTTTTATAGTAGTAGTACCGAAGGGCTTAAACCCTTGGTACGTTTCAGTCCTTGCCGATTGGTCAAATGAGTGGTTAGCGGGGGTCGGATTCGGCACCGATCGGCCGACCGGAACACGTTTAGCCGGAGGAAGGTGACCACCTGCTAGATGCCGGTGATCGACTGTGACGTCGAGGATGCCCGCGAGCGGTTGGCGCGAGCGGGTGCTGACATCGAGGACGGAAACACGGAACACGAGCGGTGGCGTGCAACGCGCGGCGATGCGGTCGCGGTGGCCTACGACGATCGGGTCGTCGTCCAGGGCGCACGACCCGAAGACATCGCGGCCGTCCTGCGCGACGGGGGCGGGCGCGCTCACGTCTACTTCGACGGGGCCTGCCGCGGGAATCCCGGTCCGGCGGCGATCGGCTGGGTGATCGTCACGGGCGATGGGATCGTCGCCGAGGGGAGTGCTCGAATCGGTCGATCGACAAACAACCGCGCGGAGTACGAGGCACTCGTGCGAGCGCTCGAAGTCGCCGACGAGCACGGGTTCGACGAGGTCGACGTCCGCGGTGACTCCGAACTGATCGTCCGACAGGTCCGTGGAGAGTACGACACCAACGATCCCGAACTCCGGGAGCGTCGGGTTCGTGTCCGTGAGCTACTCGACCGGTTCGACCGGTGGTCGCTCGCCCACGTCCCGCGCGAGGTCAACGAGCGCGCGGACGAACTCGCACAGGGGGCGCTCGACGAATGACCGACCTGCCGGACGAGGTGCTCGCGGAGGCCGAGCGGTTGACGCGATTGAGCCGACGGGCGACGGACGACGGGGAGGCCGACGCGTGTCGACGGAACCGGGATCGATTGCTCGACGAATACGGTTACCGAGCGCGGATCCGGCGCGGAGACCGGGACGTGCTCGTGTGCCATCCGGCGGAGTGGCTCGACGACGACGGGACTGTCCGCCTCGACCGAATCGAGGACACCGATCGGGCGGCCGAGGTGCCACTGGAGGGACCGGACGACGCGGACGACTGGGATCGGGTCGACCGGCACAATCGCGCGATCGTCGAGCAGGTTCGAGAGCGCTACGGTGACGACCATGCCGCCAACGCGGACGCCTTCGCTGATTTCATGGGAAATCACTACGCGAAACGAGTCGAGGAAGCGACCGCCGAGGAGGTCGAACAGTTCCTGACCGAGTACTATCGACGGAACGTGTGGCCGACGGATGAACAGACTACGATCGTCGACCAGTCCGTTTCACACGTCTTCGAGACCGCCGGAATCGACGGCCCGCGCTAGAGCTGTTCGTCGATCAGTGCGCGAACGTCGTCGCCGCGCTCGTCGTCCGTAACGTACTTCGAAAGCGTCCACTGAAGCTGATCGAGAACCGCGTCGCGACCTTTGTCGGTGAGCGCGTACTGGTTGGTCCGCTTGTCGAGTTCGCTCTTTTCGAGCAACTCCCGCTCGACGAGGTCGTCGAGGTTCGGGTAGAGACGCCCGTGGTTGACCTCCGAGTCGTAGTAGTCCTCTAGCTCACGCTTGACGGCGAGCCCGTACATCGGCTCGTTCGACAGAATCGCGAGGATGTTCTGTTGGAACGCGGTGAGGTCGCGTGCGATACGTTCGTTGCCGGTTACCGTTTCTGCCCCTGACATAGCTGGTTAAATGACACGTAACTATTTAACTTTTGTCAATTCTGACCTGGTTCGAGGGCCCTTCGTCGGCCGATCGTCGAACGACGGTTGTTGCCTGTTGCACGCCGTTCGTATTACTGGTTACAGTTCATCGATTCCATAGGATGGAATTCGATTCAACTCGGCCGAGTGTGGCTCCTGTTAATGAAATTGCATTCAGCACGAAAATACTTTTTGGCCAGAGAGGACCTATATTGTATCTCATTTGATATATATGGGAGTCTTTCATATGCGGGCGGTCGATAGATCGAACGCAGTCGTTCCTCGTGGTAGTTGGACCTCCCAGTTGACGCGGTTGGACAGATTTTTGCCCGTACACGGGGTGCAGTCACATGCATGACGAATCTCTGGGAGGATCTCGAAGCGGGACCGAACCCACCCGAGGAAATTCACGTCGTCGTCGAGTGCCTCAAAGGCGAGCGCAACAAGTACGAGTACGACAAGGACCTTCCCGGCGTGGTTCTCGACCGCGTACTCCACTCGAACGTTCACTATCCGAGCGACTACGGGTTCGTTCCGCGCTCGTGGTACGACGACGACGATCCACTCGACGTGTTAGTTCTCGTTGAGGACCCGACGTTCCCAGGCTGTGTCATCGAGGCACGGCCGGTCGCGTTCATGCGGATGGACGACGACGGAGACCAGGACGACAAGGTGATCGCCGTTCCGACCGAGGATCCGCGATTCGACCAGGTGCAGGACCTCGACGACGTCTCCGAACAGCTTCGGGCCGAGATCGACGAGTTCTTCGAGACGTACAAGAATTTGGAGGCGGGCAAGGAGACCGAAACCCTCGGATGGGAGGGCCGTGACGCCGCTATTGAGGCCATCGAGCGATCGATGGATCGCTACGACGAACAGTTCGACTAGCGCCCCTCAGCACGATCGACGCTGTTCATCCCGATCAGTTGATAGATGCCACAGCGACAGGTGATCCCCGACACGAGCGTGGCGATTCCCACCACTGCAGCAAGCATCCCCGGAACGGTGAACTCAACGGCGAGTGCGAGGATCGTTCCGGTGGCGATCAACAGCGCGCCGACGGCAATCCTGACCAATCGATCCGTTTCGCCAACGTTTCGGTCCATGCGGATCGTTGGAGGGGCCGGGTTGTTAACGATTCGAATGAGCGCCGGTTCGACCCGAGCGACTATCGCGGACAGTTAACCCCCCAGGGGTCGATAGGTCGTCTATGCCGACCGACCAGGACACCGTGTTGATCACGGGCTGTTCCTCGGGGATCGGCCGGGCGACCGCCCGGCTGTTCCGTGAGGAAGGGTGGCGAGTGTACGCAACCGCCCGCGAC
>SKSS01000008.1 GCA_007122875.1 Salinarchaeum sp. | reverse complement strand
GCCGATTCGGAGCGTTCAACAGTACGGAGAACGAGCGAAGCCGTATGTACGCGGTCGTGGGCTGTCGGAACTGTTCGGCGCTGTGGCTCATCGAGGGGCGAACGGAGACCATCTCGTGTCCGCGGTGCAACCACCGCCGTGCGTACGAGAAGTTTCGAACGTTCGTCGAGACGGACGACGAGAACCACGCCCGTGAGGTTCGTGCCTCGATGCTTGCGAACCGACAGGACGAGGGAGAGACGTTCGCGGGGATGGACTCCTTCGCCGAGATGGACGAGTACCTCGACGAAGCGGGCGTGAGCGACGAGGAGTACCTCGAAGCGTCAGGCATCGACCCCGAGGAGGTGGCTGCGGCGGGCGAACGTGCAACCAGCGGAGGGACGAGTCGGAGCCGCCCCGAAATCGTCCGTGACGCGATCCGGGCGGGCACGGAGGACGACCGGCCCGACGAGGACGCGATCGTCGAGTACGCCGCCGAACGCGGGGTTCCAGCGGACTGGACGCGCCGACAGCTCAGAAAGCTCGTCACGTCCGGTGCGGTCGTCGACGACGACGGCTATCGGCTCCTGTAGCCGATCGGGTGGATCAACGGTGGCTGTGCTCGTCGCCGGACTATCGACCCAGTTCGGCGTGTGCGCTGGCGAGATGTCGGGAGGCGAGTGCGGCGAGCAGGGAGAGTTCGCCAGCGAGCGTGCCGGCAGCGATTACCTCGGCCAGTGCGTCCGCGTTCGAGCCGGGCGGATCGCCGCCGCCCGCCAGTCCGAGTACGTCGAGGGCGGCCGACTGCGTCGGAAGTCGGGTTCCGCCGCCGACGGTGCCGACCTCCAGCGACGCCAGCGAGACGCTCGCGTACAGCCCCTCCTCTCTCGCGTCCATCGTCGTGATCGCGTTCGCGCCCTCGACGACCTGGGCTTCGTCCTGGCCGGTTGCGAGGAAGGCCGCCGCGACGACGTTCGCGGCATGTGCGTTGAATCCCAGACTGCCGGCCTTCGCGCTCCCGACGAGGTTCTTTCTGACGTTCGCTTCCGCGATCGCGTCCGGGGTCGTGTTCAGCCGCTCGGCGACGAGGTCGGCGGACAAGAACACGTCGGCAGTGACCGTTCGCCCGCGGCCCTCGACGGCGTTGATCGCGGCGGGCTTTTTGTCCGTACACAGGTTGCCCGAGAGCGCAACGAGGTCGGCCGGCGTCTCCGCCTCGACCAGTTCGCAGGCTTCACCCGTTGCGATCGTCGCCATGTTCATCCCCATCGCGTCCTTGGTGTCGTAGGCGAACCGGAGAAAGACCGAGTCGCCGACGACGTACGGCTCGACGCCGAGGAGTTCCCCGTGGTTGGTCGTCGACTCCGCCGCCTCGCGGAGTCGGTCCTCGTTCTCCCCGACCCACTCGACGACCTCGCTCGCCTCGACGACGCCCTCGACGCGGAAGACGGGCGCGCGGGTCATCCCCCGATCCGTGACGCGGGCGTCCGCCCCGCCCGCGTCACGGATGGCCGCGGCTCCGCGGTTGACGCTGGCGACGAGTGCGCCCTCCGTCGTCGCGAGCGGGAGGTAGTACTCGCCGTCGGCTGCGCCGCCGGCGACCGGGAGCGGACCGGCGACGCCCATCGGGACCTCGGCCGTTCCGACCGCGTTCTCGATGTTTGCCTCCGCCCCCGCGAGGTCGAGGGCCTCCTCGGAAAGCGGTTCCACGTCCGCGCCCGTCTCCTCGGCGAGGAGGTGGCGGCGAGCCGCGGCCGCGGTCGCGTGGTCTGCGTGCTCCTCCAGTTCGTAGAGCCGAAGCTCACCGTCACGAACGCGTTCGGCGAGTTCCTCGGGGTCGCTCATGTCCGACACTCCCCGCGGGGGGCGCAAAGCGTTGGCGATTCGAGAGCGGGAGCCGAGAATCGCTGTTCGAGCGTCTCGCAGTGGTGTCGGAACGTGGCTGTTAGCTGGTCACAATCGGAACGCGCACGTCACCGGTTCTGTTGGAACTCTCAGACGTGATACGGTTTGCGTGCTGAATACACGGCGCGAACGCAGCAATATCCGATGGTCGAATAGCGACGGATGGTGGCTGATCAGCACGGAGGATATGTTGAATACCAGTGGTATTCTACACTGTGTGGCTCAGTACTTAAGCAATCGAACCAACCAATGCGTTGGTTAAGTATATAACGGATCACCGTGCCACAAAGATGCTCGACATTCAGCACGACACGAGAACCCCAACCCCGGTTGAAGAGTTCAGCCGAGCCACGTCAGCCGATCACGGCCGGCACGAAGACGATCCCAAGATATGCGAGCAGGACGACCAAGATCGCGCCGGGGATGCCCCCGATGGCCACCACCAGCACGACGACGGGCGTGATCTCGACGCCGAATCCGACCCACTCCAGCACCACCAGGGCGAGCAGGCCGACGACGGCGTTGACGATGAACGGCTTGACCGTCCGGATGATCCGATACGCGCCAACGACGAACGCGAGGATCACCAGCAACACGAGGAGTTCGAAACCCGTCGTCGGCATCCGTGATGGAACGACGGCTCGACCGGCCATATCCGTATCGGTTGGACGACCGGTTCCGAAGCGGTTCGCCGACGCAAACGACTTTGCCGTCTCCACCCCGTCATCGAACCATGACACAGGCCGCAGACATCGTGTTCACGAACGCCGCCGTTCACCCGTTGACGGATCCGGAGTCGGACGGCGAACCGGCCGCCGAGGCCGTGGCCGTCCGCGACGGCGAGATCGTTCGCGTCGACTCGGACTACGAGATCGACTTTCTGACCGACGCCGAAACCGAGGTCGTCGACCTCGACGGCCGTCACCTCCTGCCGGGGTTCATCGACGCCCACACCCACATGGAGAGCGTCGGCTCCCGACTCGTCCACGCGAACCTCGCGGAGGCGGAGAGCCGTGACGAGGCGCTCTCGATGCTCGCCACGGACGACGACGGCGACGGCGAGTGGACGCTCGGCGTCGGGTACGACGAGAGCAACTGGGACGACAGCCGTCTCCTCCGGGCGGACGACCTCGACGCGGTCAGCGAGTCCGAGCCAGTCGCCGCGGTCCGCGTCGACGGCCACACCGCGGCGGTCAACACCGTCGCGCTCGACCGACTCGCCGACGAGTTCCCGGGCGGGGACGTGCTGACCGAGGACGGCGAGCCAACGGGCGTCATCGTCGAGGACGCAGTCGGGGTCGTCCGCGAGGCAACCGCCCCGGACGTGGAGGGCACCCGTGACCTCATTCGGGCCGCACGCGACCGCGCCCACGAACTCGGCGTGACGGGCGTCCACGACATGGTCCGGCACTCTCACGCCCCACGGGTGTACCGCGAACTCGACGGTTCGGGTGAGTTGAATCTGCGCGTCCGGATCAACTACTGGCGTCACCACTTCGACGCCGTCGTCGAGACGGGTCTCCGGACGAATCACGGCAGCGAGTTCGTCGAGGTCGGAGGCATCAAGTCGTTCACCGACGGCGCGATCGGCGGACGGACGGCGAAGGTGACCGAACCGTACGACGACGGCGACGGCCGCGGTCAGTGGGTCGTCGATCCCGATCCGTTCCGCGAGATCGTCGCCGACGCCGACGACGAGGGCTATCAGATCACCGTCCACGCCATCGGGGACGAGGCGATCGAGGTGACGCTGTCGGCGTTCGAGGAGACCGCGACCCCCGGCGAGTCCCGGCATCGGATCGAGCACGTCGAACTCGCCACCGACGAGCACGTCGAGCGGCTGGCCGAGAGCGGCGTGATCGCCTCGATGCAGCCGAACTTCCACCAGTGGGCCGACGAGGGCGGACTCTACGAGAACCGCCTCGGCGAGGAGCGAACCCGCTGGACCAACCGCCTCCGGACGATGCAGGACGCGGGCGTCCACCTCGCGTTCGGGAGCGACTGCATGCCGATGGACCCGCTCTACGGGATCGACTGGGCCGTCAACGCCCCGGCTCCGGAACAGCGGCTGACGGTCACCGAAGCCCTCCGCGCGTACACGATCGGGGCCGCCTACGCGGGCTTCGACGAGGATCGGCTCGGGACGGTCGAGGTC
This sequence comes from Salinarchaeum sp., assembly GCA_007122875.1. GTDB lineage: Archaea > Halobacteriota > Halobacteria > Halobacteriales > QS-1-68-20 > QS-1-68-20. The sequence goes on along the minus strand of SKSS01000008.1, from coordinate 13,546 downwards.
GGCAAGAAGGCGGACTTCGTCGTCCTCGACGACTCGCCGTGGGAGCGCTCGGACGCCATCGACGACATCGACGTGGCCCTGACGGTCGTCGACGGAGAGGTCGTCTACGACGAACGGTAGTTGGGAGATCCACGGGACTGGCAGATCCTTCACTCGTTCATACCTTGAACAGATTCGAAACAATTTATAATATTATGTACGTAGTGTTAGTCACAAATGGCGGGTTCGCGATGGGTGGTTGGAACGGCGGCAATCGTACTGATCGTCGTCGCGGTGGTCGCAGGAATGGCCGTGCTCAACGACGACCCATCGGAAGAGGAAGTGAACCGATCTCTTCCATCCGAAATCGACGACGATCCTCCTGTCGAGAAAATCGAGTGGGTGATCGCTACCCTCGATGCATCGAACGCCACCGTAGTTTCGGCTGAACACGATGCGGAAGCTCACGAGCGGCTCGAAACCGGTATCACAGCTTATCGTGATGACACTCGCATCGACGTTCCCGTCGTTTTCGAAGCGAAGGCCGATGCAATGAGGATTTTGTTAGCGCGCAACAACTCCACCGACGGTGACGAAGCTGAATTGAACAACGTAACGCTTGCGGTGGTCGAGGCAAGCAACGAAACCGCCAGGACGAAGTTCGACGACGCTGAGCGCACGGCTTCAGCCTCCGACGGCGAGCGTATGGGACCAGGGTCCTTACAGGATGCTGAAGAGCACCTACAGCGGGCGAACGAGTCACTACATCGAGCCGAAGCAGTCCGTGACGATGCCGACAGCGGAGATTTCGATGAGATAGTCGACGCGAGGGCCGAAGCACTCACCCACTACGAGGAAGCGTGGCGTCAGGCACGACTGGCGGGCGAAGCCGTGGATGATACCTCTCGCCCCCAGGTGAACGAGATGTTGACTCACTACACGGTCGACAACGGGACGTTTTCCGTCACGATATACGGATACGTCATCGACGATCAGGGTCGGCCTGTCGATACCGCCATCGCGGTTGCCGGGAACCGAACGACATCGTTGGAGGTCTCCGACCAACAGGGATACAAGGACACCACGTTGTTCGAGGGAAAACTCACGGCGGTCGACGCGGATGAGCCCATCTCACTGATCGCTTACGACGAAGAGCATCGACGCCTCGGTTCCGCTGAAACGGCTATCGATCCATCGGGTGATGAAGACGAGATACAAACGGTACCAATCGCCGAACCCGAATCTGGGATCGAAGTCGAGGCAACCGGCCCCGATATCGAGGAGACTGCCATCGGAATACAGTACAAGGGCGACGGCAGTAGAAACGAACACATAGACATCATCAGCCACATCGTCGTCATGACCTCGCACAAAGAGATTGACTCCGCCAAGGTGACGATTCCGCTTCACGAGAAACCAGAACACGGCGCTGGCGTGTTCCGATGGGACACACAGGGGGACGATCTCTGGCTTCCAACCGTCATCGAAAGCGATCGCGAGGTGGCGATCACGGTAGTCGATTCGATCGGTGAGGAGAACCCACCAGAAGGACCGATCCACTACGGGGTGGTGGCCCTCGAAGAGGAAGAGGAGAAGTGAAAGCTGTAGGACGCCTCCTCGTCCGTCCCCTGACCACAAGGTACGTGTAGTTCCGTCGAGAATCCGGGTTGAGATGCGTCGCCCGCTCGTCGCCGACCTCCATCCAGCAGCGTGGGCCGTGTTCGTGGTCAGCGTCGCTCTGGGCGTTCGCGCGTTCGCCAGCACTTTCGGCGTCTCGCTGGTCCCATTCGATCCGTCGCCGGAGCCGGGCTCCATGCTCGCGGTGAACTACGAGGTCTACCACTACGCCGCGGAGGCCGCGATCGCCGGCGAGGACTTTTACGACGCCGTTCCCCCTGGACGGGGTGACGGCTACGTCTACCTCTACCCGCCGATCACGGTCCTCGTCTACTACCCGTTCACGCTCGTCTCGCCCGCGACCGGCTACCTGCTCCACACCGCACTCGCCGTCGTGGGGGCGGGTGCAGTCGCCACCGTGGCTGTCGTCCGGTACGTCGAGACGTTCGACATCCGCCTCGGCTGGCTCGACGTCGCGCTGATCTTCGGGTTCTTCGTCGTCTCGGTACACGCCTCGCCGACCGTCTACTTCGGGAACGTGAACCTCGTTCTCGGAGCCGCCTTCGCCGTCGGCTTTCTCCTGCTCGCCCGGGACCGGGCGGTCGCGGCCGGCGTCGCCTTCGGGGTCGCGGCCCTGTTCAAGGTGTTTCCCGCGCTCGTGGGCGTCTGGCTGCTCCGGCGGCGCTCCTGGGGAGCGATTTTCGGGGCGACCGCGACCGGACTCGGTGGACTGCTTCTCGGGGCGATCGTCTTCGGCATCGACACCACACGGACGTTTTTCGTGGATGCCCTCTTTCCGCGCTCCTCGACGCCCGCCTTCGTCGGCGGGCTCGATCCGGACGAGACGTACTACGTCACCGTCCAGCGCCCGCTGTCGCACGTCATCTGGACCGTCTGGCCGGAGGCCCCGGAGGAAGTGCTGTTCCCTGCCGCCCTCCTGGTTCTCGGACTGATACTCGCGTCCCTCTATCGCGACCTCGACGGACCCGTGGACGCGTTGGTGGCGATCTATGCGACCACGGTGGTCACCGTCATCCTCCTGCCGTCGCTGCGGATGTACGTCGTGCTCACCTTCCTGCCGGCGATCACGCTGCTGTACGTCTGGGGATGGCATCCCGCCGGCGTCCCGTTCACGCTCGGGTGGCTGCTCGCCGCGCTGGCGTTCCGTCCCTCGATGGCGATTTCTCGGGCCGAGACGCTCCCCGGGCCACTATTCGCCATCGCCGAACCGCTGCTCACAGTCGCGACCTTTCAGCTGTGGGGGTTGGCGCTCACGATGGTCGCCTGCGTCGCGTACAAGTACCGGTGGGCGGACCACGACACCCCGTGGACGCCGCCAGCGTGGGCGACCGCCCGTGGGGCCGAGGACGGGTGAGCCAGCTACCGGCCCGGATCCAGTCCCTTCTCGGCGAGTTCCTCGATGGCCGCGTCTGACTTTTCGAGGTCAGAAAGTCCCATTCCACGGAGGACGTGGTCGGTTTTGGTGAACTGGATCTCCTCGTAGGCGACGACCTGTGCGCGGTTGCCCCACGGGTCGCGGAAGTCGAGACCAGAAGTCGAGAGCGGTTCGACGCCCGCCTCGTCGAGTCGCTCCTCGACGATCGCAGGATCGTCCACGACGAGTCCGAAGTGGCGGGCGTCGTCGGCGTTGTCGCCCGCGTCGTCGCGTTCGCTCAGCGCGAGGAACTGGTCGCCCATGTCCACGAACGCCGACGACGCGGAGCGACCGCGGAGTTCGATCTCGAAGATCGAGCCGTAGAAGTCGAGCGCGGCGTCGATGTCGCCCACCTCGAGTGCGACGTGGTTGATTCCGACGAGCCGGGCGCGGGAGTCGTCCGAATTAGACATGGCTCAGGATCGCCCTCCGAAGCGGTAACCGTTGGGGTGTGGGCGGTCGGTGTGCACGGTTTCCACCGTTGGCGTGCATTCGCTCACCCTCACTGTCGGGCGTTCGCTGACACCCGCATATGGGAGCGGTTGGCGCGCGCCGTGCCGCGTGCGCGAGCGGGGAGCGAGCGTCGCGGCGCAGTCTCGTGCGAGGGATGAGTACGGGAGTGGAACCGACGGTTCCACGACCGTACGAATCGGCTGGGGAGGGTGTGGCTCGCCGTTGTGTCTCGTAAGCGGAGTTGCCGACATCGCTGGCACTCCGCTCGCGTCACGCCGACCGAACCGCGCCCGAGTCGACCGACACCGTACCGTCACCGGTCACTTCACGTCGCTCGACGATCACCGATCGCTCCCGCTCCGAGGTTCTCACACGGGTGCACGCCAACCACACCGAATGGATGGGCATCGAACCGTCAGCCCGGCGCTCATTTCGGTCGGGCGACCACGGCGAGGTGATCGTCGTGGAGCGGATCCAACCGCTGGGTGTCGAGCACCTCGTAGCGCTCTTCGATTCCTGCGAGCGCCTCCGCGAACACGTCCTCCGGATCGCGGGTCACGTCCTCGCTTCGAGCCTTGATCGCCGCCGCGAGTCGACCGTCCTCGGCGAGAAACCGCGCGTTCTCGACGGCGACCCGTGCCTGATCGCGCGTCGCCACGTCCTGGACGAGCAGGTCGAGGTCGGTCTCGACGACGTGCGCGTAGGTCTCCGGCGACCGCGCGTCCTTCACGAGCGGAAACAGATTCGATCGGTCGGCCGCGGCTGCCAACAGATCCCTGACCGGCCGGGGCGCGAACTCCACCGCGTAGGTCGGACCGGCAACGTCCGCGACGTGACTCACGGTCGTTCCGCTCGCCGCGCCGAGATACAGCACCGACGCTCCCGCCGTCAACCCGGTCTCCATCCCGCGGTCGATCATCGCGCCAAGCTTCGACCGGCGGACATCCCACGCGCGCCACTCGCCGTCGGTTGGCTCGCCGTACACCGGCGGTCCGCGGGTCGCCAGCCGCTCCTCGCCGTCGAACGGCCGCCGCTCGACGCCCTCCGGAAGCGTCATCGCTCGGCCTCCCGCGCGTGAATGCGCTCCATCCGCTCCGCGAGGTCGGCGTCGAGTTCCGGCTTGCGCTCGCCGGAGTAGTGATCGACCCGCGCGGCGAGCGAGAGCTTTCCGGCGAGCGCCCGCGCGGCCGATCCGCGATGGCCCGCCGGAGCCGTCCGGACGGTCTCGTGAGTGTAGATGATCCCGTGTTTCGGCGAGGTCGCCCGACCGCGGAGGTGTGCGAACAGCGCGTCCTCCGCGCCGAGCACCTGCACCGTGCCGGAGGGCTTGCGAGCGAGCGGTTTCAATCCGCCAGCGAGCGCGATCAACTGGGCCGCGAGGATGGATCCCGCGAGCGCCGAGAGGTTCGGCGCGACCGATTGAGTCCGCCGCTCGACGAACTCTCGGAGGGCATCCCGCTCGTCGGCGAGCGCGACCACTTGCCTCGCGAGCGAGACGACCCGCTCCTCGGCTGGCGTTTCGGGATCGCGTTCGGCAACGACGCGGGCGTAGTCGATGCCGGTTCCGTCCTCGCCCGTGATCGTGGGTGCCCACTCCGCGAGGCGTTCGGCGAGTTCGTTCGCCGTTCGCTCACAATCGTCCATCGCGCGGACGGCGTGGATCAACTGGTGATCGTCCGCCAGTTCCTGTTCTCGAACGATCTCACGGGCCGTGTCTATCGTCGCCTCGTGGAGTTTCTCGTAGTAGTCGGTTCTGTCGGTCGCAAAGCCGGCAGCCACGGCCTTCGTCGGCCAGTCTTCGGGCCGTTCAGCGGAACCGGCGTCGATACGCTCTCTGCGTTGGTCCCGGCTGGTGGGGTCCCCGTGTTCGAACCAGCCCCGTCCCACGTCGTCTGTCATACGCGGCTGTTGGAACCGGACGCTTTTATCGGTCCCCTTTGGTCGCAGACGACCGGATCCGGTGAACCCGGACGAATCGGTCCGTTGTGACAGGACAGAATCACTACTCTCCGTTCGAACGTGCCCCCTCGACAGAATCTGTGTACGTCAATTGGTCACTTTCACCGGTCGAAGTAAGATACTTTCATCAGTCGAAGTAAAGACAGGTGGTTACGAAAACGATCTCTCGTAGTCAGTTCCGTTCCCCGACTACGCGATCGGGTGCCGCTCACCGTCGAACCGGCGGAACCGCCAGCCGCCACCCGACCATCGCGAGCAGCGCGAACCCGAAGGCGTTCACCGTCCCGTGGAGCACGATCATCCGCGGGATGGTCAACCCGAGCGGATCGAACCCCACGACCGTCCTGAGCACGAACCCGAGCGCGAGCGCCATCGAGAGCGGCAGCGTGAGCGCGGAGATCGAAAGGAGAACGCCCTGCGCTCGCGAACGCGTGGGTGCGATCCGAACGACGACGTACCCGGCGAGGACGGCCACAGCGACGGTAAACGCGGCCACGGAAACGAGTTCGAGGAGCGGGGAGAAGGCGATTCCCAGCCCGATGACGGCCGGGCCGACCAGAACGGTTCCGGTCAGCACGCGAACGAGCGGTTCGTCCGTCTCGGTCGCACACCGACCGGTGAGACCGGTCGCGACCGGGAGGACGAACCCCGCGTAGTGGAAGTGAACCGCCGTCAGGAGGACGATCACCGGGCTGAACCAGAACGTGATCCCGAGGTGGTACAGCACGAGCGCGACCGCGCCGACGATCGTGTATGCGAATCCGCCGTCGATCACCGTCTCCGAGAGCGGCCACACCCCCCGGTCGAGCGTTCGCGCGAGTCCGGCGAGTCCGAGCAGTCCGGCCACCGGAATCCAGCCGGCGGCGAGGACGGCCGCCGTTGAGCCGCCGGACGGGGACAGGAGTGACGCGAGCAACAGCACCGCCCCGACGGGCTGGAGTCCGGCGGCGGCGTCGAAGAGCGTCCCGGCCGTCCCCACAAAGTGCGGTGTCGCGGCCATCCCCATCCCGAGGGGCACCAGCACGAGCGCGGCGAGCGCGAGCGCCATCTCGACGAGGTCAAGCCCACCGGCCACGGTCGCGACCAGCCAGACGGCCGCCCCCACGCCGGCGCTCAGGTCGGTGAGCGGGACGCCGCGGATCGTGAGGTGGGGCGGTTCGGTCGTCCCGGCCGGGTCGAACGCTCCGGTCGCCCCGACGTCGGACTCGCTCATGCCGGCGGGAGCCGCGAGAGTCCGCGGGTCGGTCGGAGGTCGGTCGGAACGTCCGCCAGTTCCTCGAACTCCTGGGTGAACGCGCCGCGATAGCTCAGAATGTGGCCCGCGAGCGCGCTCTCGACGACGGCCGTCACGCGGTATCGTTCCTCCTCGTCGTCGTACCGGTCGCGGACCGTCACGTCGGCTCCGAGCGGTCCGGGAATCGGGAGGTATCGTCCCCTGATCCGGAACCACTGTCGTCCTCCCTCGACGACGAGCGCACCGTCCTCGACGCGGGGGTGGAGTTCGGAGACGACGTGGCCGTTCCGTCCGAGGAAGTCGAGCAACCGTTCGTTCTCGGCGTCCCAGAGCGTGAGCGAGTCGAACCGTCGCTCGGTTCGATCGAACTCGAACTCTCGGCGGGTCGTCAGGACCTCGTGGCCTGCCCCGGTTCGGTAGCCGACGGTCGTCACGGTGAAGGGGACGGACTCGCCGCGTTCGGGAAAGAGGAGGTCACGGTACGGCATCGCGTACAGTACCGGGAGCGCAAGCAGTCCCCGGGTGATGTCCATTAGCCCCCTCCCGACGCAGACCACGTCGTCGTCCGGACCGATCCCGTAGCGCTCGCGCACCTTCGAGTGGAGGTCGGCGGCTGACTTCCCGAGAGCGCGCTCGTAGACGCCAGTCACGTGAGTACACTCCCTCGAGTTCGATAGCCGCCGACGGACGTGACCGCGAATCGGTCGCGGATGGACGAGCCGTCGTTCATACGCACCGTTCGCGTGCAACCACCATGAGTGCGGCGTCTCGTCGGTATCGATCAACGTTCGCGGGGTGGGAAAGAACCGTCTCGTGTGTGGGGTGGGGTGACAACCGTTCGATAACGGGCCCGACGGGGACCCACGGACGATGACGGGTCCGACGGGAGCCTGAGGAGTTCGTCGAATCGACGTGCGTCGTTTCAGGGGAGTTACCGTAACGTAACCCTTTCACCTGCCCTCAACGTAGCCCCAGCCATGGACACCTACGACGCAAACGGTCTCACGCTCCAGCGCGTCCGCGATCTCGTCTGGGAGATCCCGCGAGAGGACGACATGAACGTCGCCGCGCGCGTCCTCGCCAGCGAGACGCTGCTCGACGAAATCTCGGGGGACAAGACCCTCGAACAGCTCCGCAACACGGCGACCCTGCCGGGGATCGTCGAACCCGCGATCTGCATGCCGGATGGCCACCAGGGCTACGGCTTCCCCGTCGGTGGCGTCGCCGCGATCGACGCCGAGAACGGCTGCATCTCGCCCGGGGGCGTCGGCTTCGACATCAACTGCGGCGTGCGGATGATGACGACGAACCTCACCTACGACGACGTGCGCGGTCACGAGGAGGAACTCGTGAACGCGCTGTTCGAAGGGGTCCCCTGCGGGCTGGGCGGTGGGGGCGTCGTCGAGACGGACGTCGAAACGGTGAACCAGATCCTCGACCGCGGCGTCGAGTGGGCGCTGGCGGAGGGCTACGCCGTCCCCGCGGACCTCGACCACTGCGAAGACGAGGGGCGACGCCACGACGCCGATCCGTCCGCCGTGCCACAGAAAGCCAAGGATCGCGGGAAAAATCAGGTCGGCTCGCTCGGGTCCGGCAACCACTTCCTCGAAGTCCAGCGGGTGACGGACGTGGTTCGCGAGGACGTCGCCGAGGAGTTCGGGCTGGCGGAGGATCAGATCGTCGTCCTGATCCACTGCGGGTCGCGCGGCCTCGGCCACCAGGTCTGTCAGGACTACGTCCGCGAGATCGAGAAAGCCCACTCGGGGTTCGTCGGCGGACTTCCGGACCGGGAACTCGCGGCTGCACCGGCCGGATCACAGCTCGCCGATGAGTACTACGGCGCGATGTGTGCGGCGATCAACTTCGCGTGGGTGAACCGCCAACTCGTGATGCACCGGGTTCGCGAGGTGTTCGAGGACGTCTTCGACCGCAAGTGGGAGTCGATGGAGATGCACTTGCTCTACGACGTCGCCCACAACATCGCGAAGAAGGAGGCCCATCCCGTCGACACCGCCGGGGACGTGCCCCGGCTCGATCCCGACGGAGACGAGCGCGACCTCTACGTCCACCGGAAGGGCGCGACGCGGGCGTTTCCGGCCGGCCGATCGGAGCTTCCGCCCGCGTTCGCGGACGTGGGACAGCCGGTCATCATCCCGGGGAGCATGGGAGCCGGAAGCTACGTCCTCCGGGGCGGGGACCGCTCGCTCGAAACGTCGTTTGGATCGACCGCCCACGGGGCTGGCCGGCTGATGAGCCGAACGCAGGCGAAACAGGAGTTCTGGGGCGGGGACGTGCGCGACGACCTCAGGGAGCGTCAGAAAATCTACGTCCGCGCCGACAGCGGCGCGACGATCGCCGAGGAGGCACCGGGCGTCTACAAGGACGTCGACGAGGTCATTCGCGTCTCCGATACGCTCGGGATCGGGGATACGGTCGCCAGGACGTTCCCCGTCTGTAACGTGAAGGGGTAACGGGACGGTGTTCGGCGAGCGATCAGGCGGAATCGCCGGCTCGACGGTCGATCCCCGGTACTGACACGTCAGCACATTGATCATCAGTAGCGTTATTTTGATAGCGTACTGTTACGTCACATGATGGATCGAGAGCGGCTTCTCTCGCCACGTCGGATCACCGCAGTGTATCTGGCATTTGGGGTGGTGTGGATCGCTTCGACGGACTGGCTGGTCGTCACGCTCGTCGACGATGCGAGTACGGTGACGACGCTGCAGACGCTCAAGGGCTGGGTGTTCGTCGGCCTGTCGTCGCTGCTTATCTTTGGGCTAACCCGGTTCCGTCAGCGACAGATCGAGCGTTCGCAGGCCCAACTCCACACGGCCACCGAGCAGCTACAGGTTCTCACTCGCGTGCTGCGCCACAACATCCGCAACGACCTCAACGTGATCCAGGGGTACATCGAAACCGTACAGGAGCAGGTTCGTGAGGTGACGTATCAACGGAATTTGATGATCGCTCGCCGAACTGCCGAAGAGGTCTCGATGCTCAGTGAGAAGATCAAGGTCGTCAACGAAGTGGATCTGGATCCGTCGACCGAAGCGCAGATCGATCTTCGTTCGCTGGTCGACGATGAGGTTGCGTCCATCCGGCGTCACCATCCCGACCTCACCGTCTCCGTCGAGTGTCCCGACAGCGCTCTCGTACTGGGTGATTCGACGCTTGGATACGCGATCAGAGAGGTTCTCGACAACGCGATCGAGCACAACACGAACCCGCCGGGCGAGCGGGAAATCGAGATCAAGGTCGTTCGCGAGCGCGGATGGATCGACCTCGTCGTCGCCGACAACGGTCCGTCGATCCCGGACGACGAACTCGCGCCGCTTCGCGCCGGTGAAGAAACCGATCTCCTGCACACCAGCGGGATCGGCCTGTGGCTCGTGACGTGGGTTAGCCAGTGTTACGGTGGTGAGGTCGACTTCGACACCGATTCGGGGACGGGGACGACGGTCACGCTTCGGTTTCGAGCGGCGTCCTCGATGTCGACGGTCGGACGGGTGATCGACGGTGACGAGCACCCCACGGTAGCAACGGTCTGATCGGCGGCGTGTTCACGAGCGTTCGTTCTGATTACGGGTCGAACCCGTTCCTGGTTCGTTCCTTTCTCTCTCTGATTCTAACGATAACTGCATTATTCCGCTATTATCGATTAAACTCTCGGATCCGTGCAAAACCGTTGGCGACGAGTACGGGTTTAGGCGCTCGGGGTGGAGGCGATGCATGGGTAATCAGGTAGGGAGCGACAGGCGACTTTCACGGCGGCGATTCGTGGCGATCACCGGGGCAGCGATCGGGAGCGCGGCACTATCGGGCTGTGCTGAGGATCTCGACGACGATCCCGACGACGAGGAGGAAGAGGAGGAAGCCGAGACGCACACGGTCGACGTGATGGTCGAAGACGAGAACGGTGAGCCACTTCCGTACGCGCGGATCATCGCGGAGAACGACGAGACGGTGGAGGGATCCTCCGAGGAGGACGGCACGGACGAACTCGAGTTCGACGAATCCGGGACCTACACGTTCCACGCGGTGTACGCAGAGGAGGAGTCGGAGGGAGAGGACGTGGACGTAGCGGAGGAGGACGAAGTCACGCTGACGATCGAGGGGGTCGAAGCGGAGGAGGACGACGATGAGGAAGAGGACGATGAGGAAGAAGACGACGCAGAGGAAGACGACGCGGACGACGAAGAAGAGGAAGAGGACGACGAGTGAGGAGAGCGAACTGAACTGTGTTCAACTACGAGCGGTGAGAGGGGATAGACCGTATGCCGGCCGTCCGAGCGGTTCCGCGGTACGGATCGAGTGACGTCTAACGGTGCCCCTTGGCGGTTTCTGAGAGTCTCCGGGATCAGTCCAGGATGGCTCTAGAATTGCTTCGGAGTTGCTTCGGGGACGTGAGGTGAGTTGGTTGTCCTGGGGCCTTACTTCACCCTGAAGGGGTTTCGATCGTCCTCCTCGTCGTCGTCCCCGTACCCTTTTCGAGCGGTGAGGGTGACGGTCGCCTCCGGCGAGTCGTCGTCAGCCCACGGGCTTTCGTACACGGTGAGTTCCGCATCGGTCACGTCCCAGCCGGCGGATTCGAGGAGCGCCACGAGTTCGCGCTGATCGTCGAGAATCTCTTCGTCCATAGCCCGGCTACGGGTGGGTGCCGTTTGATAGTTCTCACTCGATACCGACCGGACGTGGTTCCAGGGACGACCATCGAGGTAACTGATACGTATTCGAATGGGTTTCGATCAACGTGAACCGTAACCAAATGTAGTGACGAGAGCCGGGAGGCATAAGACGCTCCGATGAATACCATTGGGCGATTGGGTATGTTCCGTGGCGCTCATCGTCACGCGGGGGGGAATCGTGCCGGTCGGGAGAAGCACTCCACTCGGGAGGACACAACGATGTCAGGGGGACGACCGTGACGACCACGGGCCGGGGCGGAGTGGCCATGGCCGCCATCCGTCAGCAGGAAGTGCTCGCCGAACTCGGCCAGCGTGCGCTGGAGGGGATGGCGCTGGAGGCGCTGATGGACGAGATGGTCCGCACCGTCGCGGACACCCTCGACGCCGACTACTGCAAACTCCTCGACCTGCAACCGGACGGCGAGCGGCTCCTGTTGTGCTCCGGGATCGGGTGGGACGACGGAATCGTTGGAACCGCGACCGTCAAGACCGAACGCGAGTCACAGGGCGGCTACACGTTACTCACCGAGGAGCCGGTGATCGTCACCGATCTCGACTCCGAGACGCGTTTTTCCGGATCCGACGTGCTGTGCGACCACGACGTGACCAGCGGGATCAGCGTGATCGTCGGTTCACGACACGATCCGTGGGGCGTCCTCGGGGTTCATGCGACCGATCGACGGGCGTTCACCGAAGCCGACGCGACGTTCGTTCAGGGGGTGGCGACCGTGCTGGCGTCGGCGATCGAACGGCAAGAAGCCGATCGGCGGCTCACAGCGGAGCGGACGCTCACCGAACGGATCGTCTCTACGACCCCGGTCGGGATCACCGTCTTCGACGCCGACGGGAACCTGCGGTTCGCCAACGATCGGGCCGCAGCGATCCTCGGACGCTCACCCGCCGAACTCGACGAGCTATCCTACGACGACGAGCGATGGGACCGTGTCGACGAGGAGGGAACCCCTCTACGTTCGGGTGAAGGACCGTTTACCCAGGTGATGGCGACGGGCGAACCGGTGTACGATCGGATCGTCGGCATTCGCCGGCCGTCCGGCGAGCGCGTCTGGCTGTCAGTCAGCGGGACGCCGCTGGAAGACGGGGAGGGTGCGGTGTTCGCACTCAACGACATCACCGAACAGCACCAACTCGAAGCCGAACTCGACGAGGTCTTTGGTCGGGTAACCGACGCGTTCTGTGCGCTCGACGAGGAGTTTCGGTTCACGCACGTCAACGAGCGGGCCGAGGAACTGTTGCAGGCGTCGGCGGACGAACTGATCGGCGAGAACTTCTGGGAAGCGTACCCGGAAGCCGCCGAAATCGACGACGTGTGGGAGACATTCCACACGGCATTGGCGGAACAGGAACCGGGTGAATACGAACTGTACTTCGATGCGCTCGGTTTCTGGGTCGAGACGAGGGTGTATCCCTCAGAGAGCGGTCTCTCGGTCTACTTCCGCGACGTCAGCGATCGAAAGGAGCGAGAGCGTGAGCTGGAACGGTACGAGACGATCGTCGAGACCGTCGACGACGGCGTCTACGTCCTCGACGAGGAGTACCGATTCACGACGGTCAACGACGCGTACGTCGAAATGACTGGATACGACCGCGACGAACTCCTCGGCTCGCCCTCTGAACTCGTCGTCGGCGAGGAGCTATCGGCGTTGGCGGCCGAACGATCCGCGTCCCTCGCTGGCACCGACGAGAACGCCACGGTCGAGGCGGAGATGCAGCGCGCCGATGGCACGCGGTTGCTTGCCGAGAGCAAGTTTACGGCACTTCCGTGCGAGAACGAGGCCTTCAGAGGGACGGTCGGAGTCGTTCGAGACGTCACCGAACGCAAGGAGATGGAGCGGCGACTCAGACGGGAGCGAAACGTCAACGAACGGATCGTCGAGACGGCCCCCGCCGGCATCCTGACGTTCGACGGCGATGAAGCGATCGACGTGATCAACGAGCGAGCCATGGAGATCTTCGGCTACGACCGCGAGGCGTTCGGCGACGTCGTCTCGGACATCGAGAAACTTGATCCGGTCGCACCCGACGGCACCAGGCTTTCGATGGAGCAGTTGCCGTCCCGCCAGGCGATCGACTCCGATGACGTGATCTACGGCACGGAGATGGGCTTTCGAGACGCCGACGGCGAACGGCTGTGGCTCTCGATGAGCGCTGCGCCGCTGTCCG
>SKSS01000024.1 GCA_007122875.1 Salinarchaeum sp. | reverse complement strand
GTTCGTCTAACCGTTCGTCCCGGTCGTCGACCTTGTCCATCTTGTTGACCGCGACGACGGTCGGAATCCCGACCTCGCGCAGGAAGTGAAAGAGTTCGACGTCGTGGGGAATCTCGTCACGCCCCTCGTGACGGTCGATGATCTCGACGACGCTCTTGCCGTCGACGACGTGAATCCCGACGAGAATCTCGTCGGCGTGGCGTTCGACGTAGCGAACCACCTCGGTTTTGATCTCCTCTCGGCGATCCTCCGGGACGCCAGCCATGAACCCGAACCCGGGGAGGTCGGTGATCACGAAGTCCTCGGCCGCCCAGTCGAAGTGGTTGGGCTTCCTGGTCACGCCGGGTTTCTGACCGACCCCGACATCGTGTCCCGTGAGTTCGCGCATCAGCGTCGACTTCCCGACGTTCGACCGGCCGACGAGGACGACCTCGGCGTCGCGGTCCGGACGATCCTCGAACATGGGGCGTGGTAGGGACGCAGTCGTGTTAACGGCCCCGAATCGGCCGCTTCATACTCGGGGGATCCCTGGTGATGCGGAAGCTATCACAGCGGCCGAACGAACGGTCCACAGGGGCGAAAACCGATCGAATCGAGTGGCCGTCACGGTCCACCGACAGGGAGCAACTGGACGGTTTTCCGCACGTATCTTGATTGATCGAAACGTTGCGTCTCGGTCCGTGCGCCACGTCGAACTCTCGGTTCCACCCAGGCGACAGGACGCCGTCCTCGAACTGCTTCACGAGGAGGGGATCGACTACGTCGTCACCGACGAGACCAGCGATCAGGAGTACGCCGTCGTGGTGTCGTTTCCCCTGCCGAAAGCCGCCGTCGAACCGATCCTCGATCGACTCGGGGAGGTCGGGATCGACGACGCCCAGGTGGTCGTTCTCAGCGCCGAGACGGTCGTCTCCGATCAGTTCGACGCGCTCGAAGAGGAGTACGCCACCGGAAGTGACGTCGAGGAGGAGCGAATTTCCCGCCAAGAGCTGCTCGCGGAGGCGCGATCGCTGACCCCCGCGCCGACGATCTACGTGACGATGACGCTGATCAGTGCGATCGTCGCGACCGCTGGACTGTTGCTTGACTCGCCGGCTGTCGTCGTCGGGTCGATGGTCATCGCGCCGCTGATCGGGCCGGCGCTCGCAGCCGGTGTTGGGACCGTCTGTAACGAACAGGAGCTGTTCCGACACGGCGTCAAGTACCAGCTTGGCGGAATCGTCGTCGCAGTGGCGGGCGCTGCCGTCTTCGCCTGGCTCCTCCGGACGGCGTTTCTCGTCCCGCCGGGCACCGACATCGCGGGCGTCGGGGAGATCAGCGAGCGGATCGCCCCCGACCTCCTCTCGTTGCCCGTCGCGCTCGGTGCCGGAATCGCCGGCATTCTCAGCCTCTCGACGGGCATCTCGGTGGCACTCGTGGGCGTGATGATCGCGGCGGCGCTGATCCCGCCCGCGGCCGCCGCCGGGATCGCCATCGCGTGGGGCGACCCGTGGGCTGCGCTCGGATCGACCGTTCTCGTGTTCGTGAACGTCCTCTCGGTCAACTTCGCCGGCCTGCTCACGCTCTGGTACACCGGCTACCGGCCGGGCGCGTGGTTCGAAGTGGCGGCGGTCGAGAAGGAGGTGTTCAAGCAGGTCGCCATCGTCGGACTCATGGTCGTCGTGCTGTCGACGTTTTTGATTGGGGCGACCGCGACCTCCTACGAGATCGCCGTCTTAGAACAGGACGCCGAATCCGAGGTCGAAGACATCCTCTCCGACCCAGCCTACGAGGAGGTGGCCGCGCTGGAGGTGACGGTGGTCGTCGGGGACGGCGTTCCCTACCAGGAGCCCGAACGGATCGTGGTCGTGGTGGGTCACCCAACCGGCGAACGGTATCCTGGTCTCGCAGCGACGCTCTACGAGCGGATCGAACCCCTCACGGACGACGACTCGCTCGTCGTCGAGGTGCAGTTCGTCGGCGTCGATTCCCACGGCGAGGAATCCGAGCCAGCGATTCGAACGCCATCGGCGACGGCGGAACGCTCCGCGGACGCCGAGTCGCCTCGAACACCTCACTCGATCGCGTAGAGGGCGTCGTCGGTCGAGACGTAGAGTCGGCCGTCGCTGATCGCCGGTGGGGAGTGAATCGGCCCGTCCAGCGACAGCCGAAACACCGTCTCGCCGTCGAGCGACCATCCGTGGATCGTTCCGTCCTCGGTGGCCGTGTACACGGTTTTGCCTGCGGCTGCCGGCGCGTGCAGCCACGCGTCATCGACATCTACTCGCCACCGCTTCTCACCTGTAGCCGCATCGAGCGCGAGCAACTCGCCCGTCGGGAGACAAACGAGGAGGCGGTCGCCGACGAGCGCCGGTGAGACGGCAATCTCCTCGTCGTACGTCCAGTGCTCCTCGCCCGTGGCCAGGTCGAGCGCCGCGAGCGTTCGGGTCGTGGGGACGTACCCGAGACCGTCGCCTGCGACCGGCGCGGCCCGCCAGTTGACGCCGACCTCGTCGGAGGTGCCGAAGTCGTGCGTCCACAGCACCTCACCGTCGTCGACCGAGACCCCATACGCCAGCGTGTCGGTCGTCTCGCCCGGCAACGGGGCCGCGCGGTCGGCGGCGACGACCACCTCGCCGCCGACCGCCGGCGCACCCTCGATCGTCGTTTCGACCGGCACCGTCCACCGCTCGGTTCCATCCTCGGCGTTTACGCCCGCGAGCGTCCCGTCACGGATCCCGCCGAACCCCGCGACGAGCACGTCGGCGGCCACCGTCAGCGGGGAGTCCGGTCGAACGGGACCGCCGGCCCACCGCTCGTAGCGCAGTCGGCGGCCGAGCACGTCGAGTCCGCCGTCGTCGGCCACCGCCCGAACGCCGCCGTGTTCGGAGAGATACAGGGTGTCGTCGGCGACGGTCGGCGTCGAGAGCGCGTAGTTGCCGTCGTCGCGCCACAGTCGCTCGCCCGTGTCGGGATCGACCGCGTGGCAACCGTCCGCGCCAGCGACCAGAAAGACGGCGTCCCCGACGATCGGCTGGAACGTGGGAACGGCGTACTCCCACGCGGTCGAGGGGTCGTCCGTCGGACCGTTCACGTCGGGCGCGTACCTGGTGTTCGCGGCGTCGTAACCGTGCTGGGACCAGCGCTGTTCTGTGGGGACGGGTTCGGTGTCGGACCCCGTACACCCGGCGATGGCGGCCATGCCGCCCGCTACCGCGCCGAGAACGGATCGTCTGTGGAGGGCTGGAGGGGACACGGCCCAAGGTATCACGCCGGGCTAATAACCGTGCCGTCTCTCCGGATGTGCTCACCCGTCGAACGGGAGTTCGGGTTCGTAGCCGACGGCGTCGATCGCGGCGTCGAGGACGCCGTCGACGTTCTCGTTCTCCGTGACGCTCATGTAGTGATCGGCCTCGACATCGCGAGACTCGTCAGCCTTGTTGCAAACCGTGAGCAGTGGCGCGTCGAAGCGCTCTGCGAGGTCGTCCCGGAGCGCGAGTTGAGCGTCGAGCGGATAGCCGCAGCTCTCGCTGGCGTCGACGAACGCGAGTACGCAGTCGGCGAGGTGTTCGAGCGCGCTCACCGCCTGCGATTCGACCTCGTTTCTGTCCTCGGCTGGACGGTCGAGCAGGCCGGGAGTATCGACGATCTGATACCGGATGTAGTCCCGTTCGACGTGGCCGACCCGAACGACGGTCGTCGTGAACGGATAGCTCGCCACCTCGTTGTCCGCGCGGGTGACGGCGTTGACGAACGACGACTTCCCGACGTTCGGGTAGCCGGCGACGACGATGGTCGGCTCCTCGGGTCGAATGTCCGGCAGATCCGAGAGCGTCCACCGGGCGTCTCCGAGCCACTCCAGGTCGTCTTCGACCTGGCGGACGACCGAAGCGATCCGGGCGAACCCTTGCTTTCTGAGCTTTCGCGCGGCATCGATCTCGCCATGGCGGCGCAGTCGACCCTGGTACTCGCCTTCGATGTCCTTGATCTGCCGGCTGGCCCATCCGATCCGTGAGAGCCGCTGGCGGAGTTCGTCCACCCCGACCAGGGCGTCGGCGAGTTCGCGGTAGAACGGATGGGCCTCGTCGAGATCCGGCCAGCGTCGCTCGACGTTCTCTAGATTATCGGAGCAGACGTTCGCCGCCGTCAGGAGCATCGACTGCTGGGCGTCGAGGCCCTGTTTCGCCCGCCCCGCCCGTGCGGCCCGCGAGAACGCCGAATCGATCAGCTCCTCCGACGTGGGCGTCGTCGGAAGATCCTCGAAAATCATGCTCCGGAATATGCGGCCGGCACGTAAAAGGCCGTTCTTCCGCGTCTCGCCGCGAACTCCCCCGGCTACTTTTGGTGCCCGCTCCCGTCGAGTCGACCATGAGCCAGATCGACGCCGACGTGCTGCTGCCGAGTCCGCGGCTCCGAGAACTGGCGCTCGCCGAGGAGATCACCCAGCTTCATCGCGGTGACGTCTACGCCGAGGAGGGCGACACCTTCGAAATCGAGGGTACCCGATTCGAGGTGACGGAGGTGACGGCTCGACGGCTTGGCGACCTCACCGACGAGGACGCCCGCGCCGAAGGGTCGCCCGACCTCGACGCCTATCGACGGCGACTCGACGCCGCTCACGAGAACTTCGAGTGGGACGACGACGCCGAGGTCCACCGGCACCGATTCGAGCAGGTGGAGTGATCGCCGCGTTCGAGCGGGCGAAATGATCGCCGTCCCTGAGCGCGTGGAGTAACACCGTCCCTGAGCGCGTGGAGTAACACCGTCCCCGAGCGCATCGACGTCGTCGGTTCGCCGGGTCAGCGCTCCGTCGGCAGTCGCGTCTGTACCGGCTCCGTACCGCTCACTCGGGCTTCGAGGTCGAGCAACCGACGTTTCGTGTCCACGCCGCCGTCCGCGGAGAACCCTCGAAGGTTGCCGTCGCTTCCGACGACCCGGTGACACGGAACGAGTATCGGAACGGGATTCCGCCCGCACGCCTGCCCGACCGCGACCGGTGCGGTCCCGAGATCCGCCGCGAGGTCGCCGTACGTTCGCGTCTCGCCGTAGGGAATCTCGGCCATCGCGGCCATCACGTCGCCCGTCAGGTTCTCCGGAAACGTGACCGTCAGATCGAACTGCCGGCGTGCTCCGCGCTCGTACTCGTGAACCTGCGTCCGGATCTCGGCGGGTGACTCGGCGACCACCGAGTCGTCGATCTCGATCGTCGTCTCCAGAACTTCGACATCCATTGAGTCAACTCCTCGCTACGACAGGATAGGTGTTTTCGACCGCCAGAGAACCTTTACTCCCGCCGATCGTAGTTCATTCATGACCGATTGGTACGCCGTCGTCGTGGGGTTTCTCGTCGAACTCGCCGTGGGGGTGATCGGCCTGCTCGTTCCGGGGATCGGCCAGCTCGCGGCCGCGCTGATGGGTGGCTTCGTCGCCGGCTACATCGCCGGTGGAGGACTCGTTCGCGGGACCTGGCACGGCCTGCTGGCGGGCGCACTCGGGGGAATCGCACTCGGAATCGCACTGGGACTCGCCATTACCCTGCTCGGAGTGTCGGCCGGCCCGATTGGCCCGCTCCTCGGGATCGGCGTCTTCGCGGTCGTCGCGTTCACGGCACTGCTCGTCGCGCTTCCGAGCGGGCTTGCGGGTGCGGTCGGCGGTGCGGTCGCCTGAACGGACCGATCCCGACGCATCAACCGCCTGACGAACGTTTATCCCGCCGGCTGCGGTCCGATCACTATGGACGAACTCGCACGGTTGCTCGCCGACCTGCTCGATGAGGAAGAGCGCCCGATCGAGGTGGACGCCGGCCGCGATCCGCTCAGGCACCGCCTCGACGCCATCGAGAAATCCGTCGACGACGTGTTATGGTACCGCCGGCTGGACGGCGTCGCCGACATCGAGAAGGCGATGATCGTCGGGCCGCCGCCCGCGAACACCGAGGCGCAATCGGCCCAGGCCGAGGGCAACCGCGTCCGGCTTCCGACGTACCTGTTCACCCCGCTCGACGGCGAGGAGGGAGACCATCCGCTGCTCGTGTTGCCACACGGGGGCGTCCACTCGAACCTCTCGACGCAGTACGCGACGGTCGTCTCCGAACTCGTAGAGCAGGGATACGTCGTCGTCGCACCCGAGTACCGCGGCTCGACGGGCTACGGCAAACTCCACTACGAACTCATCGACTACGGCGGACTGGAGATCGAGGACACCCACGCCGCCCGCAAGTGGGCCGCCGACACCTGCGAACTCGTCGATCCCGACCGGGTCGGCATTCTGGGCTGGAGCCACGGCGGACTGCACACGCTCTTGACGATCTTCGAGCATCCCGCCGACTACGACGTGGCGTACGCGGGCGTTCCCGTCAGCGATCTGGTCGCGCGAATGGGCTACAAATCGGGCGAGTACGAGGCGCTCTACTCGGCCGACTACCACGTCGGTGTCCCCGCACACGAGGATCCGGAGGAGTATCGCCGTCGCTCGCCGGTGTGGAACGCCGAGCGTCTCGACACCCCGCTTCGCATCCACACCACGACCAACGACGAGGACGTGAACGTCCTCGAAGTCGAGTCGCTGATCCGCGCGCTCGAAGCGGAGGGCAAAGAGTTCGAGTACGAGATCTTCGAGGACGCGCCCGGCGCGCACCTGTTCGAACTGCTCGATACGAGGTTCGCACAGGACTGCCGGCGGACGATCTACGAGTTCCTCGCCGAGTACCTCGATCCGCCGACCGGACCGGAGTGAGACGACACCGATCCCGGTTCGTATCCGTTCACGAGCACATTCACCGATCGATGTTCACCGATCGATGTTCACCGATCGATGGAAGATCCACTCACTGATCGGAGGACGATCCACTCACTGATCGAAGGACGATACTCTCACCCGTCGAAGTACAATACTTTCACCGGTCGTAGTAAGTTACTTCGACCCGTGAAAGTGACTATCTGACGTAAACAGTTCGGGGCGATCTCGATTCAGCGGTCGTAGTGATCGGTCGGCCGTGGTGGTGGCGCGCGCCGAATCGCGTGCGCGAGCGACCAGCGAGCGCCGCGATTCAACGTCGTGCGAGGGATGAGTGAGAGAGCAGGATCGAAGATCCTGCGAGCGAGCGAATCGGTTGGGGAGGGTGTGGTTCCCGTGGCGTCTCGTGCGAGAACCGTGTCGCTCGTGCCGATCGCCTCCTCAGTCCACCCATCAACTGCCCGGAACGGTCGGACGATCCCGATCGATCGACGCGGCTAAGGCCGCGGGATGCACATCCCCGGCCATGTTCGAGAGCGAGTTGCTGTGGGGGACGCTCTTTCTCGCCGTTGGTATCGCCCACCTGCTGTTTCCACAGCACGTCCTCGGCGCGAACGCGAAACTCGTCATGTTCGGATCGACCCCCGAAGACCGGGCGGTCGCCGACCGGCACCTCTGGTTGACCCGCTCGATGGGCGTGTTCTTCCTCGCCGTGGCCGTGTGGCTGCTCCTCGACAGCGGCCTGCTGGGCTGACGAGCGGACCGGCCCGTCAGGTCAGGGCCAGGTGCCGCTCTCTTCGAACGCGTCGACAACGCGCTGGATGGCGAGGACGTAGGCCGCCTCCCGCAGCGTCTCCACGTCGTGGTCCTCGTAGGCCGCCACCAGATCCTCGAAGGCGTCGACGATGATCACTTCGAGTTCGTCGTTGACGCGCTCTTCGGACCAGTAGAAGCGCTGGCGGTTCTGGACCCACTCGAAGTACGAGACGGTCACGCCGCCCGCGTTGGTGAGGATGTCGGGGAAGACGTACGTGTCCGTGTCGGCGAGCACCTCGTCGGCACCCGGCGTCAACGGCCCGTTCGCCGCCTCGGCGATCACGTCGGCTTGCACGTCCACGGCGAGGTCGGCGTCGATGGCGTTCTCCAGCGCCGCCGGGACGAGCAGGTCGACATCCAGCGTCAACAGGTCGTCGTTGCCGAACTCCTCGGCCGCCTCCGGATAGCCGGCGACGCCACCCGTCTCGTTCTTGTGCGCCTTCACGTCGCGGGTGTCCAGCCCGTCGGGGTTGTGAATCGCCCCCGAGGAGTCGCTGACGGCGACGACGTCCGCGCCGAGATCCTGGATCAGTTTCGCCGCGATCCACCCGGCGTTGCCGTAGCCCTGAACCGCGACCGTCGCGTCGGCGATGTCGCGACCGAGCCAGTCGAACGCCTCGCGGGCGGTCAGCATCGTCGACCGACCGGTGGCCTCCACCCGTCCGAGGCTCCCGCCGGAGTCGGGGGCTTTTCCGGTGATGACTCCCGGTTCGGTGGTGTCTTCGAGGGTCTCGTAGGTGTCCTTGATCCAGTTCATCTCGCGCTGGCCGGTGTTCACGTCCGGGGCCGGGATGTCCTTGTTGACCCCGATGAACGGCCGCAGTTCCGTCGCAAACGACCGAGTGACGCGCTCTAATTCCGATTCGCTGTACTCACTCGGGTCGATGACGACGCCGCCCTTGCCGCCACCGTAGGGGATGTCGACAACCGCTGTCTTGTACACCATCCACCCGGAGAGCGCTTTGACCTCGTCACGGGTGACACCGGGATGGAACCGGATGCCGCCCTTGTACGGTCCCCGGTCGCCGTTGAACTGCGATCGAAACGCCTCGAACACCTCGATCGAACCGTCGTCCATCTCGACGGTGAGGTTCGTCTCGAGCACCCGCTCCGGTCGTTTCAACCGCTCCAACACGTCGGCGGACACGTCGAGATGCACCGCTGCACTGTCGATCTGTGACTGCAAACTCTCGAAGGGGTTCGCCTCGTTCGTCATCGTTTCGGAACACTACCGTCACCCACGTTAAACGTGGCGAAAGGACGCCTACGGAGCCGAAATTGCCTAGATACTATGTGTGTATGACGATGAATGGCCTAGATACCACACGCCTACTCGCGTACCGTTCGTGGGACGGTGTTGTGCTGTTCCCGTCGATCGTCCCTCTTCGACACCGCATCAGTCCCGCCCGGCCCGTTCGACGATCCGCTCGGCCTGCGTGATCAACGGCGCGTCGATCATCTCGCCGTCGACCGCGAACACCCCGCGGTCGTCGGTGTCGGCGTCGTCGCGGGCGGCCAGTACTCGTTCGGCCCACTCGATGGTCTCCGGGTCCGGCGTGAACGCCCCGTTTATCGGCTCGACCTGCGCGGGATGGATCGCCATCTTGCCGTCGTACCCCAGACCAACAGCGAACGCGGCCGCTGACGCCAGTCCCGCCGTGTCCTCGATGTCGGTGAACACCGTGTCGATCGCGTCGACATCGGCCGCGCTCGCGGCCATTACGACCCGCTCGCGGGCATAGAGTACCTCGGTCCCCTCGTCCGTTCGGGTCGCTCCCAAGTCGGCTGCGAGATCCTCAGCTCCAAACAGCAGCGCGTCGGTCGCCTCGGCATCGGCGACCTCGTCCGCGTTCAGAACTCCCCGTGCGGTCTCGACGAGTGCCAACACCGGGAGGTCGCCGCCGTGTTCGCCGACGAGCGCGTCGAGTCGGTCGACATCCGCACCGCTCTCGGCCTTCGGTAGCATCACCGAGTCGAGCGCGTCGGGGATGCCCCCCGAGAGCAGCGCATCGATATCGTCTTCGACTCCCGCCCCGATCGGGTTGACCCTGACACAGCACTCCGGTTCAGGATCGAACGCCCCGTCGAGAAGCTCCCGGACGGCGGTTCGAGCCTCGTCCTTCCGCGCGGGTGCGACCGCGTCCTCCAGATCGAAAACGACGACGTCTGACCCGGCTTCCGGGGCCGTTCGCATCATCTCCGGGCGGTCGCCCGGCGTGAACATGACGCTCCTGCGAACCATGCATGCGTCGACGGGCGGCGTCGGTTTCAAGGGTCGGGTTCGTGACGTAGGCCGGCCCTCACGGTGGTCACCGCCGACGGGCGACGATCGTTGCAGCGACGACCGCCAGGACGATCACGAGCACGCCGATTCCAACACTCCCGAACACCGCCGACGGCTCCTCGATCACCGGTTCCCCGCCGTCACCGTGAACGCCTGATTCGTCCCCCTCGTCGGAGCCGTTCGCCGGGTCGTCCGTCGCCGGCGTGTGGGTTTCCACCTCGTTCGGGTCGACCGTCCGGAACGGATCGCTTTCAGCATCCAGTTCGGGGTCGTCGTCGGCCGCGACCCCCACCGGGTAGACGAGGTCGCTGGTCATCGCGGCCCCGTCAGTCTCCAGACCGACAAGCGTCACGCGGACCGTGGCGGCGTCGGTCCCGTCCTCGACATCGACCGCCAGCCGAAGCAGGCCGTCGTCGAGCGTCGCATCCACGGTTTCCCACCCATCTCCGGCGTCCTCGTCGACGACCACACCGGCTCCGTCGAACCCGATGCCGGCGTCGGCGAGCGTGGTCACGTCGGCGCAGACGTGGAGTTCGTCCGTTCCCGCGGGCAGGTCGGTCGCACGGAACGTCAGCCGTTGGTCGTCCTCTCCAATGGCGATCAGGCCGGTGTTGACTTGAACCGTCGGATCGAGCTGTGCGGGATCGTACACGTCGAACGGCTCGCTCTCGGTGACCTGCTCGTCGCCGGTGTCGGGGTCGACGAGGTGGATTCCGTGGGTCAACTCCGTGACGTGCTCGGCGTCGTCGGTGTCGAGACCGGTCAGCAGCAACTGTGCGCGAAACCGGTCGTCGATCTCACTGAGGGTCAGCCGGAGGACGGTTCGGTCGGCCTCGGTTTCGACGGTGGCGTCGTCGAGGGACGCGCCGTGGAACTCGGCTCGTCGCTCGTCGAGGGCGAGTTCGGTGGTATCAGCCCCGGTGGCGGTTTCGAACGCCGTCACATCGATCTCGAGCACGAGCCGATCCCCGTCGAGGCCGCGAACGTCGAGAGACAGCTGCTGTGCCTGATCGCCGTGTTCGACATCGTCGGCGTAGACGGTCACGTCCTCGGCGACCGATCCGCCGTCTGCGGCGGCCGATCCCCCGACGGCCAGCACGCAGAGAACGAGGAGAAAAACGCACAACGGGGCGCTCGGGATCGTTCTGACCGTGTTCGTGGAGGGCTGACGCGGCATCTCGGCTCCGGATTCATCGGTCACTGATAAGTGTTTTGTGCGTCGGTCGCCGGTCGGAATAGCGATCGCCGCTCGCCGACGCGAACATCAACGGTTTTGGGACGGGCGGGAGTCGAGTCGGCTATGCCCGGTCTCTACTACGAGGAGTTCGAGGTGGGCGAGACGATCGAACACGAGAAGCGCCGGACGATCAGCGAGTCGGACAATCAGCGGTTCTGCGATCTGACGATGAACCAGCAGCCGCTACATCTCGACGAGGCGTTCGCCGCGGACACGCCGTTCGGCGAGCGACTGGTCAACGGCCTGCTGACGATGAGCCTCGCCGTCGGCGTCTCGATTCCCGACACGACGGACGGGACGATCGTGGCGAACCTCTCGTACGACAACGTCGAGCACCCCGAACCCGTCGTTCACGGCGACACGATCCGCGCACAGTCGACCGTAACCGACAAACGCGAGACCAGCGACGGCGAACGCGGCGTCGTCACCATGCACGTCGAGGTGTTCAAAATCGACGAGAACGGAGACGACGTGCTGGTCTGTTCGTTCGACCGAACGGTCCTCTCACTCAAGCGTCCATCGTGAATTGGCACGCCAAGCGTTCCCGCGTTCGGTTGCTCAACGGGAGCACGATCAGGTAACCGGCGTGAGAACGGCCTACGCCGTGTCGGAAGTCGACTCGTCGGAATCGTCGTCACTCTCCTCGACAGTCAATTCTTCGTCGCCCTCCTCAGCAGCCGACTCTTCGTCGCTCTCCTCGTGGTCGTCGCTGCTCTCCCCGTCGTTCCGTTCAGCATCCATCTTGTCACCATCGCCCTCGGCCGTCGTATCGTCATCCCGGTCGTCGTCACCTTCGTCGACAGCCGACGTGTCTGTCGCTTCGTCCTCCGCTTCAGTGTCTGACTCATCGTCCTCCGCTTCAGTATCCGACTCGTCGGTCGCTTCGTCCTCCGCTTCAGCATCCGACTCATCCTCCGCTTCAGCATCCGGCTCGTCGTCATCGTCGTCGAGACCGTAGTCCAGTCGGGCTTCGCCGTGGTGATAGGCGCTGACGCCCCCGGTCATCGAGGCGGCGACGAACGCCGCGCCGGTGCCGAGCGCCATCACGTACAACGCAGTCAGCACGCCCTGCGTCACCGGCATCGTGAGCAACCCGATGACCGTCAATCCGCCGTCCGTTCCCACGACGACCTCGGTGTACACGGTGTACGCCGCGATTGGGAACGCCGAAAACATGCCCATCGCCGCACCGACCCGGAGCAGCGACCCCCGCAACCCCTCTAAGTAGCCGACGAGCAGTCCCGCGAGAAACGGCAGCGTCGGGTTGAGGACGCTCAACCCCAGATTCTCGAGCGCGAGAAAGAGGGCTCCAACCACGACCACGCCCAGGAGAGCATTGAGCAACGTTCGCCACCCGGTGTCGAGAAACAACGGGGCGAGCGACAGCGCGGCCATCAGTACCAATCCGGGGATCGTGAGCAAGAGCGTCTGGTCCACCATGGCTCGATCGGTCGTCGGACCCTACACACGGCGGTGACGAGGGTCTTTCGATCGTCCGCGCACCGTTCCGACCGGGTTGGAGGCCTCGATGGTCCCGTACGTGGCTCGTGTTTCCCGGGGCAAACCCAGCCAGCGAGACGCGGACCCGGCGCGTCGATCAGTGACGATACTCGACCGACGGCGGTTCGATCCGGGCGTCGACCAGTTCGTCGAGCGTCTCCGCAGCCCCAACCAGCGGCGCGGGATCGGGCGCGACGAACGGGTCGTCGGTCTCCCAGGCGTGACGGACCGTCCAGTCGTCGTCGACGACACACAGCCCACGTTGCGGGATGGCGTGATGGCCGCGCCACTCGTCCATGACCGCGTAGTACGACTCCGAAATCCCCGCGTGAAAGTCGGACAGCAGGGGGAGGTCAACGTCGTATCGGTCGGCGAACGCCGCGTGTGCGAACAGGCTGTCGCCGGAAATCGCCCAGACGACCACGCCGTCTTCGTGGTGCCACCCAGCACGGGAAAGCGCCCGGAGGTCGTCCTCGCAGTTGGGGACGAAGTCGGCGGGATAGAAGTAAAGCAGCGCGGCGTGTCCGCGGCCGACGAAGCGGTGGAGGTCGTACATCGCGGGATCGTCGTAGATGACGCCCGGTAGCGAGAAGTCCGGCGCTTTCTGGCCCTCTGTGAGCATGCGTGAGCAGACACGTGCCGGACAAAAGAGCGTACCGTCCTCGGCGGCCCCGATGGCGTCGGAGCCGCCCCTCACTCACAGGATCGTGCCGTGTTTCTTGTCGGGGAGTTCCTTCGTCAGGTCGTCGTAGAACGCAAAGCGTGCCTCTAGCTCCGCGCGGAGGTCGCTCGGCGGAATCACGTCGTCGATCACGACCTCGCTCGCCATCCGGATCACGTCGATGTCCTGTCGGTACTCCTCACGGAGTTGCTGTTCGGTCTCCCGGCGCTCGGTCTCGTCGTCGATCGCGGCGAGCTTTCGCGCGTAGACCGCGTTGATCGCCGCCTCCGGTCCCATGATGGCGATTTCGCCGGAGGGGAGCGCGATCACGCTCTCGGGATCGTAGGCAGGCCCGCCCATCGCATAGATGCCCGCGCCGTAGGCCTTCCGGACGATCACCGTCTGCTGGGGAACCGTCGCCGACGACGTGGCGTAGATGAACTTCTTGCCCGCCTCCAGAATGCCGTCCTGTTCGACCTGCGAACCGGCCATGAACCCCGGCGTATCACAGAGATAGAGAATCGGGATTCCGAACGCGTCGGACTTCCAGATGAACTCCGCGGCCTTCTCGGCGGCCTTCGGAAAGATCGCGCCCGCCCGGTGGGCTGGCTGGTTCGCGACGATCCCGATCGGTCGGCCGTCGATCCGGGCGTAGCCCGTCACGATCTCCTTGCCGTATTCCGGTTTGAGTTCGAAGAAGGACTCGCGGTCGACCACCCGCTCGATCACGTCGGTGATGTCGTAGGCCTTGTCGGGGTGGCTCGGAACCACCGAGTCGATCCCCTCCGGCGACCTCGCCGGTGTTCGGCCGTCGATACGCGGGGGCGTCTCCCCGGCGTTGTCCGGCAGGTACGAGATGAGATCGGCGACGAGTTCGCGGGCGTGTTCCTCGTCGCGCGCGACCAGATCCGCGCTTCCGGAGTGTTCGGTGTGGACCCCTGGCCCGCCGAGATCCTGCATCTCGATCTCCTCGCCGGTGACCATCTGCACCATCCGGGGGGAGGCGATCGCCATCGCGCTCATCCCCTCGACCATGATCGTAAAGTCCGCGAAGACTGGCGTGTACGCCGCCCCGGCGATACACGGCCCGTAGAGGACACAGATCTGGGGGACGTAGCCCGAGAGCATCGAGTGGTTGTAGTAGTACTTCCCGATCCCCTCGCGGTTGGCGAAGAAGCCGGTCTGCTGGTCGATCCGCCCACCCGACGAATCCATCAGGTACAGCACCGGTGTTCCGGTCTTCAGCGCGCGCTGTTGCATCCGGAGGAACTTCTCGACCCCGCGAGCCGCCATCGAGCCGGCCTTGACGGTGAAATCGTTCGCCATGAAGTGGACGTCCCGGCCCTCGAATTCGGCCGCTCCGGTGAGCAGCCCATCGCCGGGAACCCGGCTCCCGTCGTCGTACTCCTCGACGCGGGGGCTGTCGGGGTGCCACTCGTCGAAGGCGGCGAACGTGCCGTCCTCGAAGTGTAGCCCGTCGTCGCCGAACCACAGGTCCAGTCGATCCCGGACGAACAGCTTTCCTTGCTCCGGAAGGCGTTCACGGTACTTTTCCGGCCCGCCGCGCTCGATGTCCTCGATCCACTCGCGGAGCAGTTCCTCGCGCTCGGTCGGACCGAGGTCGTCCGGTTCGGTTGCCGGTTCGTCCCCTGCCGGCGGTTCCGCGGTCGCCGTTGGTTCCTCAGCGTCTCCGACGTGAACTTCGATCGTGGTCCCGAGGTGCTCGGCCAGGGCAGCCGCGATCGCCGACGCCTCCTCGTCGCTCGCACCCTCGGCGACGTACACGTTCATGTCGGTTCATGCACGGAGCGAACCCATAACCGTTTTTCATTTCCGATGCCACAGTTACCACTGTGCAGAGAGCCGCTCCCACCGGTACGTAGCCGCGAGTCCTCGATCTTCATCATCTCCTGGAAACCGGTAGTACATCGTTCGTTCCCCGGAACCGCAGCGAGTCCGTGGGTCGCGCTCGCAGTCAACGTGCCGACGCTCACAGTCTGGGAGCCGCACGTCGTCGAACTCCTCCAGCGCGACGATCAGATCCTCGAACTCGTCCTGATCGACGGTCGTTGTATCAGAGTCGATACCCGTCGTTCCGGATTCGTCCTCAAGTTCGGTAAGATACTGTTCCGCTTCGTCGGGAACCGACTCCACACGGGTGCTTCGCCCCACACCATCGATTTGGGCTACGCTGCTACCCACTCGAACGACGTACTCCTCATGCAGTTCGTTGAAACACTCCGGTAGTGGATCCTCGTCCGGCGGCTTCCATGCCTCCTCGAACGAGACGACGATTCCGTAGCGAGTCCCTTCCCGAACAGTTTCGTACCACACGTCCTGCTCTATCGAACCGGTGAGACGAACGACTCCGCCTCGGCACGTCTCACCTCGATCGTCGTCACAGACGACGTGTCCTGCGTCACACGGTGGGAAGTCGTCCACGTCGTCGAGATCGTACCCGGCGAGATCGCTGGTGACGGCGAGGAACGCCTCTCGGTCCATCCAGTCGGGATTGCGTCCCTCGACGATCGCCGTCTGGATCGGATCCGGAAGGTCATTGAACGGGACGAAAGGAACTTCTGACAAATCGTCGTCGAGAGCGTCCGTAACAGTGATCCAGTATCGATGATGAATCGTCGGATCGGGAATGTCCTGGTCGACCCACTCGTCGCTATCGGAAACCAGTGAAAAATCGGGTTCGGTGTCTTCGTCCTCGTTGAGCTTCCAGTGACGGCACTTCAACTCGTTGAATAGCCCGTCGTATGGCGGCAGCGAGTGGTCGAGTCGTCGTTCACCGAGTCGTTTCCAGAGATGTCCTTTCTCGCCGTCGACGGGCGATTCCTCGACGGAGCTGTACCGCCCGTAGTAGCCGGTTACGTGTGCACCTCGATCCGCGCCATAAACGCTGTCGTCATCGTCGGTGTGGCTCCAGTCGTCGGCGTCGGCGGTGATCACCAGCGGAAATCGATTCGTCTCGAAATCCTCTGTGGCCGCCTCCCGTGGCTCCAAATCGCCGATCGAAACCGACAGTACCTCCTCACCGTCGTGAGCGTACCCCAGAAACCGCACACCTTCGTACTTCGTCTCGTGCGGATCGTCGTCACCTGTACCGGTACCCGGATCCGGCTCCGGAATCCGATCGTTGTGGACCGTGACCCGCCCCACAAACCCGGCGTCAGTCGCGCTGATCGCTGGAATCGCGACCCTGAGCCGATCGTCGTAGTGAGGAAACGAACACCCCGCCAACGACGCGACGGTGCCGGTCGCCACCGCCGCGAGCACACGCCGCCGGGTCACCGGTCCATTCGCCATATCTGCAATTATATATGAGGTAATAAATATCTGTTCGGGCGTTAGTATTGCTCATTCATCCCTCGGATAACATATTCTCTGCCGCCTCCTTGTCCGCACGGCCCGTGAACTGACCGTAACACTTCAATCGGTGCGGTCGCCCTCACTCGGAGTCGGAACGCCGCTCCCACTCGTATTCAAGTGCGATCGACTCCGCCTCCGAACTGTCCGGGAGATCGTACCACAGTGTCCGGCCACCCCTCCCACAGTGAAGGCGGGGTTCTCGCCAGCAGTCGACGTGCGCGCTCTCGCACTCGGGGAGTTCGTCCGCCTCCGCCCCTTCGAGCGCCGAGACGAGGGCGGTGAACTCGGCGGCGGCGATCTCCTCGCGGTAGTTCCCCCCTTCGAGTTCGTCGACGTAGCCCTGTGCGACCTCGGGTACCGTCTCGACTGGGCGCTTCGCCTGCTCTTCGGTGAGACGCTCGCGACGATAGACGACGACGGTGTGCGTTTCGTCCCGCTCGTCGGTACACGCCGGAAGCGGATCGGCGTCCGGCAACGACAACCGGTCGTCGTACGTCGCGACGAAATCGCGACGCTCGCCCTCGTGTTCGGTTACGTACCGGATGACCTTCCGAAACGTGCCGACGAGATAACCCGGAGCGGTGTCGCAGCGTTCCTTCCGGTTGTCGGCACACCCGACGTGTGGCTCCGAACACGATGGCAGGTCGTCGTGGGCTTCGAACTCCTCGTCGGCGAGCGCAGACACCGTCTCCAGAAACGTCTCCTCGTCCATCCAGTCGGGGTGTCGCTCCTCGCGGAACGCGTCCCGGAGGACGGTCGGGAGGTCGTCGAACGCCACGGAAACCGGCTCGTCGATGCTGACGCGACTTCCCAGGTCCTCGTCCACCTCGAACCAGTTCTGACGGTGGATCGTGGGATCGGGAAACTCCCGGTCGAGCCACTCCTCGCTGTCGGGGACGATCGAGAAATCGGGATCGGTCTCCTCGTCGTCGCGAAACTGTCGGTGGAGACATTTGAGCACGTCGAACGACTCCTCGGGAGGCGGGAGGTCGTCGTCGAGGCTCC
>SKSS01000048.1 GCA_007122875.1 Salinarchaeum sp. | reverse complement strand
CTCTAACCGTTCGTTTGACTCCTCGAGATCGGCGATCAACTGTTCGAGTTCGCGCTGATACTGCCGCCGTTCGATCGCCTCCGCGAGGACGTTGGCGACGCTCTGGACGAACGTGACGTCCTCGTCGGTGAACGTCCGGCGGTCGGTGTCGTGCGTGCCCAGAATCCCCCACGGATCGTCGAACGGTCCGATGATGGTGCTCACGCCGCTCCGAACGTCATGACTCGTCAACAACGACGGGCCGCTGAATCGAGCTTCCGTTTCGAGATCTTCGACGACGATGGGATGGTCGTTCGCAAGGGTGTACGCAGCCTGTGAATCCGATTCGACGGCCGATACCGTCGCCTCACCGACGATACCGTCCTCCCAGCCAACGCCATTTCGGAGTAAGAGTTCCTCGGTATCCGAGTCGAGATCGAGTACCTTACAGTACTCGTTGTCCAGTACCTCCGCCACCTGACGGACCGCTTCGTGCATGAGGTCGTCGAGGTCGTCAGTTTCGAGGGCGAACTGACCGAGGTCGGCGACGACCCGTTGCTGGTCGGCCCGACGTTCGAGTTCCGCGACCCGCCGTTTTCGCTCGGTAACGTCCCGTCCGATCCCCGCCAGCACTGTGTTCCCGTCGGGATCGTCGAGCGTCGAGGCGACGAACGCGTAGGGGACGGACACACCGTTTTTGGTGAGCACCTCCGCTTCCACCTCCACGCTTCCCGTCTCGACA
This sequence comes from Salinarchaeum sp., assembly GCA_007122875.1. Taxonomy (GTDB): domain Archaea; phylum Halobacteriota; class Halobacteria; order Halobacteriales; family QS-1-68-20; genus QS-1-68-20. Next base: position 17,021 of record SKSS01000048.1, on the reverse strand, counting down.
CCCCTCGTAATCGAGTCCGCGATCATGGGCTGATCGTCCTCGTCGAAGAACTCGAGCGTGTGCATTGCCTCGATTTCGTCGTCAGAGTATCCGGTCACATCACTGAGGCTATCGTTCCACCGGCGCAGAGATCCGTCCTCGTCGAGGACGTAGAACACGTCGTCGATGGCGTTGAGGATGTCGTTGGTGTACGCTCTGTGCCGTTCGAGCTGCCGTTCGCGACGGCGAAGGGCTTCGTGTTCACGCTGCTCAGTCATGTCGCGGGTGACCTTCGCGTACCCCTCGTGGGTACCCTCGTCGTCGTAGATGGCCGTCATCGTGACGTTCGCCCAGAATCGAGAGCCGTCGTTCCGAACGCGCCATCCCTCCTCCTCAATGAACCCCGCCGACGCCGCAGTCGTCAAGTTTCGTTCGGGGACACCGTCGCTGACGTCTTCGGCGGTGTAGAACACCGAGACGTGTTCTCCGAGGATGTCCTCGCGCTCGTACCCCTTGATCATCTCGGCACCGCGATTCCAGGTGACGACGTAACCGTCGGGATCGAGCATGAAGATGGCGTACTCCTCGACGGCGTGCACGAGCGATCGGAACTGCTGGCCGCGATCCCGCCGCGCACGTTCGGCCTCCTTTCGATCGGTGACGTCGTAGTAGAACTCGATCCGACCGCCAGCGTATGGCCCGGACTCGATCGGTTCGCTTCGGTGTTCGAGCCACCGCTCCTTGCGTCCATCACCAGGAGTGACCCGACACTCGAACTGTTCGAGGTAGGTGTTGTCCTCGTACGTGGCGAAGACGGTGTCTGTAAAGAAGTCGCCGTCTGCGACCCTGTCGGCGACCGTCGTCTCGATCAGGTCGTGCTTGCTCCGACCGAGCACCTCGGAGCGGTCGAGACCGAAATATCGTTCGATCGTCTCGTCGATCCAGACGACCTCGAACTCGTCGTCGAGCAGAAACACCCCGACGTCAGCCTCCTCGAACATGGATGCGATCACCTCGTCCGGGCCGGCCCTCCACGGGCGTTCCTCCGCGTCTGGACGATCACGAATGACTCCCACAGCACCGTCAAGCCCGCCGCTCGGGTTCGGTGTGCTGAGACGCAGTTCACAGGGAACCGTATCTCCATCCGACATCTCTACGGCGACGGTGAGCATCGTGTCGGTCTCACGGGCGTCTCGTCCCTGTAGATGGGTCTCGATGTACTCGATCGTTCGGTCGGCGAAGATCGTCGAGATGGGTGCGCCGAGCAACTCCTCACGGGAGTACCCGGTTAGCTCAACCGTGCCCTCGTTGACGCCGACGAACCGGCCCTCGGCGTCGAGCTGGAAGAGACCGTCGTCGACGACGTGTACGAGCGTCCGATAACGGTCGATCGTCTCCGACTCATCCGATTCGCCCCAAAATCCGGGACAGGGGCGACCCGACGGCTCACGCATGGTGTCTTCGAGCGGACGGTCACAGTTAAACCCGCCGGCTACACTATCGAGAGCGGGACCGGATGTGAACCTCGCCGAGACGGTCACCTCACTTCGTTCGGTGCTGCGTCTCGTCTGATTCTCGTTCTCTGGGCCGCAAATCCTGACCGTGCGCTGTTCGTCCTCACATTCGTTCGGACAGAACATGCGCGGGACCGGATTTGAACCGGAGCAAGACATTCCTGCTCGGGCCTACGGCCCTGCGCGGGCTGTGACTTGCAGGGTTCAAATCCTCGTGGCGCACTCTCCGCTCACGAACGTGTTCGCGGAGAGTGCGCGGGACCGGATTTGAACCGGAGGGAGACGGTCACTCACTTCGTTCGCGCTGCGACTCCCAGGGTTCAAATCGGTCCTGCTCTTCGCTCACTTCGTTCGCTCATGCGCGGGACCGGATTTGAACCGGCGGACTCCTACGAGACAGCGTCCTAAGCGCTGCGCCGTTTCCTGGCTTGGCTACCCGCGCTCACCACTTCCTACCCGCATGCCGAACAAAAACCCGTCGCTCCGGAGCAGCTTTTTACCCTCACACACTGACCATACGTCCATGTACCGCGCTCGGGATCACCTCGTCTACGCCGACCACCTCGACACTCTCACCGAAGCGGCCGCCGACCTCGACCTCGACGACGAAGCCCGTTCCGACGCCGTCGACCTCCTCCTCAACGCCCTGTCCGATCTCGACGACCCCGAGGAGCGAACGATCCGCGCGCTCGTTGCCGCGAGCCTGTACGCTGGCGCGCTGCTCGCCGGACAAGAACGTCCACAGGGAGCGGTCGCCGACGCCGTCGGCGTGTCCCGCCTCACCGTCCAGCAACGCTGGAAGGACCTGCTCGACGACGCCGGACTCGACACCCCGACCTGGTGAGAAACCTACTCCTGGCGAACGCTGGCGCGTCCCTCGCGCTCGGGCGTGAGATTGCCGTGCTCGTCGATGATTCCCTCGACGATCCGCGTACTGGAGATGATCTCACCGTCCTCGGCCAGGATGTGATCGACAACCTCGATTCGGAGGGGATCGAGACCATCCGCCTCGCGGATTTCGTTGATCTTCACACCACCCGGTTCGGTCTCCGGTGAGACGACCAACGCGTCGAACGGCGGCTCGGTGGCGATCCCCGTTGACTCGTAGAGCGTTCGGATCTCGTACTCGCGGTCGTACTCCTCGGCGAACGCCGAACACTCCTCGTCGACATCGTGGCGGCGCTCTTCGTACGAGCGGACGTACCGGTCGACCTTCCGGGTCTGCTGGGCTAGCTCGTCGCTCGTGAGTCCGACGGTTACGTCACCCAACTCGAACGCACGCTCGAACAGCGCGCGATGGCCGTCGTGGACGGGGTCGAACGTCCCGCCCAGCGCCACGTTCATAACCGCGAGAAGGAGAGCCCCCGGCTTAGAATCTTCGAATCGCTAACGGGGAACTTCGAACCGCCGATGGGGACCCCTGGGTCACTCGTCTCCGTTCGACGCATCGTCGTCGAGCGACTCCTCGTCCCCTTCGTCCACGTCGTCGCGGACATCGCGCTCGGTGTGATCGGCGTCGGCAGCGTCCCACGGTCCGTCGTCCGCGTCGTCTTCCCGCGTCGAATCGTCTGGGCGGGCGTCCTCCACGGTGATGGTGACGGGTTCGGTCTCCGGTTCCTGTGCGGAGCCGCCGAGGTATCGATCGAGGTTAAACACCGTGTTGAGTTCATCTTGGATCTGGTGAACGACGGTCCCGACCAGGTCACTCGGTGCGATCGCCTCGTACTCGTAGGGGTTGTTTCCGGCTCCCTCACTCTCGCGCTTTTGGCGTTGTACCGTCTCCTCCTCGTGCAGTTCCGCAAGCGCTTCCCGGACGGTACTCGGGTAAAGTCCCGTCCCCTCGGCGATCTCCTCGCTCGTGCTGTTGGGCTGCTGTCGGAGGTACACGTAGATCCGCGCTCGCGTCTCGGTGTCCAGCAACCACGCCAGCAGGTCGATGATTCCCTGATCGAACCCCTCGACCGCCCGATCGGCCTCCTCTTCGAGGCGCTCGCGATGCTTTTTGAGTTCGTCGCGGGCGCTCCCCTCCCGCTGGATCGGCACCTCGTCATCGTCCAGTGGCGACTCGGTCTGGTCCGTCTCGTCTCGATCGGGACCGTCCATTCCCTGGTCGTCACCGTCTGTCTCCGATTCGTCCCCGTTCCGCTCGTCGGAATCCGAATTTTTATCAGCAGACATGCGTCCTTTCATCGAGGACAAAAGCGACGGTGAGATAAAAACGTGGCGACCCCACGGAAGCCGCCGATCGCCAGCGGACAGGGATCGAGCCAGGGCAGCGTTTACCGTCGGTGGTCCCGTAGCCAGCTCACATGCCCGAGTACGAACAGACGTTCACGGGGAATCGAGCCGAAGTCGCCACACAGCTGCGGGTGCTGGCGGACGCACTCGACGCCGACGATCCGTTCACGCTCGGCGACGTGGGAGCGGTCGATCCACCCGACGAGATCGGCGTCGAGGTCGAGGTCGACGCCGAGGACGGGGCGGTCGACGTCGAGTTAGAACTGGAGTGGACCGGCGATCCCCGTCCCGATGCAGCGTCGGCCGAGTTCGACGGCCTGGCCACGACCGAGCCGGTCGAGAGCCTGGCTCGCTTCGAGTGCTACCGTGACCGGGCCGACGAGTGGCGCTGGCGGCTCGTCCACCGAAACGGGAACATCATCGCCGACAGCGGCGAGGGCTACACTACACGACACAACGCCGAGAAGGGCCTCAAAAGCGTACAGCGTAACGCGCCGGGTGCCGAGGTGATCGTCCTGAAGTAGTTACAGCAGCAACGATTCGCACAGCGCGTCCGCGCCTTCCGCGTGCATCCGACGCTGTCGTTCCGCTCCGCTTTCGGCTTCGTAGACGTCGACGATACCGGAGACATCGAGGCGGTTTCGTTCGCGCTCGACGACCTCCCCCAGCGACACCGTTCCACCGTCGGGTTCGAGAAAGCTCGCGTCGTGGCCGTGGCGGATCGCACGCCACTTGTTGTCGTCGAGAAGCTCTCGCCGAACTGGATCGCCGCTTCGGTAGCGTTCCCACGGGTTCGTGGCGTCTTCGTACCGTTCGCCGAGATCGATCACGAGCGCGTGGACGTACTCGACGAACGCCATCACGTGATCGGGGTCGGCCTGCGCGTCCGGCGTTCGGACCTCGACCGTGCCGTGGCCCGAGTGCGGACGAACGTCCCACCACAGCTCGCCCCGATCCTCGACGGATCCCGCCTCGACCATCCGGCGTTCGAACGCGAGATACTCTTCGAAGGACGAGAACGCCGTCGGCATCCCCGTGTTCGGCAACCCCTCGAAGATCTTCGCTCTGGCGGAGGCGAGTCCCGTGTCGAAGCCGTTCCAGAACGGGGAGTTCGCCGAGAGCGCGAGCATCACGGGAAGATACCAGCGAAGCTCGTTGGCGATCCACGTCGCCTTGTCGGCGTCGTCGACGCCGACGTGAACGTGGAGCCCAGCGGTCGTATTTCGGTGCTGGGGATACTGGATCCGATCGAGCTGAGATCGATAGCGCGGCTTCTCGGCGTGTTCGAGTTCTCGCCAGCGGGCGAGGGGGTGGAGTCCGGCACCGGCAATGGCGAATCCGTGATCGTCCGCGTGATCGACGAGCGCCTCGCGGACGGCGAACAGCTGTTGACGGGCGTTTGTGGAGTTTTCGATCAGCGGCGTCTGCGTCTCGATCACGCACTTGAACAGTTCGTGATCGAGGCGATCGACGAGCAGGTCGGGCGGATCGCTCTCGTAGACGAGCTCGTCGGTGCCCGCGGTGGGTCGGCCGCGGTCGTCAACGACGAAGAACTCCTCTTCGATACCCAGCGTTCCCCATTCGGTGAACGCAGACGCCGAGCCCAATTCCATGCGACTCGCGTTCGCACCCTCCGGTAAATAGCGTTGTGCATCCGGAACGCTCGGTCACCCGTCGGCGCACTCATCAGGCGTTTTCGGTCCGTCAAGACCGAACTCCCGAATCGAACGCGATCACGTCAGAAGCGTCTCACCGGTCATCGCTTCCGGCTGGTCGATGCCGAGCAGGTCCAACAGGGTGGGCGTCACGTCCGCGAGTCCCCCGCCATCACGGACCCGGTAGCCTCCGGATCGATCCACCGATGTCCCCTCCGTGTCCTGGTTCGGATCGCCGTCCGGCGCGAGATAGACGAACGGGACGGGACTCGTCGTGTGTGCCGTGTGCGGGTCGTCGGCCGTTCCCATGTCGTCTGCGTTGCCGTGGTCGGCGATCACGATCGCGTGAGCGTCGTGGGTGGCGATCGCGGTGAGCAAGCGCCCCAACTCCTGATCGACGGCCTCGACGGCGTCCTTCGTCGCCTCGTAGTCGCCCGTGTGGCCGACCATGTCCGGGTTGGCGTAGTTGAGCACCAGCGCGTTCGGTCCCTCCGCTTCGATCACCTCGATCGCCCGTTCGGTCACGTCCGGGGCGCTCATCGCCGGCGTTCGGTCGTACGTCGGCACGTCCGGGCTCGGGACGATCTCACGGCGTTCGCCGTCGAACGCCACCTCCCGTCCACCGTTGAGGAAATAGGTGACGTGGGCGTACTTCTCGGATTCGGCGATCCGAAGCTGCGTCAATCCCGCCTCCGCCAGCAGCTCGCCGAGCGTGTCGGTCGGCTCTACCGGCGGGAACGCGACCGGAAGCGGAAACTCGCGGTCGTACTCCGTCATCGTCGTGAGGCTGACCGCCGGAGGATCAGTCTCGAACGGCCACTCGGGGTCGATGTCGGCGAGCATCCGGACCAACTGCCGGACACGGTCCGCACGGAAGTTGAAGAAGACGACCGCGTCGTCGGCGGACAGTCCCGGTTTGTCCTCGACGAGCGTCGGTTCGACGAACTCGTCGGTCTCCCCGCGGTCGTACGCCGACTCGATGGCCGCGACGGGATCGGTAGCGACGTGATTGGCCTCCCGATCGACGATCGCGTCGTACGCTCGGCCGGTCCGTTCCCAGTTCTCGTCGCGGTCCATCGCGTAGTACCGTCCCGAGACGGTGGCGACAGCGCCGGTTCCGTGTTCGGTGACGACCGATTCCAGGTCGGCCAAAAACTCGGCACCGCCAGTCGGGTCGGTGTCCCGACCGTCGGTGAACGCGTGGGTGACAGCCTCGACGCCGAGGTCGGCGGCGAGTTCGATCAGCGCATGGAGATGGTGATGATGGGAGTGAACGCCGCCGTCGCTGACCAACCCCATGAAGTGGACCCGTCCACCGGAGACGCGGGCAGAGTCAAACGCCGCGCGAATCGCCTCGTTGTCACGGAACGAGCCATCGACGACGGCGTCCTCGATCCGGGTGAACGCCTGCTTGACGATTCGACCGGCTCCGATCGTGAGGTGGCCGACCTCGCTGTTTCCCATCCGGCCGGCGGGGAGACCGACAGCCTTTCCCGACGCGGAGAGCGTTCCGTAGGCCCCCTCGCGGACGATTCGATCGAACGTGGGCGTGTCGGCGTCGGCGACCGCGTTTCGTCCGGTGGCTCCCTCGCGGATCCCCCACCCGTCGAGTACGAGTAACGCCACGTCCATACCACCGGGTCGGGGGCCGACGGTAAACCGGCTTCGTTCGTCCCTGGCCACATCCTGGGGACGACGGGGTTTCGAGAGCGAACATAACCAACGGCGCGGCCGAATCGGCGTCGACCGGTGGCCGATCAGTCCCCACCAATTCGTTCGCCACAGTCCGGACAGCGGGCGTGTCTGCCGGATGCAGGTAATACAGCGAGACAGTCGGGGCAGACGGGAACCGATGGCGACCCGCGCGTGCGGTCGGCGTGAAATCTGATCCGGAGCCAGGCGTCAGGTTCCTCCGGATCACGGACCTCTACTCCCCGTTCGACCGGGACCCACTCCACACGTTCCCCCTGGAGGGTCATCGACGCCTGATCGGTGCGCTCGGGCATCGTCACATGAACATTTCTATTCACGATACATATGCCTTCTGGACACTCAACCGAACAGCGGTGTTTTTTAGGACCGCATACGCACGGATTGTCGTGACGTTCGACCCGGTTCACTTCGACGGGATCGCCCGAATCGCTCGCCGGATCGCACCGGCCGTCGACGAGGGGGAACAGCAGGCGATCGCCGAGACCGTCTGGAACGACTTTCTCGATCCTCTCCTCGACGCCGACGGTCGGGCCGTCCTCGAACCGCTCGACGACGGAGCACGTACCGCTGTCGACATCACCGGCATCGCGGCGGAAGATCCTCCGTACCCAACTCAGCACGGGATCGACTCGGGGACGATAAACCCGACCACGTTCAAAAACGGGCTCGTCATCGACGTCGCACAGGCCGCGATGGCCGCCGATCCCTCCGATCTCGACCTTCACCGTGAACGGACGATCGTGACCACGGTTCACGGGCCGGGTCAAGCGATCCCCGAACGCGAGGACTCGCTCGATTCGGGCTACGCCACGAGTCACACGCTCCGTGCACCACCGGTCTCGCGGTTCGAAGAGAGCGTCGTCCACGAACTCGCGCTGTATCTCGCCGAGAGCCGACACGCTCGCGAACGGATCGACCGGGTGGACGACCTGCTGATCCTCGACGGGCCGATCTACCCGAAGGGGATGCTCAACTGGGCCGATCGGGATCCAGAACTCGCTGACCTCCTCTACGACGAGCCACAGCCACGGGACGTGGTGACAAACTACGTCCGGTTGGTCGAAGAGACCGTCCAACGGGACGTTCCGCTCCTCGGCGTCGTGAAGAATCCGGCATCCCGGGCACTCACCCGGACCCTCACCGAGCGGCCGAACGCCCCGGATCCACACTGGGTCAACGATACGGCCTTTTTCACCCGGATCCTCGAACGTGTCGAGTTCGTCGAGGCGCGTGATCAGCACGGCGACCGCGTTCGGATCCGCGAGCGCAACGACGACGATCTCACGGCCACCGGCTGGTTCCGATCGCGCGGTGGTGCCGATCGACTCCTCGCCGCGGACGAGAACGCGCTGGGCATCCCCCGAACGCTCGACCCGGCGGACTACGAGGTGACGTTCTTCGCCGTCTACGATCCCCGCGACGATCTGCTCTATCGCGTCGAGGCCCCCTTTGCCGTCACCTGCGATCCCGACGAACGCGATCGGCTCCGCCGGCAAGTGCTCCACGACGTCGCCGTCGAACGTGGCCCGCCACCCGCCGTCGGGAAGGCCGACCAACTCGCGCGGATCGATCGTGCGGGCACGCGTGCGATTCGCGCCGAGTTCGAGCGGGTGCTCGAAACCGACGAGCAGTCGACCTACGACGACCACCGCTGGGGGCTGGAGGCGAGAGGACCACCAGATCGTGGACGGTGATCGGATTCTGGAAAATCGGATGACGACCGAGACCGTTACTGCTCGACGCGCCCGATCACACCAACCGCTCTTCGTCGGCTTCCAACACCTCCACCTCAACGTCGTCGGCGTCGATGCCGACGCGCGCAAACTGCGTCCGGACATGTTCGGTCGCGGCCTCGATCGCGTCCGACCTGGTGTCGAATCCGCGGGGAACCGGTGATTCGAACGCGACGTTCACCTCGCGACCGTCGATCCGTTGAGCGCTGCCGCCGCTTTCGACCTCGTAGAACTCGTCACAGACCCACACGTACGGCGCGCCCTCGTCGGGTGCACCCCGGAAGCGAGGTGCACGCTCACCACGCTCGTATATCGTGCCGGTGAGGGCCGTACCACCCGCGTTTCCGCGAACGAGGAGCATGTCGGCATCTAGAACCTCAGGAGTGAAAAGCCCGCTGGCGCTGCCGTCGACCGCTTGGGCTACTCTCCGTCGCGTCGGCGGCGAAGCACTCCTCGGCAGGGGAAACCTGTTTGACCTCCCGGCGAGAGAACGCTGACGTGACCGATCTCGAAGACTTCAGCGAATTCGAGGGGGACAGCGTGGCCGATGACGACTCGGAGGCGTCGACTTCCGAACCGGATCCGGGGGGATCGGAAGCGACCGGATCGATCGGGACGGAAACTGCCGACCGCTCGTTCGACCGGCTCACGACCGACGCGGCGCTTCCGGGCGACGCCATCGGGACGATCACGGTGTCCGAGGGTCTCCGCGTGTCCGAGGACGGCGACGACACCACCCTGCGGGCGTACGTCACGGCCGACAATCGATCCGGCGTTCGGCTCGGTACCTACCTGCTCGCGTCGTATCCCGACGGCGAACGACTGTTCGGCAAGATCGGCGCATTGGAGTACGCACAGGAGTTCTACGCCGACGACGCGACCGAAATTCAGGCCAGACGGGCGCTCGCAGACGACGGGTTCGACGAGGCGGACTACAAGTTCGTCGCCGATCTCGACCCTGTGGCGGTCCTCTACCCGGAGGACGGCGAGCTACGCCGTCGGATGGTCGATCGGGTTCCGAAGCCCGAGACGCGGGTCACCCGGGCGACAGACCAGACCGAGATCAAAACCGGGCTCGACATCCCCGAGGATGGCGTGTTCCTCGGGCACCTCTCGGTCGGCGGCGAAACGGTCCGAACCGCGGCCGAACCGCCGACGATCGACTACCGACTCAAAGACGACTACGACGCGGGCGACCCGCTGATCTTCCGGCACGTGCTGATCGCGGGCGGGACGGGATCGGGGAAGACCCACGCCGCGAAGAACGTCCTCCGGCAGTACCTCGGCGAGGATCACACCTACCCGATGGACGATGGCCGGACGGTTCGCCCGGCCGTCGTCCAGTTCGACCCGCAGGACGAGTACTCCCAGATGCACGACGACAACCCGGAGGCGACCAGTGACGACGAACGGCGCTGGGAGCGCGAAGGAATCGCCTACGGTGGCCACGACGAGACCGTGACGTTCGTCCCGACGGTCGGCTCGGCGACGTACGCCGCCGACCATCACCGCGCTGAACAGGTCGAATTCACGATCCCGTTCTCGATGGTCCGAAAGAACCCGTGGCTCGTCGCGGGATCGGGGCTCAACGAGAATCAGTTCAATGCGCTGACCCACGAGCTCATCCCGCGATTTTTCCGGAGCTACGGCAACGAGGGGACGTATCGGGAGTTCACGTCGTTTCTCGACGATCCAGCACTCAGGGAGGAGCTCGACGAGAGCGGGAAGGTTCACGAGGCGACGTTCGATGCGATCACCCGACGGGTTCGAGGGTTCGGGTCCGTGTTCGATCAGGATGCCCGACCGATCACCGAACTGGTCCGCGAGTTCGTCAACCCGGGCCAACTCTCGGTGGTTCCCACCTACCACGTCAACAGCAGCCGCGCCACCGAGACGGTTGTGTTGGCGCTGTCGAGTCTCCTGGTGGACGAAAAGCTCTCGAACGATCCGCGCTACGACCGAATCAAGGAGACGCCGCTGATCGTCGGCATGGACGAAGCGCACAACTTCCTGACCGACGCCGACACCGAGCAGGCCCGGCACGTGATCGGGAAGTTCACCGACGCGGCCAAACAGGGTCGAAAGGAGCGTCTCGGGCTGTTCTTGATCACGCAAGATCCTCAGGACATCGACGACGCGGTGTTCAAACAGCTCAACACGACGGTCGTCCTCAACCTCGGCGACGAGGACGCGATCAAGAGCGTGAACATCCCGTCCGAACTGGAGGGGAAGGTGCCGTACATGGAGACAGGTGGGATGGTCGTCTACTCGCCGGATAACTCCGAATCAGTCGAATTACAGGGGTTGCCGACCTGTCTGACCCGCCACGGGCGGGATTCGTGACGACGTGACCACGACTGCTCGGTGTCGATGCACGTAGGGGCCTTTTTAGTCTTCGGGGAGCCTACCGTCCGATCATGGGCGAACACGTCCTGGTGCCGTTCGACGGGTCACCGCAGTCGGAGGCCGCACTCGACCACGCCATCGAGTCGCACCCGAACGCGACGATCACGGCCCTCACCGTCATCGATCCCATCGACGCGGGCTACGGCGGTCGCGCGAGTTTTCCGAGTTTCTCCCAGGAGTGGTTCGAACGCGCGGAGGAAGCCGCCGAGGAACTCCTTGCGGAGGCCGTCGAACGAGGTGATGATCTGAATCGGGCCGTCGAGACTGACACCGTGGTCGGTCGCCCCTCCAGAGCCATCGTCGAGTATGCCGACGAGGCAGGGGTTGACGCGATCGTGATGGGCAGTCACGGCCGCGATGGCGTCGCTCGCATCCTCCTGGGAAGCGTCGCCGAGACGGTCGTCCGGCGGTCGTCCGTTCCCGTCACGGTGGTGCGATAGCGAGATGCAACTCGGAATCGTCGCCCAGCGTGGCAACATCCGTGCGGCGTATCTCGCCGAGGAGATTCGATCTGAACTGCCCTCAACCGTCGACGTACTGATCGACCCCGCGACCGCGGCCGAACTCGACGGTGAAGGAACCCCGATCGAGGAGTTCGAGAACGCGGATCTCGCCGTCAGTATCGGTGGGGACGGAACGTTTCTGTTCGCCGCAACCGAGGTCGGAACGGTCCCCATCGTCGGCGTCAACCTCGGAGAGGTCGGGTTTCTGAACGCCGTCTCACCGAGGGATGCGGTAGAGACCATCAGTCGAGAGGTAGAACGATACCGCGAACACGGAACGGTCTCATTCCGCGAACTCCACCGACTCCAGGCGACGGTAGAGGGCTGGACGAGCGGGCCGGCGCTCAATGAGGTGGTTGTTCACGGTCCGCGGCGTGGACACGGCGGCGGAATCGAAATCGAAGTTCGGGTCGATGGCTCGCTGTACACCGGTGGCCACGCTGACGGCGTACTCGTGGCGACCCCGACGGGGAGCACCGCATACAATCTCAGTGAAGGGGGACCGCTCGTTCACCCCGCAGTCGAGGCGTTCGTGCTGACCGAGTTGTGCGCTTCCGAGCCGATGCGCCCGCTCGTGCTCGACCGTGATGCGACCGTCACCGTTCGGGTAGACGAGGCGGCACGGGCGGTGGTCGTCGCCGACGGTTCCGACGCCCACGAGATCGATCTCCCCGCAACGGTCCGGATCGAGCGGGCGAACGACCCCGTTCGGCTCGCTGGCCCATCGGTCGAGTTCTTCGACGCGCTCGGAAAGTTAGCGTGAGCCGCCGAGTACCGACCATCCACCGATCGCTCGATCACCTGGTGAGGGCCGGTCGCCGAAAGGGGAAACCCTAACCGCGGGGGATCCCTAGTACGGTGAGATGAGCGAGCAACTGCCGGACGTGCAGGCGAACCGTCCGGACGTGACCGTCGGACTGAATCAGGTGGGCGTGACCGGCGTCGAGAAGCTGGTAAAACTCGCCCGTGAGGGGAAGCGGCCGATCGTCCTGATGGCCGAGTTCGAGGTGTTCGTCGACCTCCCTAGCTGGCGGAAAGGCGCGGATATGAGCCGGAACATGGAGGTCGTCGACGAGATCCTCCAGGACGCAGTTGAGGAGCCGCGATACCGCGTCGAGGACGTGTGCGGGGAGACCGCTGAGCGGCTGCTGGCCAAACACGACTACACGACGAGCGCCGAAGTCCGGATGGAAGCGGCGTTCGTCACGAAGGACCGAACGCCCGCAACCGACCGGGAGACACAGGGAACCATCGACATCATCGCGGGGGCGACTGCGACCGAGGACGGAACCAGAGAGGAGATCGGAACGCGTGTCACCGGCATGACTGTCTGTCCGTGTTCACAGGGGATGTCAGAAGCCCGGGCCCGCGAGACGCTCGAAGAACTCGACGTGGACGACGCTACCGTTGAGACCTTCCTCGAACGCGTCCCCCAGCCGGGACACTCCCAGCGCGGCCACGCGACGCTCACCGTCGAGAGCACCGGCGCGCCCGAAGTCGACCTCATGGAGCTGGTCGACATCGCCCGCGACTCCATGAGCGCACGGATCTACAACTTGGCAAAACGTCCCGACGAGGACCACATGACTTACCGATCGCACGCCGACGCGAAGTTCGTCGAAGATTGCGTTCGATCGATGGCCGAGAGCGTCGTCGACCGCTTTCCCGACCTCCCCGACGACGCGGTCGTGACGATGAAACAGTCGAACGACGAATCAATTCACCAACACAACGCACACGCCGAGCGCGTCGCCACGGTCGCCACGCTCCGCCAAGAGATCCGGGACTGATCGGCGGACGGGTCGATCGGTTCGACCGCTCCCTACAGCGACAACTCGAGCGGCTCGGCCCGCTCCCACCGCGGCGTGAACGCTTCCAGAACCTGCACCGCAAACTCCGGATCCTTGAGATCGATCATCGCTAACGCCGTCTCCGACGCGAGAGGGTTCGGAACCTGAATGACCACCTCCACGTCGTCAATCACGTTGAACGTGCCCGAGACGTCGGCGGTGCGGACCTCGAACGCCGGACGATTTTCGAGCGTCCGGGCGTACCGCTTCCCGACGGAGGGGGGCAGCGTGCGCACGAGGTCCGGCGAGAGGAGCAGCGACACGTCGACTCCGCGATCCGTGGCGGCCTGAAGCCGTTCTGTGACCCGCTCACCGACCGCCTCGATGTCGAACCCCGGCGAGGGGGCCGACGAGACGACGACGATCCGTTCTTCGGCTGCGTCGAGGCGTTCGATGAGGAGATCGACGCTCTCGTCCGGCCCCACGGCTGCCGTCCAGAACCGTTCTTCGACCGGTTCCGATGCCTCGAGCTCCGTTTCGAGCTCCTCGACGATCCCCTCGTACTGTTCGACCTGGGCTTTCAGTTCACGACGTTTGTCCGATAACAGCCGATCGAGCGCGGTCGACGGCTCGACCGCCACATACTTTTTCGGACGGCTCGCCGACTGGCTGCGGACGAGACTGTGTCCCTCGAGGCTGTTGAGCACGTCGTAGATCCGTCCCATCGGAACGCCACTAACCCGAGACAACTCCTTTGCAGTTGTCGGCCCTGTATCGAGCAACGATCGATACGCCCGTGCTTCGTACTCGGAGAGCCCGAGATCCCTGAGGCTGGCCATAGCGGCAACACGTGCGAGAACAGTAAAAACGATTCGATCGTTTACTACTGGGGTGCGACGACGTCCGCGACGGCGCTCGCCACCTCGTCGGGTGTCGTTGCCGGACCGGCCTCGGCGTCCTGGGTTCGAACGACGGCCGTTTCCCGAGCATCGGTGTCCGAGAGGACGACCACTTTTTCGTGGTCAGCCACGCGGAGCGCGGCACGGTGGAGTTCCGACCCGGCCGGTGCCGACACCTCGATCGTCAACGGTCCGTCGAGAAGCCGCGAAACGACGGTGCCATAGCGTGCGACCGGTGGACCGAACCGGTCAGCCGCTCCCGCGAACGCCGACAGTGCGTCGCGAGCCACTTCGCGGTATGCCTCCTCTCCGGTCAGCACTGCGAGATCGATCAGCCCGTCGGCCATCACGACGGCGTCGTCGAGCGGCCGGAGCGGCCGATCGCATGCCCCCGGTCCCGTCACCGGCCCTTCGAGTAAGACCGCTCCGTCGCGGCGCTCGTCGATGACGAAGTCCGCGAGCGTCCGTGCAGCGTCGAGATACCCATCGTCGCCGAGGACACTCGCCGCCGTGGTGAGCACTTCGACGGCCCGCGCGTGATCGGTGAGGAGCCCTCGTGTGCCGATCTCGTCACCGTCACGGTAGTGAACCAGCGCATCACCGTCTCGAAGCTCCGCCAGCGCGTCGAGCGCGCGGCGGGCGTATCGAACCGACCGCTCGTCGTCAGTGTACGCGTGGTAGGTCAACAGCGCCTCGGCGGCCAGCGCGTTCCGGTCGGCGAAGATCGTGGAATCGACCGCCGCGCTCGTTTCACGGTCCGTATCCGATCCGACCGCCTCGGGATCCGTCGTCGATGTGGGTGCCTGACTGCCGGCGAACCCCTCCTCGGTCCAGAGCGTCGTCGTCAGGTAGTCGATTGTCCGCTCGACGACCGTCCGGTGTGCGTCGTCTCCGGTGTACAGATAGCCGTTCGCGAAGGCCCGCAACAGCGCCGCGTTCGAGTCCAGCAGCTTTTCCCGTCGAGGGTGCTCCCACGTCCGCGTCGTCGAGAGGCGGAAGAACCCACCCTCGTGCTCGTCGAACAGCCCCTCACGAATCGCCGAGAGCGTCCGGAGTGCCGCGTCCCGGTCGCGCTTGAGTGCGAACTCGATCGTCTCCGGCAGCGGAAACTTCGCGTCCGTCCCCCAGCCGCCGTATGTGTCGTCGTAGGTCGCCTCCAGCCGTCCTGCGATCATCGCCTCGATCGTCGGTTCCAGCTCGCCTCGTGGGGGCCGCTCGTCTCGAACCCCGCGCGGAACCCGGCCGGCGGACTCTCCCTCGTCGTCCCACGTCTCCCGAACGCGATCGAGGACGCCACCCATCGCGTCGGCGTCGAGGTATCCGGCCGACGCCAGGATCGCCCCCGATGGAGTGACGAACGTCGTCGAGGGAAAGCTCCCCGCGTTGTACCGTTCGCGGGCACGGGGATGGCGATCGACGTCCACCCGGACGGGTACGAACCGGTCGTTGCAGTTCGCGGCAATCCGTGGGTCGTCGTAGGTCTCGCGGTCCATCTCGTGGCAGGCGTCACACCACGTCGCCGACAGCGAGAGCAACAGCGGTGCGTCGCGGCGCTCGGCGACCGCGAACGGCTCCGGTCCCCACGCCTGCCACTCGACGCGGGTTCGTCGCGCGGACTCGTCCATACGAACGGGTGGGTACCGCCCCGCCTAACCCCTTCGTTCCGAACGGACGAACAGCGCGCTCCGTGTCGGATCGACCGGGAACGTTTTCCGCTCGGACCGGGTACGAGCGGGTATGTTCAAGCGGCTGCTCGCGATCGCGATCTTGATTCCTCTGGTGGACTCCATCGTGCTCGCGTTCGTCGCCTCGCAGGTACTCGGGTGGGTCCCCACCGTGTTGCTGGTCGTTCTCACCGGCTTCGTCGGCGTCCTCCTCGTGCAATCGGAGGGACGACACACCCTCCGACGGATGAACGAGGCCGTCTACGCCGGTCGGATCCCGACCGACGAACTGCTCGACGGGGCCTTTCTGATCGCCGCCGGGGCCTTCCTGCTCACACCCGGTCTCGTCACCGACGCCATCGGGCTGTTGTTCGCGCTTCCGCCGACCCGCTACCCACTCCGCGAAGCGCTCAAGCGCTGGGTCGTCACGCCGTACCTCGACGAGAAAACCGGCGGGCTCGTCACCGGACGGATCTACACGAGCGGGTTTCCGAACGACGGCTCCGGCGGCGTGACGTGGGGGGCGGGTGGTGGTCCTGGCCCGGACGACGGAGGATCAGGTGCCGCCCCCGGCCCGAAAGGAGGGTTCGAGTACGGACGAGAAGCGCCGGAGTCCGACGTGTACGACGTTGATGCGGACGTATACGAGATCGACATCGAGGAGCGAGGCGAGGGCGAGACCGACTGACGGAAGCCGAAAGGTAACGTTTAAAACCGAGAGGGCGCAACGATAGGATGCGCTCACTGGGCCAATAGCTCAGCCAGGTTGAGCGCTCGGCTGATAACCGGGAGGTCCGCGGTTCAAATCCGCGTTGGCCCACCTCTCACGGGGCTTGACCCCGTCTGGGGCCGAACTCCCCAGCCACCCAATCTCGCGGTTTCACCGTTTTCGAGAGTGGCGTCTCTCACCCCATATCGGGAGGGCTT
>SKSS01000108.1 GCA_007122875.1 Salinarchaeum sp. | reverse complement strand
TATTCCACCTCCACGTTTCCAAATCCGGCCACCCGGTCTACATCCCAAACCCACCACTCTCACCGTCCCTCTCTGAAGTACCACATCATTCCGTATGAGCATCACCCTAGAGTGGAACGGTCGACCACCACTATCCGTTCGAAACCGATCCCCGACAGAATCTGTTTACGTCGATTGGTCACTTTCACCGATCGAAGTAAGATACTTTCATCGGTCGAAGTAAAGACGAGTGGTTACGAAAACGACCCTCCGTCCCGTTCCCCGACTACGCCAACGCGCCGTCGATCGCCTGCTCCAGATCCGCCTTCAGGTCGTCGACGTGCTCGATGCCGACGGAGACGCGGATCAGGCCGTCGGTGAGACCCGCCTTCTCGCGTTCCTCCTTGGGGATGGAGGCGTGGGTCATCGGCGCGGGCTGTTCGATCAGGCTCTCGACGCCGCCGAGGCTCTCGGCGAGCGTGAAGATCTCGGTGTCCGAGACCACGTCGCTCGCCTCCTCAAGGCTCGCGTCGAGTTCGAAGCTGAGCATCCCGCCGAAGTCGTCCATCTGCTCGGCGGCGATCTCGTGGCCCGGATGGCTCTCCAGTCCGGGGTAGTAGACGCGCGAGACGCGCGGGTGGTCGTCGAGCCACGCCGCGAGTTCGCGGGCGTTCTCACAATGGCGGTCCATCCGCACGGGGAGCGTCTTCGTCCCCCGGAGGACGAGGAAACACTCGTGGGGACCGGGCGTCGCGCCGACGGCGTTCTGATAGAAGCCGATCCGCTCGTCGAGATCCGCGTCGTCGGTGATCAGCGCGCCACCGACCACGTCGGAGTGTCCCCCGAGGTACTTCGTCAGCGAGTGTGAGACCAGGTCCGCGCCGAGTTCGAGCGGTCGCTGGAGATACGGCGTCGCGAAGGTGTTATCGACCGCACAGAGCGCGTCGGCGTCGTGGGAGAGATCCGCGAGCGCGGCGATGTCGATCACCTTCATCAGCGGGTTCGTGGGCGTCTCCAGCCAGACGAGTTCGGTCTCCGGACGGATCGCGTCGGACACCGCGTCGAGGTCGGTCATATCGACGTAGGTGAAAGAGAGGTCGTACTCCTCGTACACCTGGTCGAACAGCCGTCGGGTGCCGCCGTAGACGTCGTCGGCGCAGACGACGTGATCGCCCGCCGACAGCAGGTTGCAGACGGTGTTGATCGACCCCATGCCGCTGGAGAACGCCCGTCCGTACTCGCCACGTTCGAGGCTGGCGAGGTTGTTCTCTAAGTCGGTTCGGGTCGGGTTTCCGGTTCGGGAGTACTCGTAGCCGCGGTGCTCGCCGGGGCGGTCCTGCTCGTAGGTCGAGTTGGCGTGGATCGGCGTCATCAGCGCCCCCGTCTCGGGATCGGGTTCCTGTCCGGCGTGAATCGCGCGCGTCTCGATTCGGCTGTCGTCGTCCATGGTCGTACTGCTGGCGCTGACGGGATTACTGTTGCCCTTGAGGAACGGCCCGGACCACGCCCACCGTCCGGACGAGTGCGGACACGGTTTCCGAATCCCGACAGTTTATCCGACCGTCGACGTTCGGATGGGCCGTGGGTCATGGCTGTCGAAATCCGGGACAACAATCGTGATGTGATCGGGTACGTGCAGGGAAACGAGATCAAAGCCAAGGGCGGGGCGTTCACGGCCGGACCGACCGTCCTTCGTATCGACGGAGACGAGATCCGTGAACCCGGTGGTTTCCTGGGCGGGGGAGAGTCAGTCGCAAAGATCGACGGAAGCGACATCATCGAACGCCACGATAACTGGACGGAGGGGGAAGTGGTCGCCTGTGTCGAGAGACGAACCGAAGTCCGCGTCATGAATGGTGGGCTGTTCAGCGCCGGAACATTGCTCGCGACTGTCGGGGACGAGGCCGACCTCACACAGACGGCCGCTGCCGGCGCGGCAGTGTACTTCGAGTATCTCCCGTGACGCGTCGTGGCTGACTCACCGCTCTCGAACGTAGAGGACGCCGAGGAGGGTGAGCAACGCGAGTTCGGCCGTTTTCGACACCAGGGCGATCGGATCGTCCGCGAGATGGGTGACCATGATCGTGATGAACCCCTGATCGTGGTGGTGGTAGGCGGGTCGTCCGGGCCAGAACGCGCCGTGATCGAGGACGGTGTGCCACGCCGCGTACCCGACGAGAAAGACGGCCATGAGGGCGATCCCACCGAGATAGAAGGGGCGGCGCTCCGCGCCGAGCGCCGTCAGCGTGACCCCTGCGACGATCGCGGCTGAAGCGATCACGAAGGCGATCGGGCGCGGATCGTGGATCAGCCCGGCCTGTAGCTGCCGAAGCAACACGGGCATCGCCCAGTAGAGGTGAATCGCCGCGACCAGCACGGCCAGCCCGGCGGCGGCTCGACGAAGCGTCCGATCGTCGGTCATCGACGGCAGTTGTGACCGGGCGGCCATGAGCGTACGGGTTCGATCGTCGAACCGGTCGGACAGGTCCCGGCTCCGACTCGATCGTCAGAAACTGGACTTCTCCTCGATCGTCAGGGAGTGGAGCCAGGACTGGACTTCTCCTCGATCGTCAGGGAGTGGAGCCAGGACTGGACTTCTCCTCGATCGTCAGGGAGTGGAGCCAGGACTGGACCCTACTCGATCTTCAGGAACTGGGCGTCGTACTCCGGTTCACCCTCCCGCGGGTAGACCATGATGAACGACTGCGGCGGCAGGCGGGCCAGTCGAGCCGGCAACTGCGCGAGCGCCTCGGTCCAGCCGACTCTGCCCTCGCGGGGAGAGACCGCGACCACGAGGTCGTCGGATTCGGTCCGGTCTTCGAGATCCGGCACCACCGAGTTCCAACTCGGCACCTCCTCGAACTCGGCGTCGACCTCCATCTCGACCAGCCCGAACAGGCGTTCGTACTGTCTGGCGTTCCCCGCCACCACCAGGCAGGTGATCCCCACGCCGAGACGGGACGCCAACCGCTTGATGACGTGGACGGTCTCGTAGAACCCCTCGTGGTGGTCGATTCCACCGGGAAGGATCACGTAAATGTGGGTCGTGGTGTTGATCGGATGACCGAGCCGCGAGACGAGAATCGGCAGCTTCGTCCGATCGAGCACCTGATCGATGATGCCGCCGAACATCCGGGCCCGAAACGACCGGTTGGCGTCCCAGCCCATCAACATGAGATCCGCCTGTACCTCCAGCGACCCTCGAACGATCCCGGATGCGACGTTGTGGTTCACCCGCGTTTCGGGCAGCACCGCCACCTCGGCCGCGTCACCGATTTCGGCCGCCTCTTCGAGTCCGCTCGCGACCTCGGCAACCCGCTCGTCGGCCGTCCCGCCGGATTTCGGCTGGACGACCGTCAGCAGGTGGACCGGTTCGTCACCCCAGTCGTCTTTGAGGACGAACGCGAGTTCGAGCAGCGACCGTTGGCGGTCGGCGTCGGTCGAGAGCGGGACGAGAATGCGCGGATCGGTCGCCTCCCCGCCGCCGGGTTCGACCTCCTCGCTGGCGACCAGCCGCGCCCCCGCTCGTTCGGTCACCCAGGGGCTGAGGACGGCCGTCACCAGCAACATGAGCACGACGGCGTTGACGACGTGCGAGCCGAACAGGCCCGCTTCGAACCCGACCAGCGTGATCGCCAGCGCGGCCGCTGCCTGACCGACCGAAAGCCCGAAGATCACCCCTCGCTCCTGTGCGTCGTAGCCCTGGACAGCGCTCACGATCCACGCCGCGGCGTACTTCATCCCGACCATCGTGCCCAGGATGAACGCCGTGACCTGCAACGTTCGCGGCCCGTCGAGGATGACGCTCGGGTCGACCTGCATTCCGACGTACAGCAGAAAGAACGGGATGAACAGCGCGTTCCCGACGAACTCGATCCGGTTCATGAGCGTCCCGCCGCGTGGGATCACGCGATTGAGCGCCAACCCGGCGACGAACGCGCCGAGGATGTCGGCGATGTCGAGGAGTTCGGCGAGGCTCGCCGCGAGAAAGAGGATCGATAGCACGAACAGGAACTCGAAGTAACTCTCCTCGCTGAGCGTCTGAAAGAACCATCGGGCGACTCGCGGGACGATCAGCCAGATTGCACCGAACAGCACCAACAGGGAGCCGAGAACTTGCACGATCAACGCCGGTGTCAATCCACCGTCCGCGCCGCCGAGAACGAGCGCCAGCACGATCAGCGCGAGCGTGTCGGTGAAGAGGATCCCACCGAAGACGGCCGTCACGGCCCGGTTCTGTGTGATCCCCATTCGGTTGACGATCGGGTAGGCGAGCAACGTGTGCGAGGCGAAGACGGCCGCGAGCAACGCCGCCGCCCACGCGTCGAAGCCGAGCAGCGTGACGCCACCGACGACGCCGGCGGCGAACGGCAGCCCGAAGCTAACGACCCCGAAGAGCGCTGCGTTCTCGGGGGCCCTGGCGAACCCCCGAAGGTCGAGTTCGAGACCGACGGTGAACAGCAGATACACCAACCCGGCGTTGCCCAGCAGGACGATCGCCTCATGCTCTTCGACGATCCCGAGGGCGTTGGGACCGATGACGGCCCCGACGAGAACGACGCCGATGATACCCGGCAACCCGAGACGCTTGATCGCGAGCGGAGCGACGAGAAACGCGGTGACGGCGATGGCGAAAACGAAGGCGTGCTCGTCGAGCGGCAGTTCCGGGAGGAAGCCGATCGTCGGGAAAGCGGCGTCGAGGCCGCCGATGCTCGGCTCTATGGCGAGGGCGTGCTCGCCGGAGACCGGGATTCGACGGGCGACAGGCGACATGAGTGATCGTTCGTACGCGGATTCGGACGACTGTACCTTTTAGGGTTTCGACAGTGATCGGTGAAGCGGACGGACCGGCAGCCAGGCGAGTTCACGTATCGAAAGCGGAGAAGTACCGGCCTCGCTCGGGAACGTGATCTCGATTCGACCTCGAATATTTTCGGGAGTGTGGTACGAGCCGGCAGCGACGGCCCAATAGGAAACCGCTTTCCCGCTAGAGAGTCACCGATCGACCGAACGATGCCAAAGGAACTCGAGCGCGACTTGGGGCTGCTCGCGGTGATCGCGATCAGCATGGGCGCGATGATCGGCAGCGGGATTTTCATCCTGCCCGGCATCGCGATGGCGGAAGCCGGTCCCGCCGTGATCCTCGCGTTCATCGTGGCGGCGGTCCTCGTCGTCCCCGCCGCGCTGTCGATCGCCGAACTCGGGACCGCGATGCCCGAGGCCGGCGGCGACTACATCTTCATCGAACGCGGCATGGGACCGGGAGCGGGGACCGTCGCCGGACTGGGGACGTGGTTGATGTTGATGTTCAAGGGGGCGCTCGCGCTCGTCGGCGGGATGTTCTACCTCGAATTCGTGATGGCGCTGCCCTCCCACGAGGCGGCCGCGGTCGTCATCGGAACGATCCTCATCGCGGTGAACATTCTCGGCGTCAAGCAGACCGGGGGGCTTCAGACGGTGATGGTGATCGTGATGGTGATCATCCTCGGGGCGTTCGTCGCGACGACGATCACGAGCGTCGAGAGCGCCAACTACGACGG
>SKSS01000019.1 GCA_007122875.1 Salinarchaeum sp. | reverse complement strand
GAGCGACCGTCCGAGGAGGGACCGTCCGACGTGACGGGCCCGAGAAGCGAGCGCAGGTGGGGTGAGCCGCCGGTATGAAGCGCAGACACGTGATTATCGGGTCGGTCGTTGCCAGCACGTTCTTCGTGGGATTCGGCGGCGGCGTGATCTTCCCGATCCTGCCGAGTCTGGGCCTCGTCCTCGGTATCTCGCCTGCCCTGGTGGGGCTGATCCTCAGTGCCAATCGATTTTCACGGCTGGTGGCGAACGCACCCGCGGGCATCCTCGTCGATCGGATCGGCACGCGAAAACCGTTCATCGCGGGGCTGTTCATCCAGGGTTTCGCCACGTTCGGGTACGTCATCGCGCTGGAGGTGGGACCGCCTGAGGGGTGGTTTCTGGCCGCACGGGTCATCTGGGGGCTTGGAAGCGCGCTCGTGTTCGCGACGGCGTACACGATCGCCGCCGACGTAAGCCCGAGCGACGGCCGGGGAACGAGCATGGGCATCATCCGCGGCGGATCGATCTTCGGCTTCCCGACAGGGTTGGTCCTCGGCGGGATCGTCAGCGAACTGTACGGGACGATCGAGGCGTTCGTCCTCGCCACGGCGTTCGCGCTGGCCGCCGGCATGATCGCCTACGTCACCGTCCCCGAGACGCACGTCGAACCCGGCGAACACCGATCGATCAGCCCGTGGGACGTCGACACGAGTCTGCCCGCGCTGACCATCGGCACCGTAAACTTCGTCGTGCTGTTCGTCTACATCGGCGCGCTGTTCGCCACGATGCCCGTGTTCTTGGCGGACACCGGGATGGGCGTGTTCGGCTTCGACGAGCAGGGTTCCGCGGGCGTGTTCATGGCGATCACCGTCGTCGCGGCGGCCGTCTGCATGTTCTTCGGGGGCTGGGTGACCGATCGGCACGGCTCGCGGATGCCGACGCTGTTGCTCTCACTCGGCGTCACCGTCGTCGGCTTCGGGATGTTCGCCCTCGCGGACTCGGTGATCACCCTCGCCATCGCGTGCGTTCTCATCGGCGGCGGACAGGGCGGCACCAGCGGTCCGATGATGGCGTTGCTAGCCGATCTCGTCCCGAACGAGCGGATGGGGCGGGCGGTCGGGACGAACAACGTCTTCGGGGACATCGGCGGCGGACTCGGCCCGATGGTGTCGTTGCCGCTCGCGGAGGTCGTCGGCTTTCAGGCCATCTACGCCGTCTGTGCGCTCGCGCCCGCGATCGCCGGTGTCGTCCTCCTGATCGGCGTCCACCGCGAGACGGGCGCGCTGCTTCCCACCACCGCCATCGGATCGGTCGACTGAGGAGACCGGACCGACGACGGCCGCTCACGGATCGGAACTCACACGATCGCGGATCGGACTCACACACTCACGGATCGGAACCCACAGGGACCTGGCGCGCATCCGTGCACCCATGCAGGACGAACCCGAGGTGGCGGTGCTCCGCGTCGGCCACCGGGCGGGCCGGGACGATCGGCTCACCACGCACGTCGGACTGACGGCGCGGGCGCTCGGTGCGGATCGCGTCCTCTACGCTGGCGAGGGCGAGTCGCGTGACGCCCGCGAGACCGTCGAGGACGTGACCGACCGGTTCGGCGGTCCGTTCGCGGTCGAGACGGTCGACAGCCCGAACGCCACGATCCGCAACTGGGAGGGACCCGTCGTTCACCTCACGATGTACGGCGAACGAGTACAGGATGTCGAAGAGGAGATTCGAGCGGTCCACGACGACGGGCCGTTGCTGGTCGTCGTCGGGTCGGGGAAAGTGCCCTTCTCCGTCTACGAGGCGGCCGACTGGAACGTCGGCGTCACGAACCAACCGCACTCCGAGGTGGCCGCACTCGCCGTGTTTCTCGATCGACTGTTCGACGGCCGCGAACTCGATCGGGAGTGGACAGACGCCAAGCGACGGGTCGTCCCGCAGGCGACCGGAAAACAGGTAGAGACTCCCGAAGAGTGAACGCATCGGTGTACGGTCGAACGCGCGACTGCGCCGACGCGGGGTACGTCGCGGCGTCAGTCCCGAGACGGTACATTTAACCGCCTCAACCCCGGACGTGATACCAATGGCTTTTGAGGACCTGCTCGAAGATCCTGTCATTCAAAAATACTTACACGAGCTGGTCGGTCCGAAGGGGATGCCGGTGGCGGCTGCGCCCCCGGACGGGGAGGTAACCGACGAGGAGCTCGCCGAACAGCTAGATCTGGAGTTGAACGACGTCCGCCGCGCGCTGTTCATTCTCTACGAGAACGATCTGGCGACCTACCGTCGGCTTCGCGACGAGGACTCCGGCTGGCTGACCTATCTCTGGACGTTCGAGTACGACAACGTCCCGGAGAACTTAGCCGAGGAGATGCACCGCCTGCTGGAGGCGTTAGAGCGGCGGCGTGAGCACGAACGCGACCACGAGTTCTACCTCTGTGAGATCTGCTCGATCCGCTTCGAGTTCGCGGATGCGATGGACTTCGGCTTCCAGTGTCCGGAGTGTGGCTCGCCGCTCGAAGCGATGGACAACGCCGCGCTGGTCGAGTCGATGGACGAGCGAATCGAGGAGCTCCGGGACGAACTTAACGTCGAGGCGGCTGGATAGATGGTCGTCCTCGGAACCAAACTGTACGTCGCGGGCGATGCACGGGAGCGAGCGCTCCGCGGCATGGATTCGATGATCGGCGACGACATCGGGGAGCTGGACGTGGAGTGGACGGTGGGCGTTCGCGACGACGACTTCGTCTCGGTGACCGTCGAGGGACCGGACGAGACGGCCGCCCGAAACGTTCTTCGGGAGCGCTGGGGCGAGATCACTGATCATTTCGTGGCGGGTGAGACGTACGTCGGCACCTTGGCGGAGTGGAGCGACGACGGCTTCGTCCTCGACGCCGGCGAGAAGGTGCTCGTCCCCGCCGACGAACTCGGACTCGGACCGGGCAGTCCCGAGCAACTCGTCGAGCGGTTCGGGCTGGTCCAGCATCTCCCGATGCGCTTTACGTACGGCGACCCGCCGCGGTTAGCTGACGAAGAGCGTGATCGACTGTACGACTGGACCCGTGAGACGGGGCGGGTGAACGTCAACAGTGCCACCCGTGGGGAGGTCCGGGCAACGGTCAACCGCGCTGGTCACGCCCGCGACATCGTGACCGTCGAGCGCCTCGGCTTGCTCGAACAGAGCGTCGTCTGTCGGGAGGGCACGGATTCGCCCGGATTGCTCGCGTCGATCGGGAAGTACCTCCGATCGGAACTCCGCTGTGTCGTTACCTGATATGAACCGGCGGCTCGTGTTCGCGACGCTCGCGGTGGTCGTTTTGATCGCGCTAGCGGGCTGTACCGATTTCCTCGGCCCGCGTGAGATCCCCGACGACACCCTCGACGAGTCGGGCGAGTACGAGTGGGAGACCGACGCGAACGCGACGATCGTCTTCGAGGAGGACGACGAGTACCGCGCTGTCTACCGTGTGAGCGACGACACGTTCAGAGTGTATCAGACCGACCGCCTGAACAACGATCGCCACGTGAACGTCAGGGCGGTCCGGTACCGGTATCCGAACGGAACCGTCCTGAACGGCAGCGATCTCTCGATCGAGACGACCCGAACGGGGACGATAATCGACCTGCCAGCGGATGAAGGTCAGGTCGCCTACACGGCCACGATCCCGTCGAAGCGGTTCGATAGCCCGGTGCTGACCGAGGGCTCTCACGAGGTGATTCTCCCACCCGATCACCGTGTCGGAAACATCCTATTCGGGCAGGTCCGCCCCGGCGGCTACGAGACCGAGTACGTCGACGACCGGCGCGCCGTCCGGTGGGACGACACCCCCGACGGACAGCTTCGCGTCCACTTCTATCTCCAGCGGGACGTGTACATCTTCGGCGGCGGGTTCGCGCTCGTCGTCGCGGTGGCGCTCGGAGCCGCGACACGCGTCTACATGCAGATTCGGACACTCCGGCGCGAACGTGACGAACTCGGCCTGTCGTTCGATCCGGACGACGAGGGCGGGAACTGAGCACAACCTCCAGACTGGCGGGAACTGACCGTAACCCCTACCAGTCGGTGGGAACCCCA
Organism: Salinarchaeum sp.; assembly: GCA_007122875.1. Taxonomy (GTDB): domain Archaea; phylum Halobacteriota; class Halobacteria; order Halobacteriales; family QS-1-68-20; genus QS-1-68-20. The sequence goes on along the minus strand of SKSS01000019.1, from coordinate 1,475 downwards.
ACGGTTTCGATGCTCGCGCGCCACGTCCCCATATGCGAGTCGCGCTGGTGACCGTCGGCGACGAACTCCTCTCCGGGCGGACGACCAACACGAACGCCGCCTGGCTTGGCGAGCGGCTGCACGAGCGGGGCGTGCGGGTCGAGCGGGTGATCGTTGTTCCCGATCGGGTCGCCGACATCGCGGCGGTCGTGAACGTCGCGCGGGCGCGCTACGACGCCGTGATCGTGACTGGCGGGATCGGTCCGACCCATGACGACGTGACGATGGAGGCCGTGGCTGCAGCGTTCGGACGGGAACTCGCCACCGACGAACGGGTGGTCGAACGACTCACCGAGGAGGGGGGATACGCCCGTGAGGATCTCGTCGAGGGAACTGCCGACATCCCTGTGGGAGCACGTCCGCTGTTCAACGAGGTGGGCGTCGCGCCGGGCGCGGTCGTCGAGTCGGTGTACGTCCTGCCGGGCGTTCCCGACGAAATGCGCGGGATGTTCGAATCGGTCGCCGACGAGTTCGACGGCGAACGGCGTCACGCCGAGCGGCTGGTCGTAGACGAACCGGAGAGTGCGCTGCTCGATCGGTTCGAGACGCTCCGAGAGCGATTCGAGGTGTCGGTCGGCAGCTATCCCGGGGAGTTCGTGACCGTTCGCATCGAGGGTGACGACCGCGAGGAGGTCAAGCGGGCGGCCGCGTGGCTCGGTGATCGGTCGACACTCGTCAAGCGGTGAGCGAACTGGATCAGCCGAGCGGTGATCCGGGTCATCGACGAGTGATCGAGTGGCTCTGTTGAACAGTGCTCTGAGTATGATCGAGAACTGTCTCGTGCTTCGACAGCCCGGAACTCCTTTATGTATGGATATGATATGAATATGTATGAGTCACTGCGAGAAACGGCGTGTCGGTGAGCGCGGGCAGGTCACGCTTCCGAAAGAACTTCGCGAAGAATTTGGCATTAGTGGCGGCGACGAGGTGAAAATCCGTAAAGAATCGGGAAAAATCGTTATCGAGCGGCCAGTCACGCGAGACGACATCGCAGCCGGGTATCGGGCGCGGGCCGATCAGCTTCGTGAACTTCATGAAGAGATGGATGGCGTTTCACGTGAAGCCGATGAGTATCTTGGTGATATCCCGGAGTGGGACTAGATGGAGATCCGCCGAGGAGATATCGTGCTCGTCGAACTTGATCCGACGAGAGGGTCGGAACAGCGGGGGACGCGACCGTGTCTCGTCGTCCAGAATGACATCGGAAACGAAAACGCACCCACGACGATCGTCGTCCCGTTCACGACATCGTTCGATGACGAACTGTATCCGTTCGAAGTACTCGTGACCGCCGACGAAAGCCATCTGCAAGAGGACTCCATCGCGATCTGCAGTCAAATCCGAACGGTGTCGATCGAGTATCGAATCAACACTGTCATCGGATCTATTCCCGATGAACGAATGAGGGAAGTCGATACCGCACTCGAGTATAGCCT
>SKSS01000058.1 GCA_007122875.1 Salinarchaeum sp. | reverse complement strand
CGGAACATCATCACCGCAATCGGTGCCGGCGTCGGCGAGGAGTTCGATGTCGAGGAGGCACGCTACCGGAAGATCATCATGGCGACCGACGCCGACGTCGACGGCGCGCACATCCGAACGCTGCTGTTGACGTTCTTCTACCGGCACATGCGGCCGCTCTTGGAGGCGGGCTACGTGTACGCCACCCAGCCGCCGCTGTATCGGATCCGAAAGGGCAGCGAGACGTACGACGCCATGACCGATGTCGAACGCGACGAACTCATCGAGGAGCTGGGCGGAAGCGTCGATCGGATCCAGCGGTTCAAGGGGCTCGGCGAGATGAACCCCGATCAGCTGTGGGAGACGACGATGAACCCCGAAAACCGCATTCTCAAGCGGATCTCGATCGAGGACGCCGCGCAGGCCGATCGGACGTTTTCGGTGCTGATGGGTGACGCCGTCGAACCGCGAAAGGAGTTCATCAAAGAACACGCACCCGAGGCCGACTGGGTGGATATCTAACGGAGACGCCATGAGTTCAGAGCTACCCGATCCGAGTGATGTCGGTGCGGCCGCCGTCGAGACGGTCCGCATCGAAGACGAGATGGAGCAAAGCTACATCGACTACGCGATGAGCGTCATCGCCGGCCGCGCCCTACCGCGGGTCGAGGACGGCCTGAAGCCGGTCCACCGGCGGATCCTCTATGCGATGCACGAAGAGGGGATCACCAGTCGGTCCGGCCACCGGAAGTCCTCTTCGGTCGTCGGCGACACCATGGGGAACTACCACCCGCACGGCGATCAGGCGATCTACGACACGCTCGTCCGGATGGCCCAGGAGTTCTCGATGCGCCATCCGCTGGTCGACGGGCAGGGCAACTTCGGGTCGATGGACGGCGATCCGCCCGCAGCCCCCCGATACACCGAGGCTCGGATGGCTTCGATCGCCGAGACGCTACTCGCGGACATCGAGAAGGACACGGTCGATTTCGAGTCGAACTACGACGACCGGCTGACAGAGCCGTCGGTGCTCCCCGCAGCGTTCCCGAACCTGCTGGTGAACGGCTCCTCGGGGATCGCCGTCGGGATGAGCACGAACATCCCGCCACACAACCTCGGTGAGATCATCGACGCGACGATCGCGCTGATCGACGACCCCGACATCGACCTGCCGGGACTGATGGAGCACGTGACGGGACCGGACTTTCCGACGGGCGCGACGATCGTCGGGCGGGAAGCGATCCGCTCGGCGTACGCCACGGGTCGTGGCCGGATTCGGGTCCGTGCGAACTTCGAGGTCGAAGAGCGCGAGAGCGCCCGTGACCGGATCGTGATCACGGAGTTGCCCTACCAGACGAACAAGGCTCGGCTGGTCGAGCGGATCGCCGAGAACGTCAACGAGGGAGTGATCGAGGGCGTCGCGGATCTGCGCGACGAGTCCGACCGCGACGGCGTTCGGATCGTCGTCGAGTGCAACCACAACGCGAACGTCGAACTCGTCAAGAACCAGCTTCTCGAACATCATCTCGAGTCGACGTTCGGCACCATCCTGCTGGCGCTCGTCGACGGACAACCGACGGTGCTCTCGTTGAAGGAGGCGCTCGAACACTATCTCGATCACCGAAAGGAAGTCGTCCGTCGACGGAGCGAGTACGATCTCGGCGAGGCCGAGGACCGCGCACACATCCTCGAAGGGCGGCTCACGGCGCTCGAACACGCGGAGGACGTGGTCGACCTGATTCGTGACGCCGAGGACCGCGACGGCGCGAAAGCCGCACTGCGAGAGCGCTACGACTTCTCCGAGGAACAGGCAGAGCACGTCGTCCGGATGCAACTCGGCAGCCTCACCTCGATGGAGGTCGGGGAGATCGAATCGGAGTACGCGGAGGTACAGGAGCGAATCGAGCGCCTGGAGACGATTCTCGGCGACGAATCGGAACTGCTCTCGGTGATCAAAGACGAACTCCGCGAGGTCCGTGACGAGTACGCCGATGAGCGCCGAACGGCGATCGTCGACGATCCCGGCGAGACGGTCACGCGTGCGGATCTGATCGCCGAGGAAGAGGTCGTCGTGACCCTGACCGCCGACGACTACGTAAAGCGGATGCCCCTCGCGCAGTTCGACGCCCAACGCCGGGGCGGGAAGGGGATCATCGGCGGGGACGTAAAGGAGGGCGACCGCGTCGCTACCGTGTTCACCGCCAGCACGCACGACGATCTGCTGTGCTTTACGAGCCACGGGAAGGTCTACGAACTCAAGGTCTACGAGATCCCCGAGATGGGACGGACGGCTCGTGGCACCTCGGCGGTCAACCTGCTCGATCTCGACCGGGACGAGGACGTGACTGCCGTGGTCCCCACGGAGGAGCTCGATGGGCATTGCGTGACGACGCTCACCCGCGAGGGGTTCGTCAAACGCACGCCCGGCGAGAACTTCGAGAACATCTTCTCGACGGGGATCATCGCCGCGAAACTCGACGAGGGCGACGAACTCGCGGACGTGGCGATCACCGACGGCGAGGGAGACCTCGTGGTCAGCACCCGTGAGGGGATGACGATCCGTTTCGACGAGGACGAGGTGCGCGAGATGGGTCGGAACGCACGCGGCGTCCGGGCCGTCGACCTGGAGGGCGACGACGAGGCCGTCGGGCTGGTGGCGATCGACGACGCTGACGACCGGGAGCTGCTCACCATCACCGAACGCGGCTTCGGCAAGCGCACCGCGCTCTCGGAGTATCGTCCACAGGCCCGGTACGGAAAGGGACTCGTCGACATCGTGACCGAGGAGCGAAACGGTCCGGTGATCGGCATCGCGGCGGTCACGGGTGCGGAGGATCTCGTGATGATGAGCGAGGGCGGACAGATCGTCCGAACAGCGGTCGAGGAGGTCTCCCGCGTCGGGCGGAACACGATGGGCGTTACGGTAATGGACGTCGAGGACGACGACACCGTGGCGTGCTTCGATACGGTCGCGGTCGATCGGTAGCCCTTCCGATCGCGTGCTCGACCGTCACGGACTCACGACCGAGTTTCGGCTCCATAGTTGCCAGTCAGGTGCATATTCCGACCAGAATACCTATTCGATCACGACCCCATCCGCCAGCATGGCAACGATCGACATGGTCGAGCTAACGAAACGCTACGGGTCGGTCGTCGGCGTCGAAGCGCTCTCGTTTTCCGTCGAGGAGGGCGAAGTGTTCGGGTTTCTCGGGCCGAACGGCGCGGGGAAGACGACGACGATCCGGACGTTGCTCGGGTTGCTGTCCCCGACGACGGGGACGGCAACGGTGCTCGGGGCGGACGTGCGCGACGAATCGGCGTTGATCGAAGCGAAACGCCGACTCGGATATGTTCCAGCGGATTTGGGGTTCGACGAGGGCGCGACCGGCGAGCGCATTCTCGACTATCACGCGTCGATCAAGGGAGACACCCGCCGCGAGGAGCTACTGGATCTGTTTACACCGCCGCTCGACCGGCAGGTTCGCGAGTACTCGACGGGAAACAAGCAGATGTTGGCGCTCGTCCAGGCGTTCATGCACGATCCGGACCTCGTGATCATGGACGAGCCGACCTCGGGGCTTGACCCGCTCAAACAGGAGCGGTTCTACGAGTTCGTTCGGGAAGAGCGCGAGCGTGGAACGACGATCTTCTTCTCCTCACACGTGCTGAGCGAGGTCCGGCGGATCTGTGATCGAGTCGGCATTCTGCGGGAGGGGCAACTCGTCGCGCTGGAGGACGTAGAGACGCTGCTCAATCGCGGCGGCAAGCGGGTCAGGGTCCGGACGGTCGATGACGTGGCACCGGAGGCGTTCGACATCGAGGGCGCGTTCGACATCCGGTCGACCGGCGAGGCGATCGAGTTCACGTACGCCGGGGAGTACGACGCGCTAATCGCGCTGCTCGGCGATCATCGGTTGCTGGATGTCGAGATCGACGAACCACCGTTAGAGGACGTGTTTATGCACTACTACGGTGAGCGCGGCAGTGACGACGGCGAACCCGACGCCGGAACCGACGATGCCGTCGCTCAGGAGGTCTCCGATGCTTGAGATCGCCCGGTACGAGGCGGAACGCCGACGCCGTGGAACCGTCGCGTTGACGGTCGGACTCTCGATCCTCTCGCTGTTCTTTCTGGCGTTCTTCCCGTCGATGGCCGATCTGGATCTGGATGCGTACGCCGAGGCGTTCCCGCCCGCGTTTCAGGAGGCGTTCGGGATTCAGGCGCTGGGAACGATCGAGGGCTTTCTCGCCGTCGAGATTTACCAGTTCCTCTGGTTGCTCCTGTTGGGGCTGTATCTCGCGTACACCGCGGGTGGGCTGATCGCTGGCGATGTCGAGCGCGATCGGATGGACCTGTTGCTCTCGCTTCCCGTCTCGCGGGCACGCGTCCTCGGCGAGAAGTTCGTCTCCCTCCTGCCGGTGCTCGTTACGCTCAACGTCGTCGTCCCGATCGTGATCTACGGCGGTGTGGCGGCCATCGGCGAATCGCTCGACCCCGTCGATCTCGCGATGGTTCACCTGCTGTCGATCCCGTACCTGCTTGCGTGTGCCGGGATCGGTCTCGTCCTCTCGACGGCCGTTCGGCGTGCGGACGTGGCCCGGCGGGGAGCGATCGCGGCCGTGTTCGCGCTCTTTCTGGTCGACTCCGTGTCGGCGTCCTCAGCGGACTTCGACTGGGTCGGGGCGGTCAGCCCGACGTACCACTACAATCCAACCGAGATCCTCGTCGAGGGAACCTACGACATCACGGGGGCGGGGATCTTACTCGCCCTCACCGCGGTCCTCCTGGCGCTGGCGCTCGTCCGGTTCCGCCGAAACGACGTTGGCGCGTGATCGACGGCGTGCTCGGTCCGGTCACGGTCGCACGTGCGACGTGACTCTCCTGTGGGATATCGGACCGTTCCCGGCTCGTGGGAACGGGCGTAATTCATAGGGGATGACGTGACCAACGATCGACTGAAGCGATGACCACCGATCTCCACCACCCGTCGATCGTGGCGTCGTCCGACGATCCGGCTCTCGAACTGCTCGTCGACGACGGTGAGGTGACGCTCGTTCCGGCCGACCTCGACGGCCCGGAGCGGATGACGACCTGGCTGACGGTGAGTCAGGAGGACGTCGTGGAACTGGCCGACTGGCGATGAACGGACGAAGTCGAGTTCCTCGCACGCCACCACTGCGAGCCACACGCCTCCCCAGCCGATTCGCTCACCCGCTCTCCGATCGCTCGTTCACTCATCCACCGGGAGAGCGGTGCTTTCCCGACCTCCGCGCGTAGCGCGAAGACCTCGGCGCGGGGTCGAGCCGCGACGCTCCGCGAAGCGGAGCGTACGCGTCACAGCGCGCGCCACCGCCGTGACGGGCGGATCGCTCGGGACGGACGGTTCGACCTCGAGGGACAAAGCCCCGTTTGAGTCATCGCTGGCTATATTCTCACGCCTGCCGTAGCGCTGTTCGTGAACCGGCGAACCCTCCTCGTCGCGGCCGGAACCGGCGCGGGCGCACTCGGAATCGGCGGGTGGATCGCCACCGGACGCGCCCCGACGTACCGCGTCGACCTCACCGTTCGAACGTT
>SKSS01000111.1 GCA_007122875.1 Salinarchaeum sp. | reverse complement strand
GTCAAGCGGATGCTGGCGTACTCGTCGGTGTCGCACTTCGGGATGATCCTCGCCGGGTTCATGGTCGCCGTCGACCCCGACGTGGCGCCGCCGGAGGCGCTCTACGGCGGAATCATGCACCTGTTCGGGCATGGCCTGATGAAGACGGGGCTGTTCGCAGCCGCCGGAGTTCTTGCTGCGTCCGCGGGAGCCCGCACCGTCGATCAGTACGCCAACCTCTCGCGCCAGCGACCCTACACGGCGGGAGCGGTCGGCGTTCTCGGGCTAGCGCTCGTCGGCGTGCCGCCGAGCATCGGCTTCCTCGGGAAGTGGTACATCGGCGTTGGAGCCGTCCGCGCGGAGGCGTGGCCGGTCGTGGCCGTGATCTTCCTCAGCACGGTCATGACGCTCGCGTACGTCGCTCGGCTGCTCGAACGGCTGTACTTCACTCCGCCCGATGCCGTCGGCGTGACGCGCGGACGGGTGGCGGCAGATGGTGGAGAGCCGGACGTGGCCGCTGACGGCGGCACCCCCCGAGACGGCGCGTCGTTTGGCATGATCGCGCTCGCCGTTGCCGTCGCGTTGCTGGCAGTCGTCCTCGGCTTCGCCGGGGCCGAACTACAGGCGATGCTTGAGCCGTTCGCAGAGGAGGTGCTGGGAACATGAGCGAAGTCGAGTCACTCCGTCCGCTCGCGGCCGTCCTCATTTCGGCGGTCGCGACGGTCCTGATCATTGCGTCGTATCGCTATCCGAACGTCCGAGACACGTGGTCGGTGCTGGCGGCGACCGGGAAGTTCGCCATCGTCGCCTCGATGATCCCCGGCGTCCTCGACGGGACGGTGTACGTCTGGAGTGCGGGAACGTTCGTCGAGGGCGTCGAGTTCGCGCTCCGGGCCGATCCGCTCGGGATGCTCTTCGCCACGCTGGCGAGTTTCCTGTGGGTGTTCACTGCCTTCTACGGCGTCGGCTACATGCGCGGGCTGAACGAGCACGCACAGACGCGATTCTTCGCGTCCTTCGCCGCGAGCCTCTCGGCGGCGATGGGGATCGCATTCGCCTCGAACCTCGTGACGATCTTCGTCTTTTACGAACTGCTGTCGGTCGTCACGTACCCACTGGTCGCGCACAACGAGGACGACGAGGCGCGCATCGCCGGCCGGAAGTACCTCGCGTACACGTTCTTCGGCGGCGGCGTCCTCGTCCTCGGCGGAACGGTGCTGGTCTACTGGCTGACCGGCCTCGCTGGCACGGCGACGACCGACTTCGCGGCCGGCGGAATCGCCGATCTCTCGACGGCCGTCGAGATCGCCGCCGTCGATCCGTGGATCGCTCAGCTCACGTTCGGGATGCTCGCGCTCGGATTCGGGACGAAGGCGGCGCTCATGCCGGTTCACTCGTGGTTGCCCGACGCGATGGTCGCGCCGACGCCCGTCTCCGGACTGCTGCACGCCGTGGCGGTCGTCAAGAGTGGGGCGTTCGGTGTCGCCCGCGTCGTCCTCGACGTGTTCGGCGTCGAACTCACTGCCGAACTCGGGATGCACGTCCCGCTCGCTGCGCTCGCGGCCTTTACGTTCCTCACCGCGAGTTTCATCGCGCTCAGAAAGGACAACCTGAAGCGCCGGCTGGCGTACTCGACGATCAGCCAGTTATCGTACATCGTGATGGGAATCGCGCTGTTGACGCCCTACGGACTCGTCGGCGGGCTGCTCCACATCCCCGCACACGCGTTCATGAAGCTCACGCTCTTTTTCTGTGCGGGAGCAATCCACGTTGAGACCCACACCGACGACATCTCGGAGATGGCCGGGATCGGAAAACGGATGCCACTGACGATGAGCGCGTTCGCGATTGCGGCGGCTGGGATGGCCGGTATCCCCCTTATCGCGGGCTTCGTCAGTAAGTTCTACATGCTGATCGGTGCGGTCCACATGACCGACTCGGCATATGCCGTCGGCGAACCAACGGCGGCCGGGCTGATCTTCGCATCTGCGTTGATCGTCTCCGGCGTGTTGAACGTGGCGTACTTCTGGCCGGTCGTCTACACGGCTTTCTTCGAGGCCGAGGACCGTCACGACGCCAAGCCGCTCGTCGAGTTCCCGATGGGCGGTCTCACCCAGACCTACCATGGTGAACCGGCAACCGACGGTGGGCGGCCGTCCGACGACGAGACTGACACCGGTCACGCGGTCGACCAACATCCCAGCGACGCCGACGTGCCATACGGTTCTGACGACGGCCACGGCGACCACGATCGGCACGATCACGACGGTCACGACGACCACGACCACCACCACGGTGGCGCTCCACCGGGTGGCTGGGAGCGACGGTCGCCGCTCACCGAGAGCACGTGGCTGATGCTCATGCCGATCACGGTGATCGTCATCGGAGCGGTCGTGCTGGGTGTCGTGCCCGGACAGGTGTACTTCCTCGACCTCATCTTCGAGATTGTGGAAGTCGCTTCCGGCGTCGCGGTCGAGGGGGTGATGGGATGACCGAACTTGCCACCCTCGTCCCACCCGCCGTGATCGTCCTCGTGGCGGCCCTGCTGGTGCCGTTCCTGCCACGGCTCGTCGGTCACGCGCTCGGCACGCTCTCGCTCGTCGCCGTGATCGTCATCTCGTGGGCCGCCGAGCCGGGTGCTCACTACGAGGTGGCGCTGTTCGGCGTCTTCGACGTGGTGCTGTTCAACGTCGACGACTTCTCACGCGCGCTCGGGATCGCGTTCGGCGTTCTCGGGACCGCGGCCGTGATCTACGCCTACTCCAGCGACACGCCGCGGCTCACGACCGCATTCGCGCTCTCGTACGCCGCCTCGACGTTCGGACTGCTGTTCGCGGGTGACTGGCTTACCTTACTCCTGTTCTGGGAGCTGATGGCCGTCACCAGCACCCTCCTGGTGTGGCACTACGGCGGGGAAGCCGTCCGTGCGGGCTTCCGGTACGCCATCGCCCACGGCATCGGCGGGAGCCTGCTGCTGTTCGCCGTCGGCTGGCACTTCGCGGAGGTGGGCACGTTCCTCTTCAGCGATGTCGAGGCGATCACCGACGGGTGGCCGCTCTACCTGGCGATCCTCGGGATCGGAGTCAACTGTGGGTTCATCGGCCTGCACACGTGGCTGCCGGACACGTACCCGCGCCCGCACATCGCCGCGAGCGTGTTCCTCTCGGTGTTCACCACGAAGTCGAGCGCCTACGTGATGTACCGGGCGCTTCCGGAGGGCGAGACCGCCGCACTCGCGGTCGCGTACATGGGCGGCGCGATGGCAGTCTACGGCGTCGTCTTCGCGCTCCTCCAGCACGACATGCGCGCGCTGCTGTCCTACCACATCCAGGCGCAGGTCGGCTACATGGTCGCCGCCATCGGGATCGCACTCTACGTCGGCGGCGAGGCCGGGATCGTCGGCGCGACCGGCGCGATGGCCCACGTCTTCAACAACGTGCTGTTCAAGGCGCTGTTGTTCATGGCCGTCGGCGTCATCATCTACCGGACCGGGATTCACGATCTCTACAAGCTTGGCGGTCTCTGGCGGGAGATGCCGCTGACGGCCGTCGGCTTCGCACTCGGCGCGTTCTCGATCACCGCGATTCCCGGCTTCAACGGCTTCATCAGCAAGGGGATGGTGCTCGACGCCGCCAATCCCGACTACTACGGGACGGGCGCGACCGAGCCGATCTACTGGCTGCTGCTGGTCGGCGCGGTCGGCACGTTCCTCTCGTTCATCAAACTCGGCTACTACGCCTTCCTGCATGGCCCGTACGAGGGACCGGCGATCGAGGACGCCAAACCGGGCCAGACCGCGGCGATGCTCTCGATCGGCGGTCTCTGTCTCGTCTTCGGGCTCTCGTGGACGGCGCTCGTCGGTCTCCTTCCGTTCTCGGCGGAGGCGATCGAACTCGCCGATCCGTACAGCACGGCTCACCTGCTGGACGCCGTCGTGTTGCTCACCGTGAGCGTCCTCGGCTTCATCGCGATCAAGAAACCGCTCTCGAAGATCGGCCACGTGAACGACCTCAACGCGATCACCAATCCGCTCGTCTTCCACGGCGGCCGGGTCGGCGTCCTCGCCGTGACCGAATCCTACCGGGCGATCGATCGGGCGGGTATCCGCCTCGTCCGGGCGTGCTACTGGGCCGGTCAGCACCCCGCCGTGTTCGTCGATCGCACCGCCCGGTCGTTTCCCGACTGGCTGGTCGAGGTGGAGGAGCGCCGGCCGACCGACGGCGGCGAGCCGACCTCCACGATCCACCTCCGAGCGGGGATCGGTCGGTCTGCGTTGATCCTCACGGTCGTGTTGATCGTGTTCTTGCTGGTGTTGTTATAGCGCGCTCGACGGCTCACAGCCGAGTCGTCGGCGTAGCCTGCTGGTCTGAAGAATGAAGTCGGTAACGAGACGGATGGACCGGATAACAATGTGGGTAGATGTTGGATCGACGAGTGGCCCTCCCCTTGGGCTTTGGAAGGGTAGCTTAGTGGCAGAGCGCCACCGCTGGTGGTAGCCGAGAGGCTTCGCGTGGTTCAAATCCCGCCCCTTCCGCTCGTGCGACGAACGGACGTGAGGAGCCGAGCGAATCCCAGGGATTTGAGCCAGTCGGTCGTCGCAGTCTCCGAGCGATAGCGAGGAGAACGTCCGACGCGGTTCGAATCCCGCCCCTTCCGCTTCTGTGAGGAGCGGACGCGACGAACGAAGCGGAGACCGGATTCGAGCAGACGAGACGCAGCGTCCGAGCGGTAGTGAGGACGACCGTCTCGGCGAGTTCGAATCCCGCCCCGTCCGCTCGTGCGACGAACGGACGTGAGGAGCCGAGCGAAAACTGTCCCTTCCGTCCGTGTCGCGAGGGCATGTCCCGATCGGCTATCCATTCGATCCAAACCATACAAATAATAAAAATCGGTTTGTATTATTCACCCTCACGTTGTTCGTTTCCCTGTCGCCGTCCACGGCGTCCCCACGACCGTCCCTTTAAAGGTCGACGAACGAGAGCGTCCGCGTATGAGTGACCGACGCGAGGCGTATCGGCTGGACGATATCGACCGACGGGTCATCTACGCGTTGATGGCCGAGGCCCGGCGAACGTCCGCGCCGGAGATCGCCGCGGAGGTGAGCGTCTCGCCGGCGACGATCCGAAACCGGATCGACGCCTTAGAGGAACACCGGATCATCGACGGCTATCACGCCCACGTCAACTTCGAACGCGTGGACGGTCGGCTCACGAACCTCTTTCTGTGTACCGTCCCGACGGACAAGCGCGACTCGATCACCGGACAGGTATGCGACGTGCCGGGCGTCGTCAACGTCCGCGAACTGATGGGAGGACGGTTGAACCTCCACGTCCTCGCGGTCGGGGAGAGCCTCTCCGACCTCCGGCGAATCGACCGCGAACTCGCTGACCTCGGTATCGAGGTCGAAGATGAGGTGCTGGTCGAAAACGAGCACTTCGAGCCGTACGCGCCGTTCGCGCCCGATGCGGACCGGCGACGACGGACGCTCGACGACTTCATCAGCCTGGCCGGCGGGGCCGAGGTCGTCGAGGTGACCGTCCGCACCGACGCCCCGATCGCGGACACGTCCCTGGAGGAGGCGAACCGACGTGGACTGCTCGGCGACGAGACGCTCGTGATCGCCATCGAACGCGACGAGCGGGTGCTCACGCCGCGCGGCGGGACGACCATCCGACCCGACGATACGGTCACGGTCTTTTCTCGGGGCGGCGTCGACGAGGACGCAGTTGACGTGTTCCTCGGCGACGAGGAGTGAGCGACCGGTTGACCGCCAATGGCTCGGATCGGAGGAGGTTCGTTTCGGGTTTTTGTGGTGTCACTGACACATGCGACAAAAATCGTTTGACGCTTGCCGTCGTGGTCGCCCGCATGAGCGTCGCTGATGCCATCGAACGCCGGCTCGAGGTTCGATCGTACACCGACGAACCGATCGCGCCGGACACGAAGCGTGCCGTGCTGGACGCCGCCCGACTCGCCCCGAGCGGGAAGAACACACAGCACTGGCGTTTCGTGGTACTCGACGAACTGGCGGACCTAGAGCGACTCGGAGAACTGAGCACCACCGGGGCCTGGATCACCGACGCCGCGTTTGCGGTCGTTGTGCTTACCGATCCCGAGTACACGTATCACCGGCTCGACGCCGGGCGGGCGATCACACACATGCAACTCGCTGCGTGGGAGCGGGAACTCGGCTCGTGCATTTACACCGGCTACGACGAGGAGGGGATGCGATCGTTTCTCGGCGCTCCCGACCGATACGCCGTCACCGCAGTCGTGGGATTCGGCCATCCGGACGAACCACTGGAGGGACGAAAACGACGGCGGCCGCTCGACGAGGTCGCGTTCGAGGGCCGATTTGGAGAGCCGTTCGACGTCGATTGAGCGTCTACGGGCGTGATTGGGAGCGCGTGGGGGATGGAGGAGCTGTCAGCGGGACCGCTGATCGACCCGTTTTTTGCCGGCATCAGCCGTTAGTCGGCCGTTATCGTAAAAGCGTAGTGACGAGATAGCGCCGGTCCCGTTCGAAATGCTATCGATCACACCGTAATGGATCTCCGGTACTGACGGATCCGTTCCGTATACGAATACGCGGAGCTACGGATCCTCGACTCGTTTAGCCTACAATCGAACCCCGACTCAGCGGTATCATCCGCCTAACCGAAGCGGACAGGTCGAGTCACGGAGTTCCTGACGAGTTTAGTGGGGTCCGCTTGACCGATCGGCTGGACGAACGAATCGGCCGACTGGGCCGACGTGTTGAACTCCGGATCGGTGTCGATCGTATCGGCCGCCGTCACGGTTGGTGCCGCGTGCGTTTCGGCCGAACACCGGCTCCCAGCGGGAGCATAACAAAGGCCACCAGTGCCATTCTGTAGGCCACATGTCAGGCGGAACTCCGGCCCTGCGGACGTTACTCGTCGGGATTGATGCCGCGTGTGCGAACGTCCTTGATCCCATATTCGAATCGGGGTCGACGCCGACGCTGGCTTCGCTCTTCGAGGAGGGCACAGCCGGACGACTGGAGTCTCAAATCCCGCCGTGGACTGCGAGCGCGTGGCCGTCGATCTACACGGGAACGAACCCCGGAAAGCACGGGGTGTTTGGGTTTCTCTCGTTCGAGGGCTACGATTGGCGGATCGTCAACGCCACCCACGTCCGTGAGCCGATGCTGTGGGAACTGCTCGATCACCACGATGTCGGGAGCGTCGTCGTCAACGCGCCAGTGACCCATCCCGCACCCGAGATCGACGGGGCGATCATTCCAGGCTACGTCGCACCCGAGGAACCGCAGTGTCAGCCGGCAGGGATCTTCGACGAGGTGCGCGATCACGTCGGCGAGTACCGCATTTATCCGAACGGAGGGAACGGTGACCGGGCCTCAGTAGCAGAATATCGTAACCTGGTCAGCATGCGCGGTGAGGCGTTTCGGTACCTCTGCGATCGATTCGATCCCGCGTTCGGGTTCCTCCAGTTTCAGGTAACCGATACCGTCCTCCACGAGTATCCAGGGGACCGGGAGAAGGTACAGGCAGTGTACGAGGCTGTCGACCGTGAACTGGAGGCGACGTTTGAGGAGTGTGAGCCGGACACCGTGATCGTCGTCAGCGACCACGGGATGGACGCGTACGACCAACGATTCCGGATGAACGACTTTCTCCGCGAGCGTGGCTACATCGAGTCGACCCGCGGGGGTGTGGGGATGCCGACGTGGGCAAAGATTCGCGATGGCCAGCTCGTCGACGGCCGAGAGGGAACGTCGAACGATCGGAACTGGATCGATCACGCGATGGCACTCGCCGGTTCAGTGGGACTCACGAGCCAGCGTATCGGTCGGATTCTCGAGCGGGTCGGGCTCGCCGAGTTCGTGATGGAGGTCGTCCCGGACGACGCGATCCGGTCGGCGAGCGAGCAGGTCGACTTCGCGGCCTCGACGGCGTACATGCGGACTCGGATCGAGTGTGGCGTCCGGTTGAACGTCGTTGGCCGCGAGCCGGATGGCGTCGTTTCCCCGACCGAGTACGAACGCGTTCGTGAGGAGCTCATGGAGACGCTTCGCGAGGCGCGTTGCCCCGATGGCAATCCGGTGTTCGAGGCTGTCGGCCCGCGTGAAGAGTACTTCCATGGACCCTATATGGAGGACGCTGTCGACATCGTAACAATTCCCAACGACTTTCGGTACTACCTCACCACATGGCTCCTCGGTGAAACGTTCCAGGATCCCAGCGGTCCCGCCTGGGATCACATTCTCGACGGCGTGATCGCCGCACACGGTGAGGGAATCGACGAGCAGGCGTCGCTCGGTGATGCCCATCTGTTCGACGTGGCCCCGACCGTCCTGTCGACGCTCGGTATTCCGGCCAGCGACCGAATGGACGGTGAGGCGCTTCCGGTCGTCGATCCGACGGACCGCACGGCCTATCCCGACGTCGACGAGGAGATCGAAGTCGTCGATCAGGGGGCGGTCGAGACGCGGCTTTCGGATCTCGGATACATCGAGTGATCGACGGTCGATGGACGTGACAGGTCGTGTTCGTTCACGGGTGGGGACGAACAGCCAGTCGGGATCCTGAGAGAAACTATCAAGCGTATCCCAGTTTCTCCAAACGGGCCTGTACCCGATCTTCGACCTCGGCTTCGTCCCCCACGAGCGCCCGTTCTTTGACCTTCTCGATCGGCGTCTCGAACGGTTCGTTCGCCCACGCAGGAATCTCACCGAGAGCTTCGATTTGTCGCTGCCAGCACGACCGGTCGGGATTGAGGGTGTACCGACTCACGTCACCGAGCGAGTCCCAGACGACTTTCGTGTTGCCGTCGTAAACCGCGCGAATCGCCCGGTCCCAGTGCTCACGGCGGGAGGGTGGCTCGGGTCCGGCGCTCATCCCGACGATCTCCGCAGGAATTCGCTTTGCGGTCACGTCTGGAAGCTCGTCAGTGGCCACTCCGACGAGCAACGTACCGAGATCGAGCTGTGAGACGAGTCCCGGTTCGATGCCAGCGGTGGTTCCCGGCGGATCGATGATCAACAGCGGGACGTGAAGCACGCCCTCCGAGAGGCTGCTCTTGTGTCGAACGAGTCCATCCTCTTCGGGATACCCCTGATTTTCACCGTGGTCGGCGGTGACGACGACCGTCGTCGGGAGGGTCGTGTTGTCATCGAGCCAGTCGACGAACGAGCCGAGTTGCCGGTCGAGATAGTCGATCGCAGCGGCGTACAGCTCACGGCGAGTCTCGAGGAACTCCGGATGACGTTCTGGCCGACCCATGAGATCCCAGACGCCGCGGTCGTCGGTGGTGAAGTCGTTCGGGGCGTCATGCAGCCGACGGTCGAACCCGAGCATCGGTCGAAGCGGCGTGTGTGCCTCCATAAATACGGTGAACAGGAAAAACGGTTCTTCGACGTGCGCTTCGTTCTTCGCGGCCCGAATCACCGCCGTAGCCCCGTCGTCGAACAGTTTCGGTACTGGAGCGTCCTCAGAGACGCTGTCGAGGAAGCCGGCCACGCCGTTGGCGAGACTTTTCCCCGGCCGATCATGGTCGAGCGCAGCCCGAAGAAATGCACGGTACGCGTCGATTCCTCCGCCGTCGGTCGTGAATGAAGCCGGATCGAGCCCCTCAGGAAATCGAGTGGTTTCGGTGACATCGACGAACGAGTCGAAAAAGCGGTCGAAGCCGAACGCTGATCCCGCGAAGGCGTTGGTGCTCACGCCCGCACTGCGGTGTGACGGGAGCTCGTCGAGAAACGTGTCGGCGGGATCGATCCCATCGTACGTCCGATCGTGAGCGTGGACGCCGTGTTCGCTCGGGAGGTCGCCGGTCAACATGCTCGCGTAGCTTGGCGCGCTCCAGGAACTCGCGGCACGGCATCCGGCGTACTCCACGCCAGCTCGGCGTCGGAGGGTCGATGCGTATCGGTCGAATATGTCCTTTCGAACGGAGTCAAGGCATACGAGGACGACGTTCCGCATGCGTGGCCTATCGTCACGAACTGCCATTGGTACGCAGGTGCTACCGATGGGAGACGATCGCGCAACCAGTCGTATGGATAGCGTAAGCGAGTTGTACAGATGGATCACGTACGTATCCTCTCGGTGGCCCACGTGAAACGCCGGAAACACCACCCCGAGTAACCGCCGCACTACTATGTGTGAAAACGGGGTACCGAACCCCGAATGGGTGACGATGATTCGGACGACTGGCTTTCGTCAGCTCGGTCGGTAGCTGACGGGGCCGGGTTACACTACGCCGCGACCCTGCTCGTGACCGGAATGGGCTTTCTGCTCAATCTCCTCCTAACGCGGACGCTCGGTGCGAGCGCGTACGGACTCTACGCCTACGGCCTGCAGATCGTCCAGTCCGCGCTCTCGTTCGCCAATCTCGGAACCGACGTCTCGATCAATCGGTACCTCTCCGCGAACCTCGACGACCCGGCGTACCAACAGCGAGTGCTGGGAATGGCGTACCTGACGACCGGAATCGCCAGCGTGCTCGCCGCAGCCGGGTTGTTCGTGGCGGCGCCGACGATAACCGCCTATACCCTCGACGAACCCGGCTTTACGCTCATTCTGCAGGCGTTCGCGGTCGCGCTTCCGTTCGAGGCGCTCACGCATCTCGTCGTCAATACGTTTCGGGGGCTGGAACTTCCGGTTCAGAAGAATCTGGTGACGGTGTCGAAAGCGGGGCTTCGCCTGCTCGCGGTCGCTGCGGCCGTCCTCGTCGGGCTTTCGCTGTTGGGGGTCGTTGCCGCAATCGTCGTAGCCGCTGCGATGGTGTTTCTGGCAGCGATGACGTATTCGCTGTCACGAACCGGTCTTCGGCCGTCACCGCGGATGAGTCGGGGGGAAGCAGCTGAGTTCTACAACTTCTCGATTCCCTTAACGTTCGCTCGTGCGGCGAACCTGCTGTACAAGCGCGTCGACGTGTTCATGGTCGGGATCCTCCTCGCGTCGGCTCACGTCGGGATCTACAATATCGCGGTGTTGCTGGCGGGAATCATCGCAATGCCACTGGCGGGGATCAACCAACTGTTTCCGCCGGTCGCGTCCCGGCTTCACGCTGACGGCGACCTCGAGACGCTCCAGACGGTGTACGTGACCGTTACACGGTGGTCGATCACTGCTTCCATCCTCGTTTCGATCCCGTTGCTGGTCTATTCGACCGAACTTCTCGCGCTGTTCGGCCCGGAGTTCGTCGCCGGAGCGGGAGTGTTGATCCTGTTCGTGATCGGCCAACTCGCCAACGCCGCTGCCGGCCCGGCGAACGATCTGCTGACGATGACCGGCCACCAGTACGTCGTTCTCGCGAACCACTGGATCGCGGGCATCGTCAACGTCGCGTTGAACTACTATCTGATCCTCGAGTTCGGATTGATCGGCGCGGCGCTCGCCACCGCGAGCGTCCTCGCAGCCGTCAACGTCGTCCGCGTCGTTGAGGTGTGGTATCTCGAGGGACTGTTCGCGTACTCACGAGCGCTCTGGAAACCGTTCGTCGCGGCGGGGGTGGCCGTCGTCGCCATGGTCGTTCCCTCACCGTTGCTCTCCGGCCTTCCGTTGGTCATCGTTGGCGGGGTCGTCTGCGTCGTCGTTTTCGGACTGGCGCTGTACGCCCTCGGAATCGAAGAACACGATCGTCGACTCGCCGACGAGTACTTCGGGTTGATCGACGACGCTACGGATCGCTCGGCGGTGACCGGTGACTGACCGAACGTGACGTTCGACTTGTCGTCGTACGGAATGTGTGTACCTGGACAGCACTCGCTGGGAGCCGGTAGGCGATCGGTTCGAGAGTGCGTCCGTTCGATCAACCAACCGATAACCAAGTGATCGGACGGCAAAGAGTCATCCGATCGAATGAACGTCGGCATCTATCACGGGAAGGCCGGAACCAGAAGCGCCGGTGGGAAGGCAATCTTCGTACAGGAACTCGCCCGACGACTGGCCGCCAACCATCGCGTGTTTCTGTACACCGAGCGGGGACCGCTGACGACCAAGTTGCTCGACTCCGACGTGGAGGTCGTGCAGGTCCCACCGATTCGGAAGGGACCGCTCGACGACGGCGTGGCGAGTCTCGGGGCGTACGGACGTGGCCCGCTGGTGAACCTCAGGGCGTTCACCGACGCGTTCCGTGCCGGTGCCGTCTCACACATGAACGAACATCTCGACGTGTTGTGTACCCATCACTATCTCGACGACCTTCTCCTGTCGAACGCGGTCTCCGTTCCCGTCGTCTATCAGTACCACATGCTCGCGAGTCCCGGTCTCGGAGCCGGGATCCGCGAGCGGTTCACCGCGACCGACTACCATCTTGCAAACTCGAAGTCGATCGCCCGCGCGGTCAGAGAAACGTACGGCCGTCAGGTCGACGATATCATCACTCCTGGCGTGGACACCGAACAGTTCCACCCCGACGCCGAACCCGCATTCGAACACCCCGACCCCGTCGTGTTGTACGTCGGTCGGATCGTCCCCGAGAAGGGAGTGTTCGAACTCGTCGATGCGGTGGCCCGACTCGACGACGCCCGACTCTATGTCGTCGGGCGTGGCGAGTACGAGACGCTGGAAGACCGCGCTGCCGGTCGCGGCATCGCCGACCGCGTACGAACGTTCGGCCCAGTCGACCATCACGAACTCCACCGATACTACACTGCCGGTGACGTCGTCTGCTATCCCTCCCACTACGAGACCTTTGGGCTGGTCAACGTGGAAGCGATGGCCTGTGGCGTTCCCGTGGTGACGACCGACACACCCGGTATCCGCGAGTACGCCGACCACGACGAGACGAACCTGCTCGTCGAACCGGGAAACGTCGACGAACTGACCGACGCCCTTGACCGGGTACTCACGTCGCCAGCAGTTCGCGAACGACTCGCCTGGGGCGGACGGGAACGAGCGCTCGACTACGACTGGGATCGACAGATCGACCGGCTGGAGACGTTCTGTGAGCGGACGGTGCTAGCATAAAGCCCGACGCCGACCAGGCAACCGTAATGGAGTGGCTCACGGCGGTCACGAACACCGGTCAGTTACTACGTGGTGACGACAACGTCGGCTCCTGATCCGCTTCGAAACGACGTGCCGAGATCGTCGGGACAACGGGCCGACTGATCTGCCTCGCCGCCAATCTGGCGGGCAGCTACCCGATCGTCAGGACTTCGTCGGCGTCCTCGACGATGCGGAGACAGTCGCCCATCGTCGAGCGCGGACGGAGGCCGTCTGCTTCGAGGTTCCGGGAGTCGAGGCAACTGCCGCAGGCGTAGAGATCTCCGCCTTCCAGAGTGTACTTGCGCATTACGCCGTGGGGGTTGAACTTCTCGTGTTCAAGGTCCGGGGCCTCCACGCCGTCGCCGAGTAGGAAGACCTCGACGGTGTGGTCCACGTCGAGGGCGGTGTTCGCCAGCCGGAAGGCGTTCCAGACCCGTTCGGGGTCGTTCGTCTCGAGGATGAATCCCAGTTGCATGGTTACACAAGCAACTGAATGTCCGCGTCGGCCATATGTTCGAGAGCGGTCGCGGCACCGACATCCGTGGTAACGCCGTCGTAGAACTCGTCTTCGTCGTAGTCCATCAGCTCCATCGTCATCTGGCAGGCCTGGAGGTCGACACCCTGGTCGAGAGAAAGGTCGATGAGCTCCTCGATGGTCGCGGTGCCGTTCTCCTCGATCTTCGAGCGCATCATCCGCGTCGCGAGCGCGTCCATCCCCGGCAGCGCCGCGAGCGCGTTCGGTATCGGCATGTTCGGGTTGCCGACCGCCGAGAGTTTGAGATTTTTCGAGTTCTCCTCGTG
The DNA here is from genome assembly GCA_007122875.1 of Salinarchaeum sp. Classification (GTDB taxonomy): domain Archaea; phylum Halobacteriota; class Halobacteria; order Halobacteriales; family QS-1-68-20; genus QS-1-68-20. The sequence goes on along the minus strand of SKSS01000111.1, from coordinate 4,130 downwards.
GAGGATATCAAGCGCCCAGAACGTGTGGAAGACGACCACGTCCCAGTCGAAGGCGGCCGCCGTGCTCGCGAGAATCAGCGGCGGGTACGCCATGTCGAAGCTGCCCTGGGTGGCGATAATCGTCATCTTCTTCTGACCGTCGTCCTCCATTTCGCCGACCTGAGCTTCGAGTGCCTCGATCCGGGCCTGCAACGCGGCTGGGTCGGAACCTTCGTCAGCCATCTCCTCGCCAGTCTCGTCGGCGGAACTCGGTGATGTGTCCGTACTCATCTTATGCGGTCTTCTCGACGTAGTGTTTGTACACGTCCTCACCTTCCTGCTGGTCGAGGAGTTCGACGCCGTCGGTGCTGTTCGCCCAGCCCTCGATGTCGCTCATGCTGCCGGAGTCGGTCGCGACGACCTTCAAGACCTCTCCCTCCGAGAGGTCGTCGATCGCCTGCTTCGTCTTGACGACCGGCATCGGGCAGCTCTGTCCTTTCACGTCTAGGGTCTCGGTGATTTCGAATTCCGTACTCATTCTGGATCAGCTCTGTATTGGAGCTAGCGCACAATACCAACCTCGTGGTTAAAAGCGTGTCGATGTTTGTGGAGCTTGTGAATCACCGCACAATCCGACCCGCAAGATATCTGGCTGAACATATAATATGATGTTGGCGTAGGCACGTAATTGGCGCCCGAATGTGGAGATACCGGAAGGAGATACACGCCGGGAACTCGAAGACAGTATTTCAGAGAAATCGGAATATCATGAAAATCCTTAAGTGGCTATGGTGGGTACGACCGACTGCATCACATGGATCCAGACGACTTTCCCACACCTGACGTTTCAGTCGAGACGGTTACGCCGGAGGCGCTGAAAGGACGAATCGACGACGGCAACGAGGTGACGATCCTCGACGCCCGGATGGAGACCGACTACGAGGAGTGGCGCATCGAGGGCGAGACTGTCGAGTCGATCAACGTTCCGTACTTCGAGTTCCTAGATGAAGAGATCGACGACGACGTGCTCGTCGACATTCCCGACAACCGCGAGGTAACCGTTCTCTGTGCAAAAGGCGGGGCCAGCGAGTACGTCGCGGGCAAATTGAAGGAACGCGACTACGAGGTGAACCACCTCGACGAGGGGATGAACGGTTGGGCCCGCATCTACGAGACCGTCGAGGTCGAGCGCTACGATGGGAGGGGCACCCTCCTGCAGTATCAGCGTCCCTCCTCGGGCTGTCTGGGCTACTTCGTCTACGACGACGGGGAAGCCGCAGTCATCGACCCGCTTCGGGCGTTCACGGATCGGTACCTCGAAGACGCCGCGGAACTCGGTGTTGAGCTAACATACGCCATCGACACCCACATCCACGCCGACCACATCTCGGGCGTGCGCGCTCTTGACGCGGAGGGCGTCGAGGGCGTCATCCCGGAGGCGTCGGTCGGGCGCGGGGTCACCTACGCCGACGAGTTGACGCTGGCCGAGGACGGCGACGAGTTCCAGGTCGGCGACGCCACCATCGAGACGGTGTACACGCCCGGACACACCTCCGGGATGACCTCGTACCTGATCGACGACTCACTGCTGGCGACCGGCGACGGCCTGTTCGTCGAGAGCGTCGCCCGGCCCGACCTCGAAGAGGGCGACGACGGCGCTCCCGAGGCGGCCGCCCAGCTTTACGAGAGCCTCCAGGAACGGGTGCTGACCCTGCCGGACGAGACGCTCATCGGCGGCGCCCACTTCAGTGACGCTGCCGAACCCGCCGAGGACGGCACGTACACGGCACCGATCGGCCAGCTCGTCGACGAGATGGACGCGCTAACGATGGACAAAGACGAATTCGTCGACCTCATCCTCTCGGACATGCCGCCCCGTCCGGCCAACTACGAGGACATCATCCCGACGAACCTCGGCCAGCAGGAGGCCGACGACGAGGAGGCATTCGAACTCGAACTCGGTCCGAACAACTGCGCCGCCAGCCAGGAGTCGCTGGCCGGTGACTAACGCAGCCACTCACCTGACGAATGGGACCTGAACTCTTCACACCCACGCTGTACGAGACGTTGTTTCCCGCCGGGATCAGCCGCTACGCCGTCGGGGGTCTACTCGTCGGGCTTGGGGCCGTGGTGATCTACCTGGGCACCGGCATTGCCGCCGGTGCGAGCACGTTCCTCGAGTCGACGCTGTCGTACGTCTCCGAGCTGGAGCGGTTCCAGCAGTACCGCGCCTCACGGGACTGGCGGATCGTGTTCACGTTGGGGATCGTCGCGGGCGCGTTCGTCTACGCGTTGACCTTCCAGTCCGGGCTCGTTTCCAGCGGACTCTACCAGCCGGGGACGACCGGCCAGCTGCGCGAGGTCGGCGGAGTTACGCTTTGGCTGACCGATGTCCAGCCCTGGCGGCTGCTGCTGGGCGGCCTGCTGGTCGGGATCGGCACCCGGATCGGCAAGGGCTGTACGTCGGGCCACGGCGTCTGTGGCGTCGGCTCGGCCTCGAAGACCTCTATCATCGGCGTGATCACGTTCCTGCTGGTCGCGATCGTGACCGCCCAGATCGTGATGGCTCTACAGGTGACACCATGAACGGACGCCACCCCCTGTTCATGCCGCTGATCTTCGTCGGCGGCCTGATCTTCGGGTTCGGTCTGGGCTTTTCCCACATGGCCCGCCCCGAGGTCGTCCTGAACTTCCTCCAGTTCGAGGACTTCGGCCTCCTGTTCGTGATGGGCGGGGCCGCAGTCGTCACCGGGCTCGCGTTCGCGCTCGTCCCACGACTGCGCGACCGCGCGCCCCTCACGGGCGACACCTACGGACGCCGGCTGAAATCGTTCGACCGCAACGTCCTGATCGGCGGGTCGATCTTCGGCGTCGGCTGGGGCCTCTCGGGGATCTGCCCCGGCGCGGCCTACGCCAGCCTCGGCGTCGGCAACGTGACAATCCTCTGGGCGATTGCGGGCATGTTCGCCGGGGCGTATCTCCAGGGTATCTGGCGGAGTCGGCGCGCACGGCAGGAAACGACACCCGCGGGAGCCGATTGACCGTCGTTTTTGGGCGCTTCAGTTGTGAGAATCGTTTTGCGGCTTCGTCTCCGATCCCGTGACAGCGTAGCGGCAGTCAGCACGGGTATCACGGGACAGGAATTTCGTTTTTACGGATCGCGATTTTCCTGCATTCTGTCGGCGTAGTCCCAGCTGTACATCTCGTCCGGGTCGATCCGGATGCGAACCTCCTCGCGTGCGTCGCTCAGCAGCCACTCGGCGAGGGGAGATTCGGTGTCCCCGAGGTAGCGTTCGATAAGGACTCGCAGCGTCGTCTTCTCCTGATCGGCCGCCACCGTGGCGGTGCCGTTCCCCCTGACGCCGCGATACGGCGGGTCGTTCGTCGAGATGTCGAACGCGACCTGGGGATCATCCGTGAGGAATCGTACGATGTGTGCGTTTGCCCCCGTTGCACACTCGAACGAGCCGTTCCGGTACCGGTACCACAACGCGACCATCCACAGCGACCCGTCTCTTCGTTGCGTTGCGATGCGGATTGGAATCCGAGCCTCCTCGAGAAACGCTTCGAGACGCGGTTCGGACCAGGCACCGCTGGTGGTGGTCATACGAGATGTTACGGGGCCAAGCGTGATAACGACCCCTTCTGACACGCTTCAGGTCGGAGATGGGTGGCGCGATTTTCGGCGTCGGCTGGGGCTTGTCCGGGTGCTTCCCCGGTGTACCTTCAGAGCGACTGTCGGAGTCGGTGCGCGAAGTCGAAGCTGTCTTTGAACAATTTGTCAAAAGAGCCGCTCACACCGTCGGGGTTCGAACCGACTCCCCTCTGGCGCTTGTCTGGATTCCTCCAGGGAAAGACAGCCTGCGCTCATCGCCGTCGCTACCGTTCCAATCTTCAGTCACGTGGTTCCGCCGGGAAATACGGCGCGATATCAACAATCTACTTCACAAGAGCAAAAGAGCTCATCTTTAGTCAGCGAGGAAACCCCGCCGTTTACGGCGGGGAGGAATCGCGTAAATCACATTGGAAATCCGTGCGGGGCAAAAGTCTCCGCACGGAGGGGCGACACGTCACCTCGCCCTGAAGTCGGGGACGCTGAACGTGAACGGCGAGTATTCGCCTGCCGAGTAGTTTCGGCCAGAACGGGAGTC